>NZ_JBQENK010000015.1:0-153596 GCF_052044735.1 Pseudomonas sp. 22526
GTCCTGATCGACCGAGAAGCCGGCGACCAGTGCCGAAGCCACGCCCGCATTGAGCGTGCCGCCACTCCAGGCGATGTCGCTGTTGGCGGTGTGCGATACGGTCACCATGTCGGTGCTGTCCAGATCGGCAAAGCTTAGGGCGCCGCTGTCGCTCAATGTGGCCGCAGCGTTACCTTCGTTCATCGCGCCGGTGGTGTCGGCAATCGTCAGGGTTGGTTGATCGTTGGTGCCGGTGAGGGTAATGGTCACGGTCTGTGTCGCCGAGGCAGCGTTAGCTGTGCCACTGTCATCGGTGGCAACCACCGTGTACGAGAAGGTGATGGTTTCATCGGCGCCGAGGAAGTCGAGGTTCTGGCTGCTGCTGTAGTCCCAGCTGTCCTGATCGACCGAGAAGCCGGCGACCAGTGCCGAAGCCACGCCCGCATTGAGCGTGCCGCCACTCCAGGCGATGTCGCCGTTGGCGGTCTGCGACACGATCACCGTGTCGGTATTGTCTACATCGGCAAAGCTCAGGGCGCCGCTGTCGCTCAGAGTGGCAGTGCCATCACCTTCGTTCATCGCGCCGGTGGTATCGGCAATCGTCAGGGTTGGCTGGTCATTGGTGCCGGTGACAGTGACAGTCACCAGTTGAGTGTCCACACCACCGAGGCCGTCACTGACCTGCACGCTGAACACCTCATCATGACTTTCGCCCGCCTTCAACGACTGCACGGCACTGGCAACGCCATCGGTGCCGTTGGCCAGGGTGTAAGTCCATTGGCCGGTGCTGTCGACGGCGATCGAACCGAAGGCGCCCGTATTTGAACCGGTGATGCTCCAGGTGGCGGTGGCATCGTGATCGATGTCGGCCGAGCTGAATTGGCCGCTGACGCTAAGGGTGGTGTCCTCTTGCACGGCACCGGCATCGTTGCCGATGGCGAAGCTGAGTACGGGCGCGTCATTGCTGCCGGTGACGGTCACGGTCACCAGCTGGGTATCCACGCCGCCCAGACCGTCGCTGACCTGAACGCTGAACACTTCATCATGACTCTCCCCCGCCTTCAACGACTGCACCGCACTGGCGACACCATCGGTGCCGTTGGCCAGGGTGTAGGTCCACTGGCCGGTGCTGTCGACGGCGATCGAACCGAAGGCACCCGTATTTGAACCGGTGATGCTCCAGGTGGCGGTGGCATCGTGATCGATGTCGGCCGAGCTGAACTGGCCGCTGACGCTAAGGGTGGTGTCCTCTTGCACGGCACCGGCATCGTTGCCCGTCGTAAAGCTGAGCACTGGCGCATCGTTGCTGCCGGTGACGGTCACGGTCACCAATTGGGTATCCACGCCGCCCAGACCGTCGCTGACCTGCACGCTGAACACTTCGTCGTGACTTTCGCCCGCCTTGAGCGATTGCACCGCACTGGCGACACCATCGCTGCCGTTGGCCAGGGTGTAGGTCCACTGGCCGGTGCCGTCCACGGCGATCGAACCGAAGGCGCCGGTGTTTGCCCCGACGATGCTCCAGGTGGCCGTGGCATCGTGATCGATATCGGTCGAGCTGAACTGGCCGCTGACGCTAAGGGTGGTGTCTTCCTGCACGGCTCCGAGATCATTGTCCGTTGCGAAGCTGAGTACGGGCGCGTCGTTGCTGCCGGTAATGGTGATGGTGACAGTCTGCGTCGCCGAAGCCGCGTTTACCGCGTCGCTGTTGTCGGTGGCGACCACTGTGTACGAGAAGGTGATGGTTTCACCGGCGCCGAGGAAGTCGAGGTTCTGGCTGCTGCTGTAGTCCCAGCTGTTCTGATCGACCGAGAAGCCGGCGACCAGGGCCGAAGCCACGCCGGCATCGAGCGTGCCACCGCTCCAGGCGATGTTGCCGTTGGCGGTGTGCGATACGGTCACCAGGTCGATGTTGTCCAGGTCGACAAAGCTCAGGGCGCTGCTGTCGCTCAGGGTGGCCGCGCCGTTGCCTTCGCTCATCGTGCCGGTAGTGTCGGCAATCGTCAGCGTCGGCCGGTCGTTGCTGCCGGTGAGGGTAATGCTCACGGTCTGCACCGCACCGTCGCCGATTGCCACGTCATAGGTCTGGGTGAGGGTCTGGCCTTCGCCCAGGAACTGCAGGGCGGCGTTGTCTACCGCGAAGTGCCAGGCCAGCGAGCCGCTGCCCGTGCCGGTGCTGTCGTTCAATGGGGCCGTAGTGAAGCTGCCCAGGTAGCCGGAAGCGCCCGGGGTGACGGTAACGCTGTGGGTGTCGATCAGGTCGGCGTCGGTAAAGGTGATGTTGCCGCTGGCCGCGTAGTCGCCGCTGTCTTCCTTGGCATCTCCAGTCTGCACGCCACTGGTGATCTGCACCTGGTCGTTGGTGCCCGTGATGGTGATGGTCACATTCTGCGTGGTCGACGAGCCATGCCCGTCACTGATGGTGACCACATAAGTTTCGCTAACCGTCTGACCCTGGGCCAGGGACTGGGCTGCCGCATTATTCAGGGTGTAAGTCCAGTTGACGGTGCCGTTGGCCGCATTGGCGGCTTCAACCACAGAGGCCAGGGCGAAGTTGCCCAGCGCTGTGGCATTGCCTCCCGCCGCTACGAAAGAGGCGGTATGCGTGTCGCTCAGATCGACATCGCTAAAGGCAATCGTGCCCGTCGCGCTGTGTGAGTCGGTCGGGCTCTGAGTCGTGAGCGCATCTTCGGTTACGCTACCGGCCTGTGCGCCGAGGCTCATCGTCACACTGTCGTTCGCACCGGCAAATTGCACCTGCGCGGTGGCCCAGCTGAGCGTGCCATTGCCGAGGCGAATCGCATACGTAAAGCTGTCTGTCAGGGACGCTCCGGCAGCAAGCGCCTGAAGTTGCGCCTTGAAGGCAGTCGATAAGGTCGCGGCGTCGTAGCCAACTTTTCCATCCGACGTAATCCAGATTTTTGCACCGTTGAAGCTGGTGTCAGAACTCGTCGCCTCAACCCTGCTTGTGTCCTGGACCAGGAGATCGGCCGGAGCATAAACCTTGGTGGCAGTAGAAAGACTGGTCGCGTTATCCAGTGACCAGAGTGTCTTGGCGTTGCCACCCAGGTCATTGGACATGACGTCCAGGTACACGACCCCCAGCAGGTCTTCAGTGATGGCCGCACTGCTCGTGCCAATGACACCTGTAGTGAAAATGTCGTCCTTCGCCTGCGGTGTATTGGAAAACGAAGTGGTGGTGCCGCCGCTGGTCGTTGTGGTGGTAGCCATGTCTTTCTCCCGAGAATGCTTTTTTTAGAATCGCCAGGTCCTGCTGACAGGACGAAGTCCCATGCTTGTACCGCTCAGGGTGTCAAGGAGCGGTGCGAGCTGATCCCGGACATCGTCGGCCGTCCGGGCCTGCGGGAAGAGGGACGCAAGTGGCGTGCAGGTGAAGAAGTTCGCCGTACTTGAAAAGCGAATCGCAGGAGCGGTCGGGCGAACATGGGCCCAAGCCTGGGGCTGCGCTGCGCATGGTGCGCAATAGCCTGAGAGCACCCATATGAAAGGGACTCCTGGATTAATGGCTGGATGAAGCCGTGTCTTGGGGTCGTTCTGATTCAGGGATACGGCCTTTCCTGATATCAGTTTGATAGTTGTTTAGTTGTGGGGTCAGGCCTTGTAAAGGTGTTAAGCGGGAGTAACAGTACGAAGTGCCAATATTCCGACGGGCGGGCATTTATTCGTCAATATTATGTCGATGTGTTTTTGGCGAAATGCTCGCAAGCACCCAACACTGGTGCGGCTCAATGAGCTGAAACCCTTATGCGGCATGGCCTGGCTGCGTCATGCCAGTGCTGGACAGCCGCAAACTGCAGCGTCAGTTGTTAAAAAGCCCGGCAGAATATTTTTCTGGCGGGCTTTTTTCATGCTGTCCGGATTTCAATCCCTGAGGAGCGGCGTCCCTGAACAAAGTTGCCTGCCCAGCGCTTTGAGAAATGTCTGATATTCGCTTCAAGGCGTTTTGCCTAGCCTGACCCCTATTCAGCGAGCGGGCCGCGGCATATTCAGCTGAGGCAGGGAGGCGGATATGAATAGGCAGGGTGTACAGGCCGGTGCAACGCCGGAGGCGGCAGGCTTCAACGCAGGCGTAAGTGCGGGTGACGAGGTGCTTCAGGCTATCCGGGGCGGTTCTGCGGTGTCGTTGCTGGAGGTGCTTGGCAGGCTCATGGACCTTGCTGGCGACAATGAGCAAATCGCACGACGGCTCATCGAGGATGTAAGGACTTACCAGATCAAAGACCTTGAGCTGTTGCGGGCGTACTGCGAACAAAACGATCGGCAAGCCATTGCCAGGCTGTGCCACAAGATGGCGGGGGCAGCTTGTGTGTTGAAGTACCAGCCGCTGATCTCCAGCTGCCAGCGGCTGAGGGAAGTCAGTATCGCAGGGGCCTGGCCGGTGCTGTTGGAAAGGGCGCAGCTGGTCGAGCAGGCGTTGCTCAACCTCAAGGACATCTGTCTTGTAGCCATACAGGATGATGGGCCAATCAATCTGAGAGAACTGCCTCGTGAGCGCTGATTCCTCTGCTGCTCTAAGGGAGTCGTGCTCGATGTCCCGCCGCAAAACCGATAAGGCGCCGATTCTGGAACGGACAGATGTCCATGCGCTGCTGGGTTTCGCAAGAGGCCTATATGATTCCTTTTTGCCTGGCTATTTCAATCAGGGCCAGAAGGTTGGTGGTGTTGAATTTCTTCAAGAGTCTTACTTTGTAAGTACTGACCGTTTTGTGGCTGATAAGCAGGGTCGCTGCAATCTCCCTATTGTTAAGACCCTGTGCCAATAATCTTAATGTGGTGATTTCCCTGTTGGTCAACTGAGAGGCGGCAATACTTTGCATCTGATTGGTGTGAATGCTTTCCTGCAACAGCAGCAGAGAGCTCTCAGGGAAATAGGTATGCCCTGATAATAATGCCTTTACTGCGTCTCCCACCTCATCCAGCGCTTCATCCTTGCAGATGAAGCCTGCAGCGCCCCCATGCAAACAGCGTACGGCAAAGTTCTTCGAGTCGCTGGACGTCAATATCAGCGTTTTTACCAGGAAGTTATTGGCCTTGAAGTGAGTGAGTACGGATAGTCCATCCAGTTGCGGCAGGTCGAGGTCAAGTATCACCAGATCCGGTTTATGTGTGCGAACAACTTGAATGGCGTCGACACCATTATCTGCCTCGGCGGCGATATGGTGTCCGTTACGTTCAAGTATGACTTTCAAGGCAACCCTGATAAGGGGGTGGTCGTCGACTATTACTATGGATCCCATAGTGCGCTCTCTCTGTGCTGGTTACATGTGTGGGTTTATATTTTTACTCTCTGTATTCGATTCTTTTCATTGAGGTTGGGCCTTTTGTTGGTGCTCGCAGGGCAGGCCGGCGGAGTAGACTCCTTTCATTTTTTATTGAGTAACTAGTTAGCCTGATTCAGGTTGCTGCGATGCGAACTCTTGGCAGAGTTCAGCTAAACGCACGCGCTGAAGAAGTACACAGTCTTGTCTCATAAGTAAAGACGAAATCAATGGGCGTTTTATTAAGATTTTTCTGATGGGTACTTCGGCCGTCTCTCAATTCAAATTCGAAGCTTGATCGGTAAGCTACGGCTTCCCTTGGGTGTCCTTTATAGGGTGCCCAAGGCGCTTGCTATTGTTGTCGACCAATCGACTTAGACTTTGAATGAGAGAGGCTTGGACTGCCATGGCTGGCATGCTTTGGTCATGGCTGGACCGGGAGGGCGATCAAATGAATTGCACTTCTTTTGCCGATCAACGTGAACAAGGAAACTATATGAAACGCACATCTTTACTATCCCTGGCAACTTCCAGCTTGATGCTTGCCGCACTTGTTCCTTCGTTATCTCATGCCACTGATGGTGTGGTTAACTTCTCTGGCAGCATCACCGACGTGACTTGCAACATCAACGGCAAGGCACCGGGTGAAGACAACATCACCAACGTGGAACTGGGGCGCATTTCTCCGACGATCTTCAAGGCCATTGGCGATGCTTCTCCGTTCAAAGGCTTCCAACTGGTGCTCTCCGGCGCGCAATGTGCCGATGGAACCAAGGTTGTCGTTGATTTTGACCAGGTGGGCAACGTCGACTCGGTGACCGGGAACCTCAAGCTGATCGGCGCGGCGCCTGCCACCGGCGTGCAGATCCAGGTGTTCAACGACGATGTTGCTGCTGGCACGAAAATCCCACTCGGTCAGTCGGAAGCCACGCCACAGGTCGCCACCGTTGCAGGCAACACTGCAACTCTCAAGTTCAAGGCGAACTACATTGCGACCGCGGCTAGCGTTGGCGCGGGTTCGGGTAACTCCTTCGTTCGATACACCCTGTCGTATAAGTAAAGGCCAGCGCCCGAGGAGTGATTCATGACGCCGAAAGCGCGTATTTTTTCTTCTTTCGTTCTTGGCGTCATGTTCTTGGGCGTATGTTCTGGAACCCTACAGGCGTCGGTAGTCATTCAGGGCACTCGGCTGGTTTATCCGTCGGATGCTCGTGAAGTTACAATAAAAATGAACAATACCGGTGCAACTGCTTCGTTGGCTCAAAGTTGGATTGATGAGGGCGATTCAACTAAAGGCCCTGAGGAAATAAAGGTTCCATTTCTGCTGTCCCCTGCGGTCATTCGTCTGGATCCGGAGAGTTCGGCTTCACTGCGTGTTTCCTATACGGGTGAAAAGCTTGCAGAAGATCGGGAGTCCTTGTTCTGGCTCAATGTGCTGGAAACACCTCCGCGCAAGGAAGTCGATGAAAATGTCTTGCAGTTTACCTTCAGAACCCGAATCAAAGTGTTCTTCCGACCCAAGAACCTGAAGTCGGATGTGGACTTGGTGGCGAACAAACTCGATTGGCAATTCAAACAAGCCAGTCATCCGGATGAAAAAGGCAATGTGGAGAGTCGCCTGGGAGTTCAGGTAAGCAATCCGACGGCGTATTACGTTTCTTTCGGCAAGATCGAAGTTGCTCTGGATGGGCGGCGGGTTGCAGTTAAAGATGAAATGATCGCGCCTTTCAGTAGTGGGTTTTTTCCATTGCCTGAACGTGCTCCTCAGACTTATCGCAAAGCCTCTGTTCATTACGAAGTCATTAACGACTTCGGTGGGCGGCGCGTACTTGAAAAACCGTTATCTCTGTAACTTTTCTCACCCTGCAGTTTTTTGTCATCTCCATGACTTGGCTGCATGCCGGTATCGAATATGTTGAACGTCCAGCGTAGTTATCTGGTTGTTTTTGCTTGTGCGTTAGTTTCGTACGGTTTGAGTCCAGGTCGGTTCTTTCTATGTCTTTTTTCTACGGCGGCTATTGTCATGACGACTGAAACATGGGCTGGAACTGCCACTGCCGAGCCTGTGGGGCAGGGCGTGGTGTTCGACTCGCAGATGTTGTTTCAGACCGAAGGCGCACCCATCGATACCAGCCGCTTCGAGCGCCAGGGCTTTCTCATTCCGGGCAATTACCGCATCGACCTGTTGGTCAATGGTCAGTGGCGTGTCACGCAGAACATCGAGTTTCGCGACACTCACGGGCCGCAAGGGGGCCGGCCTTGTTATGAGCGTTCGTTGCTGCTGCGCGCCGGTATCGATCTGGACAAGGCGGTTTCGGCGCAACCTTCCGCCGAAAGCATGCCGGAGGGCATCTATTGCGCCGACCTGGCTCGCTACATTCCTGGCCTCACCACGAAGATCGATCTCAAGGAGCTGACGATCGATCTTTCGGTCCCGCAGTATTTCCTGCAGAAGAACCTGTCGAAAACCTACGTCGATCCGGCCAACTGGGATCATGGCGTTTCCGCGGGGCTGCTCAACTACAACACCAACCTGTTCAGCGTGCAAAACAGCGGCCGCACCATGACCAATGGTTATGCCGGGCTGAACATGGGGCTCAATGCCGGCTCGGTGCGCTTGCGGCATAACGGCACCCTGACCTGGTCGCCGCAATCGGGCGGCCATTATCAGCGCGGGCAAATTTATGCCCAGACCGAGCTGCCGTCCTGGCGCTCGCAACTGCTGGTGGGGGAGAGCGCCACCGATGCCGATCTGTTCGACTCGGTATCGTTTCGCGGGGTACAGCTGTCCAGCGACGACCGGATGCTGCCCGACACCGAACGCTTTTACGCGCCGGTGGTGCGCGGTACGGCCAGCTCGAACGCCAAGGTGTCGATTTATCAGCGCGGTTATCTGATCTCCGAAACCTCGGTGGCGCCTGGGCCGTTCGAGATCAGCGATCTGCAGGCCGCCAGCTTCGGTGGCGACCTGAGCGTTACCGTGACCGAGGCCAACGGGAAGAGCAGCAGCTTCACCGTGCCATTCGCCACGACTGTGCAGTTACTGCGCCCTGGAAACTCCCGGTATGGCGTCACCGCCGGCCAGATCATCGATCCCGGGCTGCGCGGCAGTAACCAGTATGTGCTGCAAGGGACAGCCCAGCACGGTCTGGATAACGACATTACCGGATACATCGGCAGCGCTGTCACGGGCAGTTACATGTCGGTACTGATGGGGAGCGCGCTCAATACCGATGTGGGGGGCTTTGCCTTCGATGTGACCCAGGCCAAAACCAACGTGCCCAGAAGGGGCCGTCTGAAGGGGACGAGCCTGCGTCTTTCCTATAGCAAGAACCTGCCCAATAGCGGTACCAACTTCTCGCTGCTGGCTTATCGCTACTCGACCAGCGGCTATCTGGGGCTGCATGACGCGGTCGCGTTGCAGGACTTCGTCGAGGGTGGCGGACGGGCGGAAGCCTTCTCCCGCATGCGTGACAGGCTGGATGTGAACGTCAGTCAGCAACTGAAGGCTACTGGCGGGCATTTCTATGCCAGTGGTTCGGCGCTCAATTACTGGAATAGACAAGGCAAGGCCCTGAGCTTTTCCACGGGTTACAGCAATCAGTGGCGGGGCAACAGCTATTCCTTCGCGGTACAGCGCACGTTGGGACAGAACCGGTATTCAGGGCGTCGGGCAGTCAGTAGCAATACGACCTTGAGTTTGACCCTTACCATCCCGCTGGGCCGCGAGACCCGGGGCGCAACGCTGCTCAATAACTACGCCAGTCACGACCAGAGTACGGGAACTCATCTGACCAGCGGTGTTTCCGGGACAGTGGACGATGCGGGCAAAGCCTCCTATGCCGTGTCCGTTTCCCGCGATGACCGGCAACGGGAAACCAGCCACAACGCCAGTCTCAACTATGCCTTGCCCCAGGTGGCCTTGAGTTCCAGTTTTTCCCAGGGCAGCGATTACCGCCAGGGTTCCATCGGCGCTTCCGGTGGCCTGATCCTGCACCCCGGCGGCCTGACGTTCGCCCAGACCCTGAGCGAAACCATCGGCCTGGTCTACGCGCCGCATGCCCAGGGCGCGGGGGTCGGCTACAGCGGGGCGCGGGTGAACGGCAGCGGCTACGCCGTAGTGCCCAGCCTGACGCCGTTCCAGCTCAACACCGTGGATATCGACCCGCAGGGCATGCCCGACGATGTTGAGCTGCAGGCGAGTTCGCGCAATACCGCGCCGGTGGCGGGGGCCGTGGTGATGCTGTCCTACCCGACCCGCAAGGCCCGCTCTTTCCTGATCAACAGCCGGCAACCCAATGGCGCGCTCTTGCCGTTTGCCGCGATCGCCACCGACGCCGAGAGCGGAGTGGAAATGGGCGCGGTCGGCCAGGGCAGTCGCCTAGTGCTGCGCAGTGAAAAGGACCAGGGCTCGATCCGTGTCGAATGGGGCGATGAGCCCGGGCAGCAGTGCCTGATCGATTACCGCCTGCCCGAGCGCGATGCAGCCTCTGCCAAGGCGGCTGAGGCCAAGGGGTATGAGGTGTTCGACCTGCCATGCCGCCCGGTACCGCCCGACACTGCCGGGGCACCCGCTCCGGCGAGGAACGGCTGATGCAGCAGGCATGCGGCTTGTGCTGCCCCTCGGCCATGGCTCGGCGGATCTGTGGCGGACTGATGTCGGCCTGGCTGCTGTTGCTGTGCGCCGACGCCCAGGCGGCGCTGGCCATTACCGGCACGCGCTTCATTTACCCGGCGAATGCCCCGGCGTTGACGGTCAGGGTCGGCAATACCGGCGATGCGCCGATCCTCCTGCAATCCTGGCTGGACCGGGGGGATACCCGCGCCGACCCGAGCCGTCTGACGGTGCCGTTCGTACTGTCGCCACCCATTTCCCGGCTGGACCCGCAACAGCGCAGCGCCCTGGTGGTGCGTTACACCGGCGAACCCTTGCCCACCGATCGCGAGTCGGTGTTCTGGATCAACTTCCTCGAAGTGCCACAGGTCACGACCACCGACAGCAATCTGCTGCGCCTGGCCTACCGCATGCGCATGAAGCTGCTGTACCGCCCTTCAGGCCTTGCCGGCAAGGCGGACGAGGCCATCGGGCAAGTGCGCTGGAGCCTCGACCAGGCCCCCGGAGCGGACGGGCAGATGGCGCTGCTGGCCACCAGCCGGGCGCCTTACTACGTGTCCCTCCCGCAGCTGGAGCTGGGCAGCGGGGCTCAATCGATCAGTTGGCAGGGAATCACGCTCGAGCCTTTTGGCACGACGCGTATCGCCCTGCCCGCAACAAAAAAGGCAGCCGTCGCCAGCGCGACGGTCGTTCGTTACCAGGTGGCGATAGACAGCGGGGAGACGCTGAGTGGAAGTGCGCGGTTACAACAGTAGTTTTGCGATGAGCCGGTCCGGGGCAATGGCCCAGCAGCGTGGCGGTGGTCGATCGTCCGAGGGCGCGAGCCTGCGTGGTTGGTGTTTTGCCTTGGTGGCGTTGCTGCCATTGGCAGTGCCCAATACCGCCCTGGCCTTGCAGGTGCCTAACGCCGGCCAGGCGATGCGTGACATCGAGTCGGTCCAGCCGGCCCAGCCAACCCCTTCGGAACTGGAGCTGGAGCTGCCCAAGGCCGAGACACCTGCCGCGCCGGTTGCCCCGGACACCTCCGGGATCCGGGTGCGGGTCGAGACGTTTGCCGTCGAGGGCAACCAGGTTTTCAGCACCGAGCGTTTGCAGGGGTTGCTGGCCGACCTGCAGGGGCAAGAGCTGGACCTGGCCGGTTTGCGTGCAGCAGCGCAGCGGATTACCTCCTACTACCAGAAACAGGGTTATGTACTGGCCCGGGCTTTCCTGCCGCCCCAGGACATTGAAAACGGCCTGGTGCGGATCGCCGTGGTCGAGGGGCGTTACGGGCGTATCGAAGTGCAGAACCGTTCGCGCGCCCTGGACCCGGTGATCCAGGCGCCGCTGTCGTCGCTGAACAGTGGCGAGGCGGTATACGACGCGGACCTGGAACGCAGCCTCCTGCTGTTGAGCGACCTGCCCGGGGTCCAGGCTCGAGGCACCTTGCGCCCTGGTCAGGAGTACGGAACCACCGACCTGGTGATCGATACCGAGCCCGGGCCGCTGTTGAACGGCACCCTGGAGGCGGACAACTTCGGCGGTTACTACACCGGCGAATACCGCCTGGGCGGCAGCCTCAACCTCAACAACCCCTTGCGCCTGGGGGATCAGCTCAGCCTGCGGGCGATGCGCAGCGACGAGTCGCAGCGCTACTACCGCGCGGCCTACCAGTTGCCGGTCGGTCCCTGGTCGACCCGCATCGGCGCGGCGTACTCGGAAATGAGCTACCGCGTGGGCAGGAACTTCGAGGTCCTCGACTACCACGGCGTCGCCAGCTTTCGCAGCCTCTTCGTCGCCCAGCCGCTGGTGCGCAGCCGCACCTTCGACCTCACCGCGCAATTGCAATACGAAGACAAACGGCTGCGCGACGATATCGACCTCCACGAAATCAGCAGCCGTAAACGGATCGGCCTGTGGACCCTGAGCCTCAACGGCAACAGCCAGGACCGTTTTTTCCGGGGGGGGCAGAACTTCTTCGATCTGTCCTACGGCAGCGGCCGGTTGCGTTTCGGCGACCGCGAGGAAGAGGTCCGCGACGGTCGTACCGCGGGCACCTCGGGCGAGTTCGCCAAGCTCAACCTCAATGCCGCGCGCCTGCAACGCCTGAGCGATCGCTTCCAACTCTATACCCGCCTGAGTGCGCAATGGGCCAACAGCAACCTGGACAGCTCGGAAAAACTCGGCCTTGGCGGTCCCTACGGTGTGCGCGGCTATCCGTTGGGTGCCGGCAGCGGCGACCAGGGCTGGCAGGCCAGCGCCGAGCTGCGCTACGCCCTGGCCCCGCGCTGGCAGCTCAGCGCCTTCGCCGACAACGGCACCGTCAAGGTCAACCGCCAACCCTGGACCTCAGAGAGCAATACCCGCCGGATCACGGCGACCGGTATCGGCGCCAGTTGGGCGGGGCCTTCGCAGCAAATCAACCTGACGCTCGCCTGGCCTCTGAATGACAACGGCAACAACCCGGAAAAGCCAGAGCGCCGCCCCCGGGTTTGGATGAACGCGACGCAATATTTCTAGTACCTGCTCGTAGCAGGAGTGGTGTCGCTCTGCAAATGGTTTGCAGAGCGTTCTTTAGTGAAGAGGGCGTTACCGTGAACAAAATGTATGCACTGGTTTGGAACCAGGCCCTGGCATGCTGGAATGTGGCTCATGAGGGCGCGCGGCGCCGGCGCAAGTCGGGTGCGCGCAAGGGCATGGTCGTGGCGGCTGTCAGCCTGCTGGGGGTGGGCGCCATGTCGTCGGCATTCGCTTTGCCGACGGGAAACACCCATGTCTCCGGGGAAGCCAATATCCTGACCTTCAACGATGGCAAGGAAATGTCGATCAACCAGAAAAGTGACAAGCTGATCACCAACTGGAACGACTTCAGTGTCGCAAAGGGCGAGAAGGTCTCCTTCCACCAGCCCACTAAAAGCTCGGTTGCACTGAACCGCGTCGTCGGTACCAATGCCAGTAACATCCAGGGCCGGATCGATGCCAATGGCCAGGTGTTTCTGGTCAACCCCAATGGCGTCGTGTTCGGCCAGGGCGCCCAGGTCAATGTGGGTGGTCTGGTGGCTTCGACCCGGGACATTGCCAATAAAGACTTCGAGGCTGGCAAATACAATTTCTCGGGCAGCTCACCGGCGGAGATCATCAACAGCGGCAGCATCATTGCCGACGAGGGCGGCAACGTGGCGCTGCTGGGGACCAGCGTGCGCAACAATGGGGTGATCCAGGCGCAAATGGGCCGGGTGGCGCTGGGCGCGGGGGACAAGTTCACCCTGAATTTCGACGGCAACAACCTGCTCAACCTGCAAGTCGAGGGTGCCGCAGTGGATGCCCTGGTAAAAAACGGCGGCCTGCTCAAGGCCGACGGTGGCCAGGTGCTGATGACTGCCAAGAGTGCCGGCGCCATGTTGCAGACCGTGGTCAACAACCAGGGCACCATCGAGGCCAACACCCTGCGTGGCACAGCCGGCAAGATCACCCTCGATGGCGGCGATATGGGCAAGGTCCTGGTGGGCGGGGCGATGACCGCCAGCGCCATCGGCACTGTGGGCAACGGCGGTGCGATCGAGACCAAAGGCGCGAATACCGAGGTGCAACTGGCGACCCGGGTCAATACCCAGGCCAGCAACGGCCAGACCGGCAGCTGGAAGATCACCTCGAGCGAGATCAAGGTCAATCCGACGGCGGCATCGGGCAGCGACACGGCCTACGCCGATACCCTGTCGAACAACCTGGCGACTACCCATATCGAGCTGGCCAGCAGTGTCGGCGATGTGGCGGTGGGCGGTCCCGTCACCTGGAACAGCGGCAATCAGCTGAAGCTGTCTTCCAAGGGCGATATCAAGGTCGATGGCGGGCTGGCCAGCAGCGGCATCAAGGCCCGGGTCGAGATGAATGCTGAAAAAGCCATCCAGCTCAACGGCAACCTGACCCTCAGTGGTGCCAATTCCAGCCTCGGGATGAACCATGGCAGTGGCTATGCCCTGGGGCAGAACGCGAAGGTCACCCTGTCCGGTACCGGGGCTTCGTTCGATTCGAACGGCGCGCTCTACGATGTCATTCAAAACACCGCCCGGCTGCAGGCGGTCAGTAACAACCTCAATGGCCTGTATGTCCTGGGGACCGACATCAAGGGTAGCGGCAACTTCAAGTCCATTGGCGGCAATGGCGCTTTCGCCGGCGTCTTCGATGGCCTGGGCAATACCATCAGCGGTTTCACCGTGACCAATACCGGGCCTATGGTTGGCCTGTTCGCCGGTAACTCGGGCAGTATCAGCAACCTGAAACTGGCCAACATGACGGTGAATGGCACCACTTCTGGAACTGGTTTCAGCCATATCGGCGGCCTGGTGGGGCGAAACACCGGCACTCTGACCAACGTCAGCGCCACAGGCTTGCGCGTCTACGCCAACGCCTCGAACACCAACGTCGTGGGTGGGCTGGTCGGGTTCAATGCGGGCGGTGCCATCGATCGTGCGTCGGTGGGGGGCAACTCCTCCGTGAATGGCAACAGCTACAGCACATCGCTGGGTGGCCTGGTCGGTGAAAACGTTTCGGGTGTGAGCGGCTTCGCACGCATTACCAACAGTCTGGCGAATGTCGCCATCGGCGGGTATCTGGCGCGCACCCTTGGAGGTGGTGCGGGCGGCCTGGTCGGGACCAACAGGGACGGTTATATCGCGAACTCCTCCAGCAGCGGTTCAGTCGGCGGCAACTCGTGCAGTTATGTCGGCACGAATATGGGCGGGTTGATCGGTTACAACCAGGCCGGTACGGTCGAGCGGTCGAGCTCCTCGGCAACGGTGCAGGGTAAGGGCGCCAGCAATATTGGCGGCCTGATCGGGTTCAACATCAACAGTACGGTCAGGGACTCCAGCTTCAGCGGTACGGTCAAGGGTTTCGGCAGTGCATCGGCAGGCGGGTTGATCGGTTACAACCAGAGCAGCACGCTGAAAGAGGTCAACACCAGCGGTACGGTCTACGACGGCTCGGGCACTCATGTGGGTGGCCTGGTCGGTCAGAACCGCTACGGCACAATGGACACCGCTGAGGTCCAGGCCAATGTCACCGCGGGCGCCAACAGCAATACCGGTGGGCTGATCGGCAGCAACTACGGCGGTTATGTCAGCCATGCCGTGGCCCGTGGCAAGGTCATGGCCGGTAACAACAGCCATGTCGGCGGGCTGGTTGGTTACAACGACGGCGACCTGACATCGGTGGAAGCCAGTGGCGATGTCCGGGGCGGTACCTACAGCTTCGTGGGTGGCCTGGTGGGCACCAACGGTCGCAACCTGATCTCCGTTATCGAAACCGCGACGGCCAAGGGCTCTGTCTATGGCGACCAGCACAGCGTCATCGGCGGGCTGATCGGGCAGAACTATGGACAGGTCTCCAACGCCTTGTCCCTGGGGGCCCTGAGCGGTAGCTACTACTACACGAAGCTGGGTGGCCTGGTGGGGTTGAACATGGGCCAGGTCGATCAATCGAGGGCCTCCGGCAAGATCAACTTCTCGAACAATGGGCTGCAGACCTATGGTGGCCTGGTCGGCGTCAACTACGGGACCATGGACAATAACGCGGTCTTGGGCGAGGCGGCCCAGGTGCCTCTGGCCGGTCTCAACTACGGGGAGATCACTAGAACCCATCGATAATCCGCTGTCGCGGATGGCCGCTACGCCATGCCAATGCATGGCATAGCGGTTTTTCCGGGGTTCTCCCCCCCCTTTTTCAGGATGATTCGCGTGGCGGGTCATCGTTGCATCCCAGGCCCGGGTCGTGCCAGCCAACTGCACGGCAGCGGACGTCCGGGCAACCCAGAACACGGAGAATGGCCCATGCTCTTTCCAATGGCATTCAGGCCCGCGGGCCTCAGGCGCAGGTTTTACCCTGGCCTGCGGGCAGCGGCCTGGCTGCTTCCTGGCCTGGTCGCTGGCACGGCGCAGGCGGCGCTGGTGCAGAGCCAGGCTATCGAGTGCACATTCAGCAACGGTGCCGGCAGGCCGTGGAAAGAGATAACGCCTTTGACCAGCGCCACGCCGGTCGGCTCGGTCCTGCATCAACGGCCAGTCTCTTTGATCACCAACTACCGGTATGGCGGCTCTTCCGGAAACGTCGCTCATGAGCTGGTATCCGCCGGGTACTGGACCAAGGGCACACCGCTGTCCGATGGCATAGCACCGACCAATATCAGCGGCATCGGTTTCAAGATATCCGCGAGCTCTTCGGACGGCACCACCCGGGAGATCGGCCAGACCACCAAACCCATTGCCCTGGAAAAAGACTCTGTCGAGTTTGATTCCAGCGCGGGTCAGAGTCAGCGCTCGACTATGGTGACCAACTATATCCAGTCGCTGATCCTGACGGTTCCCCCCAGCCAGTTGCCCAGTGGCGAACTGATCGTCGATCGCATCGATGGCAGCTCCAGCCTGATGCTCTATGCGGTCGACTTGCTCAAAGGCGTCGTGAGCCTGGGAGGAGAAGTCACCATCCCGACCGACGACATCCCCCGCGGCATCTGCCGCGCACCCTATGCCTTGATGGGGCCTGCCATCATCAATATGGGCGGAGGCGGGATCACCATCCCCAAGACCTGTGTGGTGGAGTCCTACAAGACCATCCCGGTGAAGCTCGGGCGTTTCTCCCTGGCGGACTTTCCCAAGGTGGGCTCCACCTCGTCGCCGGTGTCGTTCCGCATCGAGCTGAGCCAATGCGCATTGAACGCCAAGCCGCAAATCACCTTCACCGACAAGGTCGCCGGCCACACCGACCCCTCGGTGCTCAACCTGAGCGCTTCGCCCAACAGCGCCAAGGGCTTCGGCATCGTCATGATCAACGACCTGAACCAGCAGCGGATCAAGTACGACGACACCCCCTACGACATGCAACGGGTGGGCGACAGCGCGATCATTCCCCTGCGTGCCGGCTACATCCGCACCGGCAGCGATGCCGAGCTCAAGGTCGGCGATGCCGATGGCGCGGCGGAGTTCACCTTTACCTTCCCTTGAGTCATTCAGGCTTGAACCAGGCCCCTTCGATGGCGATAGACGCCGTTGCGGGGCCTTTCTACACTGGGCTCCGACCTGGGGATGGAGCACGCGGATGAATCGCAACGAACTGCGCAAGGCCGATATCAACCTGATGGTGGTGTTCGAAACCCTGATGCTCGAGCGCAATGTGACCCGGGCGGCGGAGAAGCTGTTTCTCGGCCAGCCGACCATCAGCTCGGCGCTCAATCGCCTGCGCGCGATCTTCAACGATCCGCTGTTCATTCGCGTGGGCCACCGGATGGAGCCGACCGCCCGCGCCGAGGAGCTGATCCAGCACCTGTCGCCGGCGCTGGATGCCTTGTCCTCGGCCTTGAGCCTGACCCACGACTTCGATCCGGCCAGCAGCACCATGACCTTTCGCATCGGCCTGTCCGACGACGTCGAGTTCGGCCTGTTGCCGCCACTGTTGCGGACCTTGCGCCAGGAAGCGCCGAAGGTGGTGTTCGTAGTGCAGCACGCCGACTACTGGCGGATCCCGGACCTGCTGGCCGCCGGCGACATCACCGTGGGCATCAGCCAGACCCGTGGGCTGCCGGCCAACGCCAAGCGCAAGCTGCTGCGGCATATCCAGCCCAGCGTGCTGCGCGCCGATGCCAGCGATACGCCGCTGACCCTCGACGAATACTGTTCCCGTCCGCATGTGCTGGTGTCGCACACGGCCAATGTCAGCGGCTTTGCCGATGAGTGGCTGGCCGAGATCGGCCGGCAGCGCCAGGTGGTGTTGTCGGTGCCGCAGTACAGTGCGCTGCCGGCGTTGCTGGCGGGGACCGACATGATCGCCAGCCTGCCGGACTACGCGGCGGCGGCCATGGCCGCGTCGGGGCAGTTGTTCCAGGAACCGTTCCCGTTCAAGACCCCGACCCTGGACCTGTCCATGGTCTGGCTCAGCCATGTCGATACCGACCCGGCCGAGCGCTGGCTGCGTTCGCGGCTGGAGGCCTTCATGAGCGACCGCGACGTGGCGCCGCCCAAGGCCCATTGAGCTTCTTAGCCCTTGGTAGAGGATTCAGGCAGGCGGTTGCGGGGCGTGTAGTATGGAGCGCCTTTTTCCTCACCTTTCAGGGAGCTCTGCCATGCCTCATCTGCATATGGAATACACCGCCAACCTGCCGCAACTGGATGCCGACAAGGCCTTGCTGCGGTTCAACCACGCGTTGGTGGCGTCCGGGCAGTTCGCTGAATTCGACATCAAGAGCCGCGCGCGCAAGGTCGAGACGTTTCGCGTCGGCACCGGTCTCGGCGAGCGGGGGTTCGTGCATGTGAAGCTGTCGCTGCTCAGCGGGCGTTCGCCGGAAATCAAGAAGCAGCTTTCGCAAAGCCTGCTGGCGGTGCTGCAGGAACTCTGCGAATGGCCGGCCGGCGTCGAGTTGCAACTGGCGGTGGAGATCCTGGATATCGACCGTGAGTCCTACGGCAAGCTCAGCATCGGTCACTGAGCCGGAATGCGGCAGGGCCTGAACCTACAATAGGCCCTGCTGCGCGCAGACCTTGACCACCTGCTCGCGGAACCAGGTGTTGGCGCTGTCCTGGTCGGTGTGTGCGCTCCATTGCATGTCCAGGGTAAAACCCGGCAGGCCGTTGGGCGCTTCGCAATGGCTGAACACCGCGTCGTTGGTCAGCAGCGCCTGGATGCGCCGTGGCAGGGTCAGGATGAAGTCGGTGCCGGTGATCATCTTCAGCGCCGCGCTGTAGCTGTTGGAGCGCGCGACGATCTGCCGCCGGTGGGCCTGGCGGGCCAGCCAGCCGTCGACCATGTTGGTGGTCGAGGTCCAGGGCGTGGGGTAGACATGCCGGCGCTCGACGAACGACTGCAGGCTGAAACGCGGCTCCAGCGGCGGCGTCGCGCGTTTGTCGAAGACACACACCAGGTCATCCTCGAGCAGCATCTGCGACTTGAGGTCCGGGTGGTTGTGGTGAAAGTTCGGGCCGAAGCAGATCACCAGGTCCAGGCTGCCGTCGCGCAGTTCATCGGCGGGGATATCGGTTTCCAGCTTGTGCACATTGACCGACACCGGCAGGTCGGCGAAGTCGAAGCCCTTGAGCAGGCGGGGCAGGATCAGCAGTTCGAAATATTCCGGCGCGCAGACGTTGAAGGTGACGGCCTGGCGGGTCGGGTCGAAGGCCTGGACCCCGGAGTGGCACAGGTTGATGCTCTCCAGAACCTTCAGCACGTGGCTGTACATGGTGGTGGCTTTGTAGGTCGGACGCATGCCGGTGCGGGTGTTGATGAACAGCTCGTCCTCGAAGCCGGTGCGCAGTTTTTTCAGGCAGTAACTGACGGTCGACTGACTGACGCACAGGGTTTCCGAAACCCCGGTCACGCTGCTTTGCTCGTACACGGCGACGAACACCATCAGGTCCTGCATGTCGAGCTTTCTAAGCAAGTTACTGTTCAGCATCAGTTCCGTCTCGTTAAGCACCTCGCGCGGTCGTGCGCAAACTCGCCTGATGCTAACGGAACGATCGTCCTAATTGAATCCTTGCCCCGGGGTTTCACGGATAACGAGGGGACAATTAATTCCGATAACACGACCTGCGCAGTGTGGCGCAGCGCTTGGCGGCTTGTCCCTGTGCCTGGTGCTTCAGCCGGGCACGGGGACCGGCCGGCGGCTGCCGAGGATCAGCGCGAGCATGCCCAGGCCCACCAGCAGCGCGCCGAGCAGCTCGCTCGGCAAGGGTTGCCGGCCTAGCCCGAACCAATGGAAGAGGGTGATGAACAGGGTGCTCAGGTAGATGTAGGAAATGACTGTGGCCGGCGCGATCACCCCGATGGCCCGGTGCAGCAACCAGAAGGTCGCCAGGGTGGCGAACAAGGCCAGGTACAGCAGCCACAGGCCGTCGTGGAAAGTGAGCAGGACGGCGCTGCGCCAACCACCGCCGGGCAGGCAGAAGGCGAACAGGAACAGCGCGCCGAACAGCATGTTCCAGAAGGTCATGGCGGCCGGGCTGCGGTCTTTCAGGCTGGTGGCTTTCAGCCGTTGGCTCAATGGCGAATAACAGGCCATGGCCAGGCAACCGACGCCATACACGCCGAGCGCGTAGAGCGACGGCATGCCCTCGGCGCCGCCGCCCTTGAAGGTCAGCAGCATGGCTCCGGCGGCCGCCAGCAGCATCGGCAACAGGCGGTTTTTCGCGTTGTTGCCGCTTAGCAGAACGCCTTCGAACAGCAGGGTCAGCAGCGGCACCAGGGCAAACAGGATGCCGGTGTTGACCGCCGAGGTATGCCGCAGCGCCTCGAACAGCGAAGCGAAGTACACCGCCAGCAACAGGCCCAGCACTGCATGCGCCCGCAGCCCGGCGCGGGTGATCCGGAATGCGCCGTTGAGCCACAGCGACGGCACGAACATCAGGGCCGACAACAGCAGGCGCAGGCCGGTCAGCAGGAGTGGGTCGACGACCTGGCTGACCTGGGCCGCGGCGAAGAACGAGGCGGCGATCAGCACCGCCCACAGCAGCATGCCGAGATGGGCGTTGAGAAAACTGGCAGGTTTCATGGACGTGTTCCCAGGGTCATTGGAAGTGCCGGTGGTAATGCCGCGGATCGAAGCGCAGGACCATCAGGATCATCAGCGCCATGACCGCGGTCAGCGACCACCAGGCCCACTCGAAACTGCCCAGGCGGTCGCGGATGATCCCGGCGAGCAGCGGCGACAGGCCGGCGATCAGGTAGCCGATGCCTTGCACGAAGGCCGTCAGGCCTCCGGCGCGGCGCGGATGGTCCAGGTGGTCGAGGGACACGATCAGGCTCATGGGGAACAACCCGCCGATGCCTAGGCCGAGCAGGCACGGCCAGAGCAGGCTCAGGTGCTGCGGGCTGAGGATCAGCCCGCAGAAGCCGGCGATGATCAGCACCAGCAACGCCACCAGCACCAGGCGGCGGTCCTGGCTGCGGTTGGCGATGGCCGGCGTCACCAGGCCCGAGACCACCTCCATGGCGGTGAGAAACCCCAGCAGCAGGCCGGCGTTCTGTTCGCTCCAGCCCTGCTCCACGTAATAGGGGGCCAGCCACGCCAGGACACAGGTGTAGGACGCCGTGCCCAGGCCGAAGAAGACCGCCAGCAGCCAGGCGCGGCGGTTGCCGGCAAAGGCTTCGTGGCGGGTTGCGACGCCCGGCAGTTTCGGCATGGCCGCCCGTTGCGCGTACCAGAACAGCAGCGCCACAACCGCCAGCGCCGCCCAGATCGCCAGGCCCAGGCGCCAGCTGCCGGTGCGGCTCATCACCAGCGGGGCGAAGGACGCCGCGACCGCCGCGCCGCCCATGATCGAGGTGACGTACAGGCCCATGAACAGCGCGACATTGTCGGCAAAGCGCGACTTGATCAGCGCCGGCATCAGCGCCTGGATCAGGGCGATGCCGAGGCCGGCGAGCACGGCGCTGAGGATCAGCTCGGCGGCCGAATCGAGGAACAGCCGCGACAGGGTGGCCAGGCCAATGACCAGCAGCGAAACCACCACGCTGCGGTGCTCGCCCAGGCGCTGGGCGATGCGCACGCCGAAGAACATCGCCAGGCCCATGGCCATGACTGGCAGCATGGTCAGCAGCGCGGCGCCGCTGAAGCTCAGGGCGATATCGCCACGGATGCCGGACAGCAAGGGGCCGACGGCGGCCATCGACGGCCGCAGGTTCAAGGCCACCAGAATCACGCTGAGCATCAGCCAGAAGGCGGGGCGGGTTGTTGCGCGAACGTTTTCCATGATCAGGCCTTGAAGAATTCAGGCGCTGATTAGGCGGGGAGGGGCGTGGTCGGGGCAAATCAGAAAGTTTGCAGGACTATCTAAAAATTAAATAACACCTGTAGCCGCTGCCGCAGGCTGCGCTGGGCTGCGAAGCGGCCCCCAAACCTGCGCAAGCGGTCTGTCTGAAGTACCGCGTTGCCGGTTCGCCAGTCCTGCGGCCTGGATCGCAGCCTGCGGCAGCGGCTACAGGGGGATCAGAACGGCTTGGTCGGCAGGTACTTGCCATCCAGGGTGATCACCGCGCGGGAACCGCCTTCCGGGTCTTCGACTTTCTTGATGTCGAGCTTGAAGTTGATGGCGCTGATGATGCCGTCGCCGAACTGCTCGTGGACCAGCGCCTTGAGGGTCGAACCGTAGACCTGGAGCATTTCATAGAAGCGGTACACCGTCGGGTCGGTGGGGATGCCGCCGGGGATGCTGCCGCGCGATGGGATGCTTTGCAGCAGGCGGCTGGCGTCCTGGTCCAGGTCGAGCTTGCTGCAGACCAGGTCGGCGGCCGCGGCCGGCAAGGCGTGCTGGCCGAGCAGGGCGGCGGTGACGAAGGCCAGGCTCAGGCCGGTGCCGTCGGTGAGTTGTTGCCACGACAGGTTCTTGCGCGCCTTGGCATCGATGATGGTGTCGGCCAGGGCCAGGCGTGGGGCTTGGGCGAATTGGGATTGCAGCATGTCGAGTTCCTCTTGGGGATGGTGAAACGGTTGTTGAAAAAACGGTGTTAAAAAAGGCAATGCTTAAGCCGCGTCTCGCGGTTTGCCGACCAAGGCGCAGGTGTCGGGGTGTTCGGCCAGGGACACGAAGCCCTGGCTCGGGCCGTCCAGCGCGGCAATGTCGCCGCTGGCGATGTCATAGACCCAGCCGTGCAGGTTCAGCCGGCCCTGTTCCAGGGCCAGGGCGACCGCGGGATGCGTCTTCAGGTTAGCCAACTGGGCGATCACGTTTTCCCGTACCAGGGCATTCAGGCGGGCTTCGTCCGAGGCGTGGCTGCGGGCGGCATTGACCACCTTGGCCGACTCGGCATGGCGCAGCCAGTTGGCCACGGCCGGCAGGTGGTCCAGGCATTTGCAGGTGGAAATGGCGGTCATGGCGCCGCAGTCCGAATGTCCGCAGATCACGATGTCGCTGACCCCGAGCACGGCCACCGCGTATTCCACCGTGGCCGACACGCCGCCCGGTTCCGGCCCGTAGGAGGGCACGATATTGCCGGCGTTGCGGATCACGAACAGATCACCCGGTTCCTGCTGGGTCAGCAGTTCCGGTACCACTCGGCTGTCGGAGCAGGTGACGAACAGGGTGCCGGGGTTCTGGGTGGTGGCCAGCTGCTTGAACAGCTCGCTGCGTTTTGGAAAGGCTTCGCGCTGGAACTTGAGAAAGCCGTCGATGATGTGCTGCATGGTGGTTCTCCTTGCATCGCTGATGGCGCAAGGATGGGAAATTTCAGCTATAGCGTCCAAGACTGGCTTGTTATGCTTCCCATAAGTACTACCTATAGTTGGAAGCCCAGCATGCTGCTACGCCATATCCGTTACCTGCTGGCTGTCGCCGAGCACGGCAACTTCACCCGCGCCGCCGAAGCCTTGCATGTGTCCCAGCCGACGCTGTCGCAACAGATCAAGCAACTGGAGGACAGCCTCGGCGCGCCGCTGTTCGACCGCTCGGGGCGCACCGTGCGCCTGACCGATGCCGGCGAGGCCTATGTGCGTTATGCGCGGCTGGCCCTGCAGGACCTGGAGGCGGCCAAGCGGGCCATGCATGACGTGCAGGATCTGCGGCGCGGCTCGTTGCGCCTGGGCATGACCCCAACCTTCATCACGTACCTGGCGGGGCCGCTGCTGACCCGTTTCAACCAGCGTTATCCGGGGATCGCCCTGAGCCTCGAAGAAATGACCCAGGACCGGCTGGAAGCGGCCCTGGCCGAAGACCGCCTGGACCTGGGCATCGCCTTTGCCGGGCAGCACCTGCCGGACATCGACAGCCAGCTGTTGTTCGAGGAGAGCCTGAGCCTGATGGTCAGCCGCGAGCAGCAGCCGGAGTTACCGCGGGAGTTGTCGGCGGCCGAGCTGGAGCGGCAGCCGCTGGTGCTGCTCAGCGGCGATTTCGCCACCCGCCAGCATATCGATCGTTATTGTCGCGAGCAGGGCATAACGCCGCGCATCGCCATCGAAGCCAACTCCATCGGCGCCATTGTCGAGATCGTTCGCCGTGGGCAACTGGCGACCATCCTGCCGCTGGCCATTACCCAGGAGCAGCCGGGCCTGCGCCCGGTGATCCTGCAACCGGCCCTGGCGCCCCGCAGCGTGNGGGGCGCAAGGGCGCCTATCGCAGCGCCGCGTGCCAGGCTTTTCGCGAACTGCTGACGACTCAGGGCGTGGGCGCCGCCAGCCACTGATTGACCACGCCGGTGTAGAAGCCGGTGGCCTTGCTCAGGTGCAGCCACTGGTCGACGTAGCTTTTCCAGGCGATGTCGTCCCGTGGCAGCAGGAAGGCTTTTTCACTGTATTGCAGGTACTGCTCGGGGTTCACCGCGCACAGTCCCGGCTTGAGCTTTTGCTGGAAGCGCGCTTCGGAAGCGTCGGTGATCATCACGTCGGCCTTGTTCTGTAGCAGTTGCTCGAAGATGGTCACGTTGTCGGGAAACAGGGTCAGGTTGGCCTTGGGCAGGTGGGCCCGGGCGAAGACTTCGTTGGTGCCTCCCGGCGGCTCGATCAGGCGCACCGAAGGCTGGTTGATCTGTTCGACGGTCTGGTAGCGCTGTTTGTCGGCGCAACGCACCAGGGGGATTTTCCCGTCGACGCCCAGGGTGTCGCTGAAGAAGGCTTTCTTCTGCCGCTCCAGGGACACGGAAATACCGCCCACGGCGATGTCGCACTGGTTCGCCAGGAAGTCTGGCATCAGGGTTTTCCAGGTGGTCTTCACCCACTTCACCTCGACCCCCAGGCTTTGCGCCAGGGATTGCGCCATCGAAATGTCGATGCCTTCGTAGGCACCGTCCGCGCGCAGGTAGGTGTAGGGCTTGTAGTCGCCGGTGGTGCAGACGTTCAGGTGGCCGCGTTCGATGACCTGATCCAGGTGCGAGGCGTTTGTTGCGGCAAATGCCGGGGCGCTGAGGGTCAGCAGCGAGCAGAGCAGAAGGCGTGCTTTCATGCGGTCGATCCTTGATGACGAGGGGAGTGGCCGAGGGCGGCCCATTATTTGCGCCGGGCTCGAATGGGGCAAGGCGCATCGCCTGCCAGTGCGTTGCGCAGTGTTTTCGCCGAAAAAGTTTTGGCAAAGGGCCATGCCAACTATTTGTTGGCTTCTTTTTCACGAAACCTTGATGGTCGGCTACCTAAAGTTCGTGCTGTCGTGGGCAGTCATTGAATAACGGGCTTGTCGGCGACGCACTTCTTTCAAGGAACAAGCCGATCGTCATGCTGAACATTAAACCCCTGCGTCCCGAATGGGTGACGCTGATTGCCAGCGCCTTTTTATTACTGGGCTGCAACTTTGTGCTCTGGCAGCACCTGTTTAGCATTACCGCCTCGGACGGCCGCGGCATCGCCATGCGCGTGGCCTTCGGGGTGATGATCTTCTGTGCCTTCAACATAATCCTGACCTTGCTGGCGTTCCGCCGGGTACTCAAGCCGGTGCTGGTTCTATTGTTTATGGTCAGTGCCGGCGTGGCCTATTTCATGAGCCAGTACGGAGTGTTGATAGATGCCGGAATGTTTCGCAACTTCGCCGAAACCAATGCAACGGAAGTGCGTGACTTACTCTCGCTGAAGTTGCTTGGTTATATTCTGCTCCTGGGTGTATTGCCTTCCTGGTTATTGTTCAAGACCCCGATTAATTACCGTCGCTGGCACCGCGAGTTATTGAGCAAGTTGCTGGTTTCCGTTATTTGTGCGGCGGCCATCGGCGGGGTCGCCCTGGCCAACTATCAGGGGCTGGCCTCGCTGTTTCGCAATCACCATGAATTGCGCCTGATGCTAGTGCCGAGCAACTACGTGGGCGCTTCCATCGGTTACCTGCGCGAGCAAGTGGTCTCGGCGCGCCAGCCCTTCGTCAAGATCGGCGAGGACGCCCAGCGCAACCCGACCTGGCAGGGTCATGCGCGCAAGTCGCTGACGGTGCTGGTGGTCGGCGAAAGTGCCCGGGCCGAGAACTTCGGCGTGCTGGGCTACGAGCGTGACACCACGCCGAAACTCAGCCAGGAAAACGGCCTGATCGCTTTCACCGACGTGTCGTCCTGTGGCACCGAGACCGCGGTCTCGGTGCCCTGCATGTTCTCCAACATGGGGCGCAAGAACTACGACGCCAGCAAGGCGAAGAACGAGGAAGGGCTGCTGGACGTGCTCAAGCGCGCCGGGCTCGAGGTGATCTGGCGGGACAACCAGTCCGGCTGCAAGGGCACCTGCGACCGGGTGACCCTCGACGACGTCAGCAACCTCAAGGATCCGGCGCTCTGTGCCAACAGCGAATGCCGCGACGAAATCCTGCTCCAGGGCCTGCAGCATTTCATCGATACCCTGGACAAGGACACCGTATTGGTCCTGCACCAGATGGGCAGCCACGGGCCGGAATACTTCAAGCGCTACCCCAAGGAATACGAGCGCTTCACCCCGGTATGCCAGAGCAACGCCCTGAACAATTGCAGCCGCGAGAGCATCGTCAACGGCTACGACAATACCCTGCTGTACACCGACCACGTGCTGTCGACCCTGATCGACCTGCTGCGCAGCAACCAGGACAAGGTCGATACCGCCATGCTCTATCTGTCGGACCACGGCGAGTCCCTGGGCGAATACAACCTGTTCCTGCATGGCACGCCCTACATGCTCGCGCCGTCGCAGCAGAAACACGTGGCGATGCTGGCCTGGTTCTCGGACAGCTATCAGAAGGCGTTCTCGGTGGACACCCATTGCCTGCAACTGAGCCGGGAAAAGCCGCTGAGCCAGGACAACCTGTTCCACTCGATGCTCGGTCTGCTGGAGGTTGACAGCCAGGTCTACAAGCCCGACCTGGACCTGTTCGCCGGTTGCCGGGGCAGCGTGGTCGACGGCGTGCTGGCGCGGCAATGAAGCCTTGATCGGCGTTCGACCTTTTTTTCACGATCGGGGCGGTAACCTGTTTTTCATCCAAGACTTACAAGAGCCAGCAGATCCATGTCCGCGCACCCTCCATCCCCCCTCGAGCTTGAGTTCGCCAGGCGCTATGACCAGGCGCATGCGCGCGTCTGTGGCGACGAGCGTCCGCTCGGGCTGGGGCGGCGCCTGTCGCTGTGGCGCGACGAGTGGCTGGTTCGCCGCGCGCTGAAGGTGGCGGGCGAGCCGGGGCTGATTCTCGACCTGGCCTGTGGCGCGGGGCGCTTCTGGCCGGTGCTGGGCGAACACAGTAATAGGGTGATCCTGGCGGCGGACCCGTCCCAGGACATGCTCAACCACGCCCAGACCCACCATCCGGCCAGCCTGCTCAGGCGGGTCAGGACCTTCCAGAGTTCGTCGTTCAGCATCGGCCTGTCGGCCAACGCGGTGGACTGCATCGTCTGCCTGCAACTGTTCCCCCATGTCGCCAGCAGCGAGGCGCGTCTGGCATTGCTGGACGAGTTTCACCGGGTCAGTCGTGACGCGGTGATCCTCGCGGTGCGCATCGACAGTCGCCTCAAGGGGCTGCAGGACCGGCTGCTGGGCAGCCGCAGCCAGCAGCTGCAGCCTGAGCCATGGGGGCAGACCAGCCGGGCGCGGGTCGAGGCCGAATTCAAGGGCGCGGGGTTCGAAGTGCTCAGCCATCAGGATTTCATTCCCGGCTGTGCCGCCTGGCGGGTTTATGTACTGCGCAAACAGGGTTAGCCGACGGGGTGCGGACTATTCTTGTGGCCAGGCGCCGATTTCGCGCAGGCTCTTGTCGAGTGAATGCTCAGAAATCGCCGAGGGCGATATATACTGCGCGCCATTCTTCAAGGGAGAGCCGTGTGGCCATCGATATTCACTGGATTCGCGACAACGATAGCCTCGGTCAATTCTGCACCGAGTGGCAGAAGCTGCCATTCGTCGCCCTCGACACCGAATTCATGCGGGTCGACACCTTCTATCCGATCGCCGGCCTGTTGCAGGTCGGCGATGGCCAGCGCGCTTACCTCATCGACCCCTTGACCATCGACGACTGGCAGCCGCTGGCGGCCTTGCTGGAGAACAGCGCGGTGGTCAAGGTGGTGCACGCCTGCAGCGAGGACCTCGAAGTCCTGCTGCGCCTGACCGGCAGCCTGCCGGCGCCGTTGTTCGACACGCAACTGGCGGCCGCCTACCTGAACCTGGGTTTTTCCATGGGCTACTCGCGACTGGTCCAGGAAGTGCTGGGCATCGAGCTGCCCAAGGGCGAGACCCGCTCCGACTGGCTGCAGCGTCCGCTGTCGGAAACCCAGGTCAGCTACGCCGCCGAAGACGCCGTGCACCTGGCCGAGGTTTTCACCCAGCTGCGGCCGAAACTGTCCGAGGACAAATACAACTGGGTGCTGGAAGACGGCGCCGAGCTGGTGGCCAACCTGCGTCGCGAAGTCGATCCCTACGAGGTCTACCGCGAGGCCAAGCTGGCCTGGAAACTGTCCCGCGCGCAGCTGGCGGTCTTGCGTGAACTCTGCGCCTGGCGCGAGAGCGAGGCACGGGCACGGGACCTGCCGCGCAACCGGATCGTGCGCGAACACTCGCTGTGGCCGTTGGCCAAGAGCCAGCCGGACAGCCTCGGCGCCCTGGCGAAAATCGAAGACATGCACCCGCGCACCGTGCGTCAGGACGGCGAGTTCCTGCTGGGCCTGATCAAGCGTGCCGCCAGCGTTGGCCCCGACCAGTGGCCGCCGGCCGTCCCCGAGCCGTTGCCGATGGAAGCCTCGGCCCTGCTCAAGCGCCTGCGCGCCGTCGGCCAGGCCGAAGCCGAGCGCCTGGGCATCGCCCCGGAACTGATGCTGCGCAAGAAAACCCTGGAAAGCCTGCTCAAGAGCGGCTTTCCCAACGGACCCTACCAATTGCCCGATTCGCTGCGTGGCTGGCGCCGCGAATTGATGGGCCAGGCGCTGCTCGACAGCCTGGCCACCGCCGGAGAACAGCCATGAAACGTATCTGCTCCATCTACAAAAGCCCGCGCAAGAACGAGATGTACCTCTACGTGCTCAAGAGCGATGCCCTGGAGCGCGTGCCGGAAAACCTGCTGCTGGCGTTCGGCAAGCCGCAGCACGCCTTCGACCTGGTGCTGACCCCGGAGCGCAAGCTGTCGCGCGAGGACATTCACCAGGTGCTGGAGAACCTCGACAAGCAGGGTTACCACCTGCAGATGCCACCGGCCGAGGACGAGTACATCGAGCACTTGCCCGAAGAGCTGTTGCGCCGTAATGATCCGGTCTGACGGACACCTGTAGATGCCCTGTCCGGGGCATCCTTGAAAATGGAACTGACTATATCTGGCGGCTGCCGCGATCGATGGAGCGATACTCCGTCGGCGGCCGCCTGCACCGTTTTGTAAGGTTTGAACCATGCGCGTTCTGATTGCCGAACACGATCACGCTATTTATGCCCGTTTGTTGCGTCAGCTGGCACCTGACCTGGAAGTGCTCACCAGCGGCGACTCCGCCGAATTGTCGAAGCTGGCCGCGGACTGCGCGGTCTGGCTCGGCCAGCCGGACCTGCTGGCCACCCTGTTGCGCCAGGGCCACCAGCCACAGTGGCTGCAATCGACCTGGGCCGGCATCACGCCGCTGCTCGCCGACGGCCTGCCACGGCATTACCGGCTGACCCGCGCCGTGGGGATCTTTGGCCAGGTCATGGCCGAATACGTGCTCACCTATATGCTCGGCCACGAGCGCGAAGTCCTGGCGCGCCTGGTCAGCCAGGTCGAGCGCAAGTGGGATAACCGCACGGGCCAGAGCCTGGCCGGACGCAAGGTGCTGATCGTCGGCGCGGGCGATATCGGCCAGAGCGTGGCGCAGTTCCTGCTGCCATTCGGCGTCGAGCTGTACGGCATCGCCAGCGAAGCCCGGGAGCAGGCGCCGTTTATCGAAGTGGCGGCGTTGTCGGAGCTCGGGCGCCTGGTGGGCGAGGTGGATTATGTGGTCAACCTGCTGCCCAACACGCCGCACACTCATGATCTGTACAACGCGGCGCTGTTCAAGCAGTTCAAGCCGACCGGCCTGTTCATCAACACCGGCCGCGGGGTCGCGGTGGTCGATGCGGATCTGGTGGAGGCCTTGAAGGAAGGGCATCTGGCGGGGGCGGTGATCGACGTCTGCCGTCAGGAGCCGCTGCCGCAGCGCCATCCGTTCTGGACCGCCTGGGGCCTGCTGCTGACCGGCCACAGCTCGGCGCCGACTTCGCCGACCCTGATGGCGCAGTTGTTCATCGACAACCTGCGGGCCTATCAGGCCGACGCGGCGTTGCGTGGCGAAGTGGATTTCTCGCGGGGTTACTGAGGGGGATCACGAACTCTGTAGCCGCTGCCGAAGGCTGCGATCGCCCACAACGTGGGCGCAGGATCTGAAGATCGCTGAAGTCCTTCGGACTTATCGCAGCCTGCGGCAGCGGCTACAGGGATTGCATCAGGCTTACAGGCTGAAGTCGCCTTCGGCCACGGTTTCGCTCAGCGGGCGACGCGGGCTTGGCTCTTCACGGGCCTGCAGGTATTCGGCGAGGCTCGCCTTGTCGCCCAGCTTGCCGACGGCCACGGCGGCATGCAGGGCATAACCTTCTGGAATCTTCAGCTCCTTGCGGGTCAGTTCCTGGTCGAACCCGGCCATGCCGTGGGTGTGCCAGCCGCTGATGCTGGCTTGCAGCGCCAGGTGGCCCCAGGCCGAACCGGTGTCGAAGGTGTGCCACAGGGCCGGGGTTTCTTCGCTGGCGCCAGGCGCGGCGAAGGTGGTTTTCGAGATCACTATCACCAGCGCCGAGGCGTGCTGCGCCCAGCCACGGTTGAACTCGTTGAGCAGGCCGAGGAAACGTTCCCAGTTCGGCGTGTCGCGGCGCGCATAGAGGAAGCGCCACGGCTGCGAGTTATAGGCCGACGGTGCCCAGCGCGCGGCTTCGAAGAAGCTCAGCAGGGTTTCCTCGGGGATGGCTTCGCCGGTGAAGGCGCGCGGCGACCAGCGATCGGTGAACTGCGGGTGAATGGCGTACTCGGCAACGCGGGGATTGGCGCTCATGACAGAGATTCCTGGCTAGGTTTGAGAATGAGATGTGGATAAACCGGCGAGCGCAGTTGAACTGGGCAATGGGGTTTTTTCCTGACCCTGGGGCGGTTCACCGGTGCGACGCGGTCGAGCGCTAATGGCACGCGGACATAGGGCTTTGCGACAGGCAAAGCTACTGCGCCGCATGCGGCCTGACAAGTAGTGCCTTACCGACAGTCGCCGGCGCTTGGCCCAAGGGGCTGCTGGCACTAGACTGGCGGCCTTTTCCCTGTCCGATACCGATTACCTGAGCCATGGCCGCCAAAGTTGAACCCTTCTGGATCCGCAAAACCCTCGAACAACTCGATCAGGAGGAGTGGGAGTCGTTGTGCGATGGTTGTGGCCTGTGCTGCCTGCAGAAGCTCGAGGATGAAGACGACAACAGCGTCTACTACACCCGCATCGCCTGCAAACTGCTGGACCTGAAGACCTGCCAGTGCAGCGACTACGCCAACCGCCGCGCCTCGGTGCCGGACTGCATCCAGCTCACCCCGGGCAAGGCCGATGAGTTCAAATGGCTGCCGCCGACCTGCGGTTATCGCCTGGTCAGCGAGGGCAAGGACCTGCCGCTCTGGCACCATCTGGTGTGCGGTGACCGCGATGCGGTGCACCACGAGCGTATTTCCCAATCCGGACGCATGCTCGCCGAAGGCAGCGTGGCCGAAGAGGACTGGGAAGATCATCTGATTTTCCGCGCCGGCTGAAGCTACGCCGCGCTCGCGTTCAAGGTTGTTTCACGAAGGAGTGTGTATGGCTGTGGGGGCAAGGCTGGCGCTGGCTGGTTGGCTGCTGGTGCTCAGTGCGCCGGGGTGGGCGGCGAAAAAAGTCGATCTGGATTACCACGTGCGTCTGTTGCCGCAGAGCGACCAGGCGGAAGTGCGCCTGACCCTGGCGGACGGCGCGGCGGTGCGCAGCCTGGATTTCGACCTGGGCACCCATGGCGACTACAGCGACTTCAAGGCCGATGGCCAATGGCAGCCCGGCGCAGCCAAGGCCCCCGCGGTACAGCGTGGCGTATGGCGTCCGGCCAGCGGCAAGGCCAGCCTGAGCTACCGGGTGCGGATCAGCCACAGCCTGAAGAAAGACAGCTTCGACAGCCGCATGACCCCGCACTGGGCCTTGTTGCGTGGCGATGCGCTGGTACCGGCGGCGAAGCTCGACCAGCAGGACGGCATCGAGCTGGTGTCGCGCCTGGAGTTCGAGTTGCCTGCGGGTTGGAAAAGCGTGGAAACCGCCTGGCCGCGGATCGGCAAGAACCGCTTCCGTATCGATAACCCCGCGCGCCTGTTCGACCGCCCCACCGGCTGGATGCTGGCCGGCGCCCTGGGCAGTCGCCGCACCCGGCTGGGGGAAACCGAAGTCACGGTGGCCTCGCCGCAAGGGCAGGGCATGCGGCGCATGGATGTGCTGACCCTGCTGACCTTCGTCTGGCCGCAGATCCAGGCGACCTTTCCTCGTCATCCCAACAAGTTGCTGATCGTCGGCGCGGCCGACCCGATGTGGCGCGGCAGCCTGGCCGGGCACGATTCGCTGTTCCTGCACAGCCGCCTGCCGCTGGTCAGCGAGAGCGGCACCAGCCCGCTGCTGCGCGAGGTGATCCAGGCCTTTGCCCGGATCAACGACAGCGAGCGCAGCGACTGGATCGGCGAGGGGCTGGCGGAGTACTACGCCATCGAATTGATGCGCCGCGCCGGCGGCATGAGCGACGAGCGTTATCAGGCCCTGGAGGCTCGGTTGGCCAAGAGCGGCCAGGGCGTCGGCAGCCTGCGCGGCGAGCAGGTGGACGCGCCGGTGGTGGCCAGGGCCGTGCTGCTGTTGCAGGAACTGGATCGGGAGATCCGCCTGAAGACCCGCAACAAGCGTTCGCTGGATGACGTGACCCGGGCGGTGATGCGTCTGGAGCGGGTCAGCACCAAGGAGTTCGTCCAGCTCAGCGAGACGGTGCTGGACGGCTCGTCGAAGGTGCTCGACAGCGATTTGTTGCGCTAGCGCAATCGACCGCTTTGCGGTCATCGCGAGCAAGCTTCGCTCCTACANTTTTGTAGGAGCGAAGCTTGCTCGCGATAGCGTCCCGTCATTCAACGCGAGTTTCGCGTCCGACTATCAACCCCCGGTCTTGGGCGATTGCAGCGAATCCTTGCCTGTCGCAGTACGCTTCGCCGCCTCGGCATTGGCCTTGAGGGTCTTGAGTTCCGCGCCGGCGCGCTCGATCTTCGCCCGCACGTTCTGCATGTCCTGGCGGCTTTTCTCCAGCAGGCTTTTCGCCGAGCTGTGGCCGGTGATGCCGCGGGCCAGGGCGACCCCGCCGATGGCCACCTGGATCAGGCCGAACACCCCGCCACGGCGCAGGCCCTTGCCGACCATCGCCACGCCGCCGGCCAGCGAGCCGATGCGCTCCCAGCCCTGTACGTTCTGCTCCGGCGGGCTCTGCAAGGGAGTGCTTGCAATAGCTTCCAGTTGTTTGCTGTCGCTCATGATCTGTCTCCAGAGGGGATGGATATAAAGCTGACTGCGCTGGCGCGTCGCTTGTTCCATCGGATGGGCTGCGAACTCGGAACAGCGCTTAAAACTTGGGACCGGAGCGGGTGTTGTTGCCCTTGGCCAGGCGGTCGTAGAGCACCACATTGACGGTAGCGGCGAGGTTCATGCAGCCGGTGGTCGGGATGTAGACCACGTCTTCGCACCAGTCGCGGATGTCCTTGTCCAGGGAGCCGTCTTCCGGGCCGAAGATGTACAGCGCGCGATCCGGGTGGGTGTACTCCGGCAGCGAGCGGGCGCCCTCCACCAGCTCCACCGCCACCGGCACGCAGCCCAGGGGCAGGATCTTCTTCAGGTCGTCGATGCCGATCAGCGGAATGTCCTGGTGGACCTTCTTGGTGTCGGTGACGAAGTCGCGGGCCCGTTCATAGCGCTTGCCGGTGTAGAACACCGACGCGACGCCATAGCAGCCGGCGGCGCGCATCACCGAACCAACGTTCTCCGGTGACTTGGGGTTATACAAACCAATGCAGCTGTACCTTTTGTTTGCCACGAGCGGGGTGCCTTCGAGAAAAACCGCGATTATACGGGGATTGTCGGCCGGCGGTTGGATCCGGCAAACGCATCGCGGGNTCTGTAGGAGCGAGGCTTGCCCGCGAGAGGCCGGTCCTGTCGAACCGGAGAGAGCGATGGTTACTCGTCGTCTTTCTTCATCAACCCCGCCAATGCGGCGAAGGGGTTGTGGGTGGCCTTGGCGACTTTCGGCGTGCTCAGGGAGCCGTCGCCGAAGTACTGCTGGTCGGTGTAGCGCGAGTGTTCGTTGTCGTGGCAGTACAGGCACAGCAGTTCCCAGTTGGAACCGTCCTGCGGGTTGTTGTCGTGGTTGTGGTCGCGGTGGTGCACGGTCAGCTCGCTCAGGCGCTTGCCGGAGAACTCGCGGGCGCAGCGCCCACAGACGTGCGGGTACATCTTCAGGGCCTTGTCGCGGTAGCCCATCTCGCGGTCGCGCTGGGCGTCGGCGAGGATGCGGTCGAGCTTGGAGGTGTTGGTCGAACTCATGGGTTCACCTTTATGCAAAGACTAATGACGGTAATGAGCCAAGTTTAGCTCAGGCCTTGAGCTTCTCGGCAATCCAGATGGTGTGGCGGGTGCCCTTGTTGCCGTGGGCGAAGACCTGCACTTGCTCGGCCTTGAAGCCGGCTTTACGCAGCTTGTCGGAATACTGCTTGTCGGCGCTGGCCGACCACACGGCCAGCACGCCCTTGGGCCGCAGGGCCCGGGCGCAGGCCGCCAGCCCGGCGGCGGAGTACAGCCAGCTGTTGGCCTTCTGGGTCAGGCCTTCGGGGCCGTTGTCGACGTCGAGCATGATCGCGTCGAACCCCTGGGGCTCGGCCTGCAGTACCTTGGCCACGTCTTCCATGCGGATCACCGTGCGCGGGTCGAGCAACGGCCGGCCGGATTTCTCCCCCAGCGGCCCGCGGTTCCATTCCACCACCCCCGGCACCAACTCGGCGACCACCACTTCGGCGCCCTTGCCCAGGTGCTTGAGGGCCGAGGCGAGGGTGAAGCCCATGCCCAGGCCGCCGATCAGTACCCGCGAATTCGGGCGCCCGGCCACTTTGCGGCAGGGGATCTCGGCCAGGGCGTCTTCGGAACCGTGCATGCGCGTGTTCATCAGTTGCCCGCCGTCGCCGCCCTGGATCTTGATGACAAAATCCTCGCCGTATTCGAACAGGCACAAGGCACCGCCATTTTCGGGAATCGGGGTGGTGTCCAGCAGAACGAAACGTTTCATGAGGGTCTCAATGAGGAAGGCAAACCGGCCCGGTTGGGAGTAGCCTGAGGGCTGACAATAGCGATGGAGCCATTGATGAAGCGCACTATTCTAACGGTCATTGCCCGCACAGCGCTCTTGCTAAGTGCGGCGCTCGCGATGAGCGCCGTGCACGCCGAGGAACTGCAGGCCGTGCCCGTGACGCCGGTCCCCGCCGCCGGCTCGCCCGGCACCGCGACCCCGACCCCTTATCCCCAGGTCACGCCGCCCAGCACCCCCAAGGCCTCGGCCCATGGCGGCGCGCCATTGCTGCCGCCGATCGACATGCCCAAGCCGCCGAAGGACCAGCCCCTGCCAGGGTTGGAGCAGAACCAGACGAAAACCAAGACGCCGGGTGGCTAGACCTGTTGCGACAGCAACTGCCCGTCGGCCATGCGCAGGCGCTTGGACAGTGAAACGGCGAGGGCGCGGATGATCTTGGCGGCGATCTTCGGTGCGTCGTTGAGCATTTTCTCCAGCGAGTCCTTGCCCAGGTTGAGCAGCCGGCAATCGCTGGCGGCCACGCAACTGGCCGAACGCCGCTCGCCATCGAGCACCGCCATCTCGCCAAAGGCCCGACCGCTGCGCAGGGTGGCGATGGTTACGCGCACGCCTTCGCTGTTGGTCTTCTGCACCGCCACCTGGCCGGAATGGATGATGCACATGAAGCTGCCGGCATCGCCTTCGCGGAAGATTTCCTGGCCCTGGGCGATGCTGCTGATGCTGAAGTAACCGGCGGCGGCGTTGAAGTCGGCCGGCAAGAGTTGATCGAACAATCCGCAGTCCATCAGCCAATCGCGGATTTCGTTGTTCAACAAGGTAGGTTCTGGCATGTCGTCACGGTCTTTTTCTTGTGTCTGTTGCGGTCCCGGGCGTTTGCAGTATGGCCTGGAATCGGCGGTCCCGTGTTAAGACAGGAGCGCCGGCCGGAGTTCCTCAGGCGATGCCCAGAATCTTGAAAACAAATGCATATTCGAGCGCTACGTCACGCAATCCCTGGTAACGCCCGCTCATGCCGCCGTGTCCGGCGCCCAGCTCGGTCTTGAGCAGCAGCAGGTTGTCGTCGGTCTTGGTGGCGCGCAGCCGGGCCACCCACTTGGCCGCTTCCCAGTACTGCACGCGGCTGTCGTTGTAGCCGGCGATCACCAGGGTCGCCGGATAGGCCTTGGCCTCGACATTCTCGTAGGGCGCGTAGGCCTTGATCCGCGCGTAGACCTCGGGCTCCTCGGGGTTGCCCCATTCGTCGTACTCGGTGACGGTCAGCGGCAGCTCGGGGTCGAGCATGGTGTTGAGCACATCGACGAACGGCACCTCGGCGATCGCTGCCTTGAACAGTTCCGGGCGCTGGTTGAGCACCGCGCCGATCAACAGGCCGCCGGCGCTGCCGCCGCTGATGGCCAGTTGTCCGGAAGTGGTCAGGCCCTGGGCGATCAGGTGTTCGGCGCAGGCGATGAAGTCGCTGAAGGTGTTCTGCTTGTGTTCCTGCTTGCCGGCGCGGTACCAGGCTTCGCCCAGCTCGCCGCCGCCCCGCACATGGGCAATGGCGAAGGCTACGCCACGCTCCAGCAGGCTCAGGCGGGCATGGGAGAACCAGGGGTCGAGGCTTTCGCCGTAGGCACCGTAGCCGTAGAGGTACAGCGGTGCCGGCCGGCCCAGGGCTTCGCGCTTGATCACCAGGCTGATCGGCACCTGGGTGCCATCGGCGGCGGTCGCCCACAGGCGCTGGCTGACATAGGCATCCGGGTCGAAGACGCCCAGTACCGGGGTTTCCTTGAGCACTTTCTGTTCGCCGTCGGCCAGTTCCAGCTGGCGGATCTGCGCCGGGCGGTTCAGCGCCTCGTAGCGCAGGCGGATAAGCGGGCTGACGAACTCCAGGCTGTTCTGCACATGCAGGCTGTAGGCCGCATCCGGCAGTTGCACGCGATAGGCCGGCAGGCCTTCGGGATGCACCTCGATGATCGGCAGGCCGCCTTCGCGCAGGCTCAGGGTCATGGCCGAGTCGTTCAGGCTCAGGCCTTCGAGCATCACGCTGTCGCTGTGGGGGATCAGGTTCTGCCAGTCGGCTTCACCTGGCACCGTGCCCTGGTCCGGCGCCTGGTAGAGGGCGAAGTTGATGCCGTCGCGGTTGCTGCGGATAAACCAGGTCCACTGGCCGTCGAGCAGGCCGTGGTCGACGTCGTACTCATGGTGCTCGACCCGCGGCGCCAGGCAGGTGAAGGCGTGTTGCGGCTGCGTCGCGTCGAGTACCCAGACCTCGCTGGTGGTCTTGCTGCCCAGGGACAGCAGCAGCTGTTTCTCCGAGCTTGAGCGATAGCAATGGAGGAAGAACCGTCCGTCCGGCTCATGGAACACTTCCTCGGCGGCGGTGCCGTCCAGGCGATATCGGAACAGTTTGTGCGGGCGATGGGTGTCGTCCAGCACACCGAAGAACAGGGTCAGGCTGTCGTTGGCCCAGGTCATGCTGCCGTCGCAATCGGCGAACTCCAGCTCGCTGACCTTGCCGCTGGACAGTTCCTTGACGAACAGGCTGTAGACCTCTTCGCCGCTGGTGTCGAGGCTGTAGGCCAGGCGCTGGTGGTCGGGGCTGATGCTGAAGGCACCGAGGGAGAAGAAGCCGCCGTTGGCCAGCTCGTTCGGGTCCAGCAGCAGCTGTTCCTGGCTTTCGTCGACAGTCAGACTATCATCGGCCGGACGCGGGCAACGGTAGTGCCGGGCGTATTCGTCGCCGGCGGTGGTGCGGGTGTAATACAGGTACGGGCCCCAGGGCGAGGGCAGGGACAGGTCGGTCTCCAGGATCCGTCCCTTGATTTCCTGGAACAGGGTTTCGCGCAGCTCGGCCTGGTCGGCGAGGGCGGCTTCCTGGTAGCTGTTTTCGGCCTTCAGGTAATCGAACACGGCGTCGGTGTCGCGCTCCTGGAGCCAGGCGTACGGGTCCGGGCCTTCGGCCTTGTGGGCGATCGGGGCACTGGTGACGGGGGCGGATACGGGCATGAAGGGCTCTCGGGGCGGTGACAATTAAGGGCGCGGCAGACGGCGGTGCAGCCTGACATGCGAAAAGCCGTTATCATAAGCGCCTCTTTGCCTGCCTTGCCATGGACACCATGACCGAGAACGACTATCTGATCGCTTGGGGGCTTTACGCCTTCGCCGCCTTGGGCTGCCTGCTGGTGTGGATGCGCCTGACCCGCTGGATGTGGCGCTGGCTGCGCGAGCCGCTGCGGATACTGGTGGCGGTGCTGCTGTTCAGCCCGACCGTGGTCGACCCGGTCAAGGAGATGTTCGCCCCGGCCGTGGCCATCACCGCCCTGGACATGCTGTTCAAGGTCGGCAACAACGCCTGGCGCGCGGTCTCCGACCTGTTCATGTACGGCGTGATCGCCTTCGGCATCTACCTGGTGTTCGTCCTGATCCGCTGGCCGATCGAACGCGCTTCCAAGGCCCGCAAGGAACAGGCCGAGGCCGCCAAGGCCGCGGCCCGTGCCGAAGAGCCGGACGACCAGCCTTTCGGCGGCGCCGGCGACGATCGTTATGGCCGCCCGCCAGTGCCCAGCAACCCCCAGCGTTCGCGGATCGAGCCGCGTCTGTAACCCGCATTGAAGCGAGAGTCCGAGCATGTGTGAGTTATTGGGCATGAGCGCCAATGTACCGACCGATATCGTGTTCAGCTTTACCGGGCTGATGCAGCGCGGCGGGCGTACCGGCCCGCATCGCGACGGCTGGGGCATCGCGTTCTACGAGGGCCGTGGCCTGCGCCTGTTCCAGGACCCGGCGGCGAGCAGCGAGTCGGAAGTGGCCAACCTGGTGCAGCGCTACCCGATCAAGAGCGAAGTGGTGATCGGCCACATTCGCCAGGCCAACGTCGGCAAGGTCTGCCTGTCCAATACCCATCCGTTCGTGCGCGAGCTGTGGGGGCGCAACTGGTGTTTCGCCCACAACGGCCAGCTGGCGAACTTCCAGCCGGCCATCAGCTTCTATCGTCCGGTGGGCGATACCGACAGCGAAGCGGCCTTCTGCGATCTGCTCAACCGGGTGCGCGCAGCCTTTCCCGAGCCGGTGGAAGTCGAGGAGCTGCTGCCGTCGCTGGTGGCCGCCTGCGCCGAATATCGCAGCAAGGGCGTGTTCAACTGCCTGCTCAGCGACGGCGACTGGCTGTTCTGCTACTGCTCGACCAAGCTGGCGCAGATCACCCGCCGCGCGCCCTTTGGCCCGGCTCGCCTGAAGGACGTCGATGTGATCGTCGACTTCCAGGCGGAAACCACGCCCAACGACGTGGTGACGGTGATCGCCACCGAACCCCTGACCGAAAACGAAACCTGGACTCGCTACGAGCCGGGCCAATGGAGCCTGTGGCGGCGCGGTGAATGCGTGCTGCACGGCCAGACCGAATAAGGACATCCCCTATGTTGCTCAGTTATCTGCGGCTGGTGTTGTTTGCGGCGGGCCTGTTGGTCGGCGTCCAGGTGCCGGGTTTCATCAGCGATTACGCCAAGCGCGTCGAGGCTCACCTGATCGAGGCCCAGGTCGGCCTTCAAGGGTTCCAGGGCACCGCCAACCAGTTCTTCAAGGGCGATCTGCAGGCGCTGGTCGCCCACTATCGGGCCAGTGACGATCCGGTGTTCCGCAGCGACGCCGACAGCCTGGGCAACCTGCTCGTTCGCCAGCGTGCCTTGGACAAGCAGTTCCAGGCCATGCAGGGCCCCTGGTACATCCGCCTGCTGCAAGTGGTGCTGGCCGCCGACCCGGATATCCGCAAGGAAACCTGGAACGGCTACAGCTACCAGATCCTGCTGACCCCGGAGGCGATGATCTGGGCCATGAGCGGCGCCTTGCTGCTGTCGTTCGGCCTGGAATGCCTGTATCGCCTGATCGACTGGGTGGTGCTCGGCGGCAAGCGCCTGCGCCAGAGCCGGCCGATCGAAGAGCGTGACTTGAAGGGGTTGTGACCGTAGCCGCTGCCGCAGGCTGCGATCGACGGCGTAGCCGTCGTAAACCAGCCGACGCGTTTTTCCAGGCAGATCGCGGATGCAGGTTGTGCGGCAACTGCGTTGCCGTTCGCAGCCTCGCAGGCTCGGCAGCGGCTACACGGACGCCGCGATCCCTGTAGCCGCTGCCGCAGGCTGCGATCGACGGCGTAGCCGTCGTAAACCAGACGACGCGTTTTTCCAGGCTGATCGCGGATGCAGGTTGTGCGGCAACTGCGTTGCCGTTCGCAGCCTCGCAGGCTCGGCAGCGGCTACACGGACGCCGCGATCCCTGTAGCTGCTGCCGCAGGCTGCGATCGACGGCGTAGCCGTCGTAAACCAGACGACGCATTTTTCCAGGCAGATCGCGGATGCAGGTTTTGCGGCAACTGCGTTGCCGTTCGCAGCCTCGCAGGCTCGGCAGCGGCTACAAAGACCTTCGCGGTGAATCAGCTCGCCAGCACGATATAGTCCGGCCCCACCTTGCGCGCATAACACTCCAGTACCTGCTGACACAGCACCACCACCTCTTCCACCAGCTCGACACCCACCCGCCATGACACCACCACCTGCAGGTTCGGCGGGCGCTGGTCGATGGTCAGCAGGGTCAGTTCGCCGCGCGCCAGTTCTTCGCTGACCAGCACCGGCGGCAAGGCGCCGATGCCGAAACCGTCGCGCAACAGGCGAGTGATGGCCGACACCGAGTTCACGCAGTTGAGCCGTGGCGCGCTCACGCCGTTGGCCTGCATCAGGCTCAGCACTTCCTGGTGCGGCAGGGAGTTCTTCGAGTAGGTGATGATGCGTTCCCGCGCCAGCTCGGCCAGGTTGGCGTACTCGCGGTTGTAGATCGAATTGCTGGCGACTATCCAGCCCATCGGGTGGCTGGCCAGCTCCAGGCTGCGAATGGATTCCTGGCGCAGCAGGTCGGTTTGCAGCACCAGGTCGAGAAAGCCTTTCTGCAACTGGTCGCAGAGGTTCAGCGAGGTGTCGGCCACCAGCTCGATTTCCACCTGGGGATAGCTGTCCATCATCCGTGCCACCAGGGGGCTGAGCCAGGTGTGGATCACGGTGTCCATGACGCCGATGCGAATCCGCCCGACCTTGCTCGAACGGGTCTCGATCGACTGCTTGAGCGCCTGCATGGTGTCCATCATCTGCTCGGCATAGTCGAGCACCTTGAGGCCTTCCGGGGTCAGGGTCACGCCGCGGGAATCGCGCAGGAACAACTTCACCCCGAGTTCGCCCTCGAGCACGGCGATGCGGCTGGAGATCGACGCCTGGGTGGTGAAGAGTTTGTCGGCGGTCAGGCGAAAGCTTTTCAGGCGCGCCACCCAGACGAAGGTTTCGAGAAACTTGAGGTTCATGCGATCAACTTTTCTTATGTCTGGAGGCGGTTTTTATTAGTTGGACGGGGCAGGGCGCGGGCGCCAAGAATCGCTGCGTCTCACGATATGCGTCGTCGGGGCCCAGAACAATACCAATAAGACCAAGGTGGAGATTTGCCATGAGTGCTCCCGACACGCTCGCCGCCAGCAAGGCCAAAGGCCGCGCCGGCCCTTTCGACTGGTACCGCGACATCAACCAGCAGGAACGCCGCACGTTCTGGAGCTGTAAGGCCGGTTACGGCCTGGATGGCATGGACACCCAGATGCTCAGCTTCGTCATCCCGACCCTGATTGCCCTGTGGGGCATCAGCTCCGCCGAGGCCGGGCTGATCCACACCAGCACCTTGCTGGCCTCCGCCCTGGGCGGCTGGATCGCCGGCATCCTGTCCGATCGCATCGGCCGGGTGCGCACCCTGCAACTCACCGTGCTCTGGTTCGCCTTCTTCACCTTCCTCTGTGGCCTGGCGCAGAACTACGAGCAACTGCTGATCGCCCGGACCCTGATGGGCTTCGGTTTCGGCGGCGAGTGGACCGCTGGCGCGGTGCTGATCGGCGAAGTGATCCGCGCGGAAAACCGCGGCAAGGCGGTGGGCATGGTGCAGTCCGGCTGGGCCTTGGGCTGGGGCATCACGGCACTGCTGTATGCGCTGATGTATTCCCTGATGCCGCCGGAGGACGCTTGGCGCGCCTTGTTCCTGTTGGGCATCCTGCCGGCGATCTTCGTGATTTTCGTCCGCCGCCTGGTCAAGGACCCGGAGGTCTACCGGGAAACCCGGGCCCGGGAAGTGCCTGACAACCCCTCGCGCTTCTACGAGATTTTCGCCCCCGGAATTCTCAGCACCACCCTGCGTGCATCGCTGCTCGCGGCCGGCGCCCAGGGCGGCTACTACGCCATCACGTTCTGGCTGCCGACCTTTCTCAAGACCGAGCGGGGCTTGAGCGTGCTGAGCACCGGCGGCTACCTGGCCATGGTGATCTTCGGCTCCTATGTGGGCTATGTGATCAGCGCCTATCTGACCGATATTCTCGGGCGCAAGAAGAACTTCGTCCTGTTCGCCGCCGGCTCCTTCACCATCGTCCTGCTGTACACGCAAATGCCGGTGAGCAACGCGGTGATGCTGTGGCTGGGCTTCCCCCTGGGCTTCTTCGCCTCGGGGATCTTCAGCGGCATGGGCGCCTTCCTGACCGAGCTGTTCCCCACGCGGATCCGCGGTTCGGGCCAGGGCTTCTGCTACAACAGCGGCCGGGCCCTGGCGGCCCTGTTCCCGCTGCTGATCGGCCTGCTCAGCCAGCACATCCCACTGGGCGCGGCCATCGGCACCTTCGCCGCGGTGTCCTACGGCATCGTGGTCCTGGCCGCCCTGAGCCTGCCGGAAACCCGTGGCAAGCAACTCGAAGCCCGCTAACTGATAATCTGTGGGCATCCCACCGGATCCCCACAGCCAAAACGACAAACGCTACAGGAGCACCGACCGTGAGCCGCCTGTTATTGAATTGCGACATCGGCGAAAGCTTTGGCAACTGGACCATGGGCCTGGATGCCGAGGTGATGCCGTTCATCGATTGCGCCAACATCGCCTGCGGTTTCCACGCCGGCGACCCGAGCATCATGCGCAAAACCGTCAGCCTGGCCCTGGCCAATGGCGTGCGCATCGGCGCGCATCCGGCGTACCAGGACCTGGCCGGTTTCGGCCGCCGCTCCATGGCCTACGGCGCCCAGGAACTGCAGGACCTGCTGCACTACCAGATCGGCGCCCTCGACGGCATCTGCCGGGCCCAGGGCAGCCGGGTGAGCTACGTCAAACCCCATGGCGCCATGTACAACGACATGATGGCCAACCCGGCGCAGCTGCGCGCGGTGATCCAGGCGGTGGCCGCCTACGACCGGCAGCTGCCGCTGATGCTGATGGCCACCCGTGACAACAGCGCGGCCCAGGCCCTGGGCGACGAGTTCGGCGTGACCCTGTGGTTCGAAGCCTTCGCCGACCGCGCCTACGACAGCGCCGGTCATCTGGTTTCGCGACAACTGCCGGGGGCCGTGCATCACGACCCGGAAAAAATCATTGCCCAGGCCCTGACCATCGCCCGTGGCGACGTGTTGCAGGCCAGCGATGGCAGCGCCCTGCACCTGCAGGCCAATACCCTGTGTGTGCACGGTGACAACGCCAGTTCGGTGGCCGCCGTGCAGCGTATCCGAGAGGCCTTGAACCAGCAGTTCCCGGCATGAAGCCGCGGGTGGAAGTGGTGGCCATCGACTGCCTGATGGTGCGCTTGTTCGACGCGATCGCCGAGGCCAACATGCCGTGGATGCTCGCTGCCAGCGAGCGCCTGCGGGCGGCCTTCGGCGGGCAGTTGATCGACCTGGTGCCGTCCTACACCACGCTGATGGTGCACTACGACCTGCGGGCCCTGAGCCCGTCCCAGGCCCGGGAACTGATCGATATGGCGCTGACCGAGCTGACTCCGGACTCGCGCACCGGCGGCCAGCGCCATGTGCTGCCGGTCTGGTACGACCTCAGCGTCGGCCCGGAGCTGAGCCTGTTGTCGCGGCGCAGCGGCCTGACGGTGAACGAGGTGATCCGTTGCCACAGCGAGCGCGAGTACCAGGTGTTCGCCCTCGGCTTCGCCCCGGGTTTCGCCTTTATGGGGCTGGTGGACGAAGTGCTGGCCGCGCCGCGCCTGGATACGCCGCGCAAACGCGTGGCGGCCGGTAGCGTCGGTATTGCCGAGCGGCAGACCGCGGCTTATCCGGTGGTGTCGCCGGGGGGCTGGAACCTGATCGGGCGTACGCCGAGCCGCCTGTTCGATCGCGAGCGCGACGGCTACAGCCTGATGCAACCGGGCGACAGCGTGCGTTTTGCCGCGGTGGACCACGCCGAGTTCATCCGCCTCGGCGGCGACGACACGCCATTGGAGGTGCCGGCATGAGCCGCCTGACGATCGAAGCCAGCACGCCTTTGTGCCTGTTGCAGGACGCCGGTCGCTTTGGCGTGCGGCACCTGGGCGTGACCCAGGGCGGTGCGCTGGACTGGGTGTCGATGTCCTGGGCCAATTGGCTGCTGGGCAATGCCCTGGATGCGCCGGTGATCGAGATCACCCTGGGCGGTTTCAGCGTGGTCGCCGAGGAGCTGTGCCTGCTGGCGCTGGCGGGCGCCGACCTGGGGGCCTGTATCGACGAGCGTCCGCTCAGCCCGGGGCGCAGCTTTATCCTGCAAAAAGGCCAGCGGCTGCGTTTCACCCAGCCGTACCTGGGGGCGCGGGCCTATCTGGCGGCGCCCGGTGGCTTCAACGCACCGAAGGTGTTGGGCAGTTGCGCCAGTGTGGTCCGCGAGGAACTGGGCGGGCTCGACGGTTTCGGCCGGCCGCTGGCCGAAGGCGCGCGGCTGGAGTATTCCGGGGCAGGGATGAACCTCAGGGAACTGTCGGGCAAGCAACTGCCGGACCTGCAATCGAAGGCGCCGCTGGAGGTGATTCTCGGGGCGCAGATCGGCCAGTTCAGCGGGCAGAGCCTGTTCGATGCCTTCAACAGCGCTTGGACCCTGGACAGCCGCGCCGACCGCATGGGCATGCGCCTGCTGGGGCCGCAATTGCGCTATCAAGGGGCGCCGATGATCTCCGAGGGCATTCCCCTGGGCGCGATCCAGGTGCCGCCGGACGGCCAGCCGATCGTGCTGCTCAACGACCGGCAGACCATCGGTGGGTATCCGCGGCTGGGAGCCTTGACGCCCCTGGCGCTGGCGCGGCTGGCGCAATGCCTGCCGGGCAGCGAGATACGCCTGACGCCGGTGGTGCAGGAGACGGCGTATCGGCAGCAGATCGAGTTTTTGCAGCGGTTCGTGTAGGGCAGAAAAAGCATCGCGGGNTTCGCGAGATGGGCGAACAACCTGAGTCTGTAGGAGCGAGGCTTGCCCGCGATAGCGTCAGATCGGCCAGCGCCCATCATTTGGAGAGAAACCGCATCCCCTCTTCCAGCCCACGCAAGGTCAGCGGGTACATCTGGTCTTCGATCAGCTCGCGCACGATGTTGGTCGAGGCGGTGTAGCCCCAGGTGTCTTTCGGGTAGGGGTTGATCCAGATGAGCTTCTTGTACTTTTCCATGAAGCGCTGCATCCACACATAACCGGCTTCTTCGTTCCAGTGCTCGACGCTGCCGCCGGCCTGGGTGATTTCGTAAGGCGCCATGGCGGCGTCGCCGACGAAGATCACTTTGTAGTCGGCACCGTACTTGTGCAGCACGTCCTGGGTCGAGGTGCGTTCCGAGCCGCGGCGCAGGTTGTTCTTCCACACCGACTCATAGATGAAGTTGTGGAAGTAGTAGTACTCCAGGTGCTTGAACTCGGTCTTGCAGGCCGAGAACAGCTCCTCGCAGATCTTCACGTGGGCATCCATCGAGCCGCCGATATCGAACAGCAACAGCAGCTTGATGCTGTTGCGCCGTTCCGGGCGCATCTGGATGTTCAGCAGGCCGGCGTCGCGGGCGGTGTGGTCGATGGTGCCATCGATGTCCAGCTCGTCCGCCGCGCCCTGGCGGGCGAACTTGCGCAGGCGGCGCAGGGCCACCTTGATGTTGCGCGTGCCCAGTTCCACCGAGTCGTCGAGGTTCTTGTACTCGCGCTGGTCCCAGACCTTGACCGCCTTGCCCTGGCGCTTGCCGGCGTCGCCGACGCGGATGCCTTCCGGGTTGAAGCCGCCGGAGCCGAAGGGGCTGGTGCCACCGGTGCCGATCCACTTGTTGCCGCCGGCGTGGCGTTCCTTCTGTTCTTCCAGGCGTTTCTTGAACTCTTCGATCAGCTTGTCCAGGCCGCCGAGGGACTGGATCTGCGCCCGTTCCTCATCGGTCAGCGAGCGTTCGAACTCCTTGCGCAGCCAATCCTCGGGGATCAGCGCCTGCAGGTGGTCGTCGAGTTTTTCCAGGCCGTTGAAGTAGGCGCCGAAGGCGCGGTCGAACTTGTCGAAGTGCCGCTCGTCCTTCACCAGGATCGCCCGGGACAGGTAATAGAACTCGTCCATGTCGGCGAAGGTCACGCGCTGCTTGAGCGCGTTGATCAGGTCGAGCAGCTCGCGCACCGACACCGGAACCTTGGCGGCGCGCATTTCATTGAACAGGTTGAGCAGCATGACAATGCCCTCTCAGCGGGTGCCGCGACGGCTCATGAACGCCAGACGTTCCAACAACTGCACATCTTGCTCGTTCTTCACCAGGGCACCGGCCAACGGCGGGATGGCCTTGGTCGGATCGCGTTCGCGCAGCACCGCTTCGCCGATGTTGTCGGCCATCAGCAGCTTGAGCCAGTCCACCAGCTCGGAGGTCGAAGGCTTCTTCTTCAGGCCCGGCACTTTGCGCACGTCGAAGAACACGTCCAGCGCTTCGCTGACCAGGTCCTTCTTGATGTCCGGGTAGTGCACGTCGACGATCTTCTGCAGGGTGGTGCGGTCGGGGAAGGCGATGTAATGGAAGAAGCAGCGGCGCAGGAAGGCGTCCGGCAGCTCTTTCTCGTTGTTGGAGGTAATGATGATGATCGGGCGCTGCTTGGCCTTGATGGTCTCGTCGATTTCGTAGACGTAGAACTCCATCTTGTCGAGTTCCTGCAACAGGTCGTTGGGGAACTCGATGTCGGCCTTGTCGATTTCGTCGATCAGCAGGATCACCCGCTCCTCGGATTCGAAGGCCTCCCACAGCTTGCCCTTTTTCAGGTAGTTGCGGATGTCATGCACCTTGTCCACGCCCAGTTGCGAATCGCGCAGGCGGCTCACCGCGTCGTACTCGTACAGGCCCTGGTGGGCCTTGGTGGTGGACTTGATGTGCCAGGTGATCAGCTTGGCACCGAAGGACTCGGCCAGTTGCTCGGCGAGCATGGTCTTGCCGGTGCCCGGTTCGCCCTTGACCAGCAGCGGCCGCTCCAGGGTGATGGCGGCATTGACTGCCAGCTTCAGGTCATCGGTGGCGACGTACGCGCTGGTGCCTTCGAACTTCATCTGCAATTCCTCGAACGGTAACGCCGACGTGCATCGAGCAGGTCGGAAGAATAAAACACGATGGCCGACTATAGCGCGCCGCCCGGTCGACTGTGAACGCAGACGCCCCATTCAGTCTCTGAATGGGGCGTCACATGGTGACTCAGTCAGCGGATGGCTTGGGGCGCTCATACTGGGCGTTGAAGGCTTCGATGAAACCGTTACGCAAAATCTGCAAAAAAGCCTGGAATGCGCTGACATCACGCTGATGTACGCTGCCTTTGAGTTCGACCCGGGTGGCGAACTGGTTTTTCCCCTGGTTTTTCAGAACGGTTTCGCTGCCCCCCACCAGGGCTTCCCAGATCGAGCGGAAGATCCCCTTGTCCTTGTTCTCGACATCCTGCTGCCAGTTGAACACATCGACATCGCGCAGCAGCGGCTTGATGTAGCCGGTGAGCTGGCCCTTCTTGGCCTCGGCTTCGATCACCAGGTCGCCGTGGCCGGCGTTGAAGTCGAATTTGCCATAGGCGGCGGCGAAGTCGTTCAAGCGCTTGAGTTCGATATCCTGCACGCGCAGGCGGAACGCGAAGTCCTGGAAGTCGCTCAGCGGGTCGAAGGTGGCGTTGGTTTCCAGGGGCGCATGGCCCGCCAGCAGGGCCTTGCCTTCGAGGCGGGCGTCGCGTTTGCCCTGGGTATCGACCACGTTGGTCAGGTTGTAGGCGCTGGCGTTGACCTGGGTGGCGCTGATGTTCACCGGCGGTTTGGAATTGAAGTTGCGGAAGCTGATCTTGCCGTCGCTGACCTGTACTTCGTTGAGGGTGATGGGCAGCAGTTTGTTCAGCTGGACCCGCCAGTCGGTGCCTTCGCCGGTTTGCGAGTTCTGTTTGTTGGCGCCGCCGTCGACGAAGTTGACCTGCGGCCCGACGAACTGCACCTCGGCCACCACTGCGTGGTCGTACCACAGGGAATGCCAGCTCACCGACAGATCGACCAGCGGTGCATTGACGAAGGGTACTGGCACCTTGCCGTCGACCTTGACGATCTTCAGGCCGTTGATCCGGTAGGCACCGCGCCACAGGGCCAGGTCGACGTCGGTGATCTGGCCGCGGTAGTCGCCCATGTTGGCCAGCCGGTCATTGAGGTAATCACGCACCAGATAGGGCAGGGCGATGTGCAGGGCGGCCAGCAGCACCAGCACCCCGGCGAGGGTCCACAGGGGCCAACTGTAGCGACGTTTCATGGGCATGAATCTCCAGCCGTATGCCTTATAGCGATTGACTCCCCGGCAGCGCAGTCGTTCGTCCCGACTGGACGCTCATGGGTGCGAGGCATACCCTTGGAGACTTCCTTTCACGCTGTACAAGGACCCAGCCATGAGCCGCATTTTCGTCGACAACGCCCATTCCATTGGCAATACGCCGCTGGTGCAGATCAACCGCATCGCGCCCCGCGGCGTCACCATCCTGGCCAAGATCGAAGGGCGCAACCCGGGTTATTCGGTGAAGTGCCGGATCGGCGCGAACATGATCTGGGACGCGGAAAGCAGCGGCAAACTCAAGCCGGGCATGAGCATCATCGAGCCGACCTCGGGCAACACCGGCATCGGCCTGGCGTTCGTCGCTGCGGCCCGTGGTTACAAGCTGGTCCTGACCATGCCGGCATCGATGAGCATCGAGCGGCGCAAGGTGCTCAAGGCCCTGGGGGCCGAGCTGGTGCTGACCGAGCCGGCCAAGGGCATGAAAGGGGCGATCGAGAAGGCTGCGGAAATTCTTGCCAGCGACCCTGAAAAATATTTCATGCCGCAGCAGTTCGATAACCCGGCCAACCCGGCGATCCACGAGAAAACCACTGGCCCGGAAATCTGGAATGACACCGATGGCGCCGTGGACGTGCTGGTGGCCGGCGTCGGCACCGGCGGCACCATCACCGGGGTTTCCCGCTACATCAAGAAAACCCAGGGCAAACCTATCCTGTCGGTGGCGGTGGAACCGAGCGTCTCGCCGGTGATCACCCAGAAACTGGCCGGCGAGGAGATCAAGCCCAGCCCGCACAAGATCCAGGGCATCGGTGCCGGTTTTGTGCCGAGCAACCTCGACCTGTCGATGGTCGACCGGGTCGAGCTGGTGAGCGACGAGGAGTCCAAGGCCATGGCCCTGCGCCTGATGCAGGAGGAGGGGATTCTGTGTGGCATCTCCTGCGGCGCGGCGATGGCGGTGGCGGTGCGCCTGGCGGAAACCCCCGAGATGCAGGGCAAGACCATAGTGGTGGTGCTGCCGGATTCGGGTGAGCGTTATCTGTCGAGCATGCTGTTCAGCGACCTGTTCACCGAGCAGGAGAACCAGCAGTAAGACCCAGGGAAAGGGGATCGCCGGAGCCGGCTTGCCGGCGATCGAAGGTGCGGCGGCTGTTGCGTGCAGGGCACGGTGAAATTGTGCTGACATGCATCAGCTGGCGTTCAGGTGACTTATGTTAATTAGCGTTTTGTTGCACGACTGTTAACACTGTTTGTCGGTTTGTGCGGGTTTTTCCAGGGGCCAGGAGTGTTTATGATGGCCGGCTGCCATGCCGGATGAATGCTGCCCCGCTGGTAATTTTTTCAAGGAGATATTGCATGAGCCTTTCGTTTGCCGCCAAGTCCGCGGTGTTGCTGCTATTCATCGGCAGCACTCTCTACGTGCATTTACGCGGCAAGGCTCGACTGCCGGTGCTGCGTCAGTTCGTCAACCATTCGGCGCTGTTCGCTCCTTATAACGCCTTGATGTACCTGTTTTCCGGCGTGCCTTCCAAGCCTTACCTGGACCGCAGCAAGTTCCCCGAGCTGGATGTGCTCAAGGACAACTGGGAAGTGATCCGCGACGAAGCCATGCACCTGTTCGACGAGGGTTACATCCGCGCCGCCGAGAAGAACAACGACGCCGGTTTCGGTTCGTTCTTCAAGAAGGGCTGGAAGCGTTTCTACCTCAAGTGGTACGACAAACCCCTACCATCGGCCGAGTTGCTGTGCCCGAAGACCGTTGAACTGGTCAGCCGCATTCCCAACGTCAAGGGCGCGATGTTCGCCCTGCTGCCCGGTGGCAGCCACCTGAACCCGCACCGCGATCCGTTCGCCGGTTCCCTGCGTTATCACCTGGGCCTGTCCACGCCGAACTCCGACGATTGCCGGATTTTCGTCGACGGCCAGGTCTACGCCTGGCGCGATGGCGAAGACGTGATGTTCGACGAGACCTACGTGCACTGGGTGAAAAACGAAACCGACAAGACCCGGGTCATCCTGTTCTGTGACATCGAGCGTCCGCTGAGCAACTCGCTGATGACCCGCGTCAACCGCTGGATCAGCGGTTGGCTGGGGCGTGCCACCGCGCCGCAGAACCTCGACGACGAGCGCGTCGGCGGGATCAACCAGGCCTATGCCTGGAGCAAGCGTTTCAGCGACCGGATCAGCGGCGTGGTCAAGCAATGGAAGCGCCGCAATCCGAAGCTCTACCGCGTCATGCGCCCGGTGCTGGCGGTGGTGGTCCTGACCGCCCTGGGTTACTGGCTGTTCGGCTAAGCCGTTGCAATGAATATCGGGCGCTGGTTATAGTCGGCGCCCGGTGTATCAGAAGATTCACCTTCCTCTTCAGAAAGATCAGCACATGCCTCATTCCCTCATCAACGCGGTAGTCGATTCAGCGGTCAACGCTGGCGTCGTGCCGTGCGGGAACCAGCAGCCTGTGCAGATCAGTCATTACCCCCCACCTGTCAGTAGCACGCCGGTGTGCGCCGTCGTATCACCGCCGGGCGTTGTCGCACGGGGCTGATCAGCAACCTCTGCTGTTGCCCGTGCCCGCCAGAAAAAACTACTGAATTTCAGCCTCGGCTGAGTTGGCTATTTGCCTGATTACAGGTGGTATTCATGTTGCTCATGACAAAAAAGTCCGCGCTTGCGGCGGCTTCCACGAGCCTGTTCGTCCTGCTCTGGAGCAGTGGCGCGATCTTCTCCAAATGGGGCCTGGCCCATGCCTCGCCCTTTGCCTTCCTGTTGTTCCGCTTCGCCATCGCCCTGTGCGGGCTGCTGCTGTTGATTCCCTTGCTCAAGCTGCGGTTGCCCCGCGGGCGCAAGCCGATGCTGTACGCGGTGGCCACCGGGCTGGTGTTGCTGGGGGCCTACCAGATCTTCTACCTGCTGGCCCTGGACCTGAAGGTCACCCCCGGGGTGATGGCCACCATCATGGGGGTGCAACCCATCCTCACCGTGGTGATCATGGAGCGTCAGCGTTCCTGGAGCCGGATGTTCGGCCTGGCGCTGGGCCTGGCCGGGTTGATCATGGTGGTCTATCAGGGCATCGGCCTGGCCGGCATGTCGCTGGCCGGGATGCTCTTCGGCCTGCTGGCCCTGGTCAGCATGACCCTGGGTTCGATCATGCAGAAGCGCATCAGCGACAACCCGCTGGGTACCCTGCCGGTGCAATACCTGGCCGGGCTGTTGTTGTGCGCGCTGTTCGTGCCGTTCCAGCCGTTTCGTTTCGAACACGGCGTCGGCTTTATCGTCCCGGCGCTGTGGATGGGGCTGGTGGTCTCGGTGCTGGCGACCTTGCTGCTGTACCGGCTGATCGCTCGCGGCAATCTGGTGAATGTCACCAGCCTGTTCTACCTGGTGCCGGCGGTGACGGCCGTGATGGACTACCTGTTCTTCGGTAACCGGCTGGCGCTGCTGAGCGTGCTCGGCATGCTGTTGATCATCGTCGGGCTGGTGTTCGTGTTCCGCAAAAACAGCTGATTGATGGGTGTTGGGCGCAGCTTTCGGCTTGAGCGAGGGCTGCGCTTTTTTTTGCCTGGGGCGGACCCTTCAGATTGGCTGGGACTGGCCGATAATAGTGATGGCTCATGGCCACTAAAATGCATTCGCTTTTACCCTATTTATTGCGTCTTTGGGAATAGGAAAAACCTTAAAAATTAAAGATTGCTTCTACACTGACGACATACTCTTCAGGCCCAATGGAGAAAGTCAGAATGAGTACCAAGCTGGTTTTGGCAGGTGTCGGCATGTTTCTAGGCTTGAGTGGAATCTGTTCCGCAGCCCCTCAAAGCATTCAGGGAACGATCTATTTTCACGGCAGCATCGTCGAGGAGCCTTGCACGCCAAGCTCGACTGCCCATGGCGGGGCCGTATTGAGCCTGCGCCAGTGCCCGCAACTGTCGCGGGGCAACGACATCCGGGTGCAGGGTGTCGGTCCGTCGAGCACGGTGACGGCCGTCGGCCAGTCGCCGGTCAACGTCAAGCTGGTGACGGACAGTGGCAAGGAAGGGCGCTACTACGATCAGCAATATGCGCTGGTCGATGGAGCGGGCAAACCGGTGAACTCGGGGACCTACCTGATTACCCTGACGTCGCCATGACCCAGGTATAGGCCAATGCCCGGCGCCAGAGCGCCGGGTATTGAATGGCAGTCACGGATGCATCCGTTGCTGCTGGAGGCATGCCCTGGCCAAGGGCAAAAAAAAGACCGGCAAGTGCACCTTGCCGGTCAATCCACAACACGCAGCAGCGGGGCCGCCGCTACGTGATCAGGGTGGGGTCAGAAGCGGTAGCTGGCGTTCAGGCGCAGGCCGTGTTCGCTGGCACCGTTGCCCAGTTGCCCGCTGTAGGCAGCGCCCAGGCTCAGCTCGGGAGTCACCCGGGTTTCCACCCCAGCTTCGACGACCGCGCTATTGCGCGAGTAAGCCGCGCCTTCGGTGCGGAACGCATCGCTGCCGTCGAAACGGTAGGTGTTGGACGGCGTGTTGCTGCCCAGGGCGTGTTTCCAGCCGGCGCTACCGAACACAGTGAGCAGCTTGCCATTCTCCAGCTGCTTGTCGGCGCTGGCGCGCAGGCCCAGGGTGGAGAATGTCTGCTCGTCCGACGCGTGCTTGGCGCGCAGGGCCGCCGGGCCGCCGCGCTCCTTGAAGCCTTCGCTCTTGACCTGCACATAGGCCAGGTTGGCGAAAGGTTCCAGCTGTACCGAAGGGCTGAGGTCGAAGCGCCGGCCCAGTTCGCCGAAGGCTTGCAGGGTATTGGCGTCATGCTTGGACTTCAGGTGGTCGCTGTAGCCGGCGAAGTTCACCGAACGCTTGGCGTCGATCCGGCTCCAGGTGTAGGCCATGCCGCCACGCAGGTCGAAGCCGCCGACCTGTGCCCCGCCATAGACACCCAGGTGGATATTGTCGTTGTCGCTCGACGAGTCGCGTGACGAACTCTTGAGCTCGGTACGGCTGTAGCCGGTCAGCGCGCCGATATGGCCGCTGTCACCGACCGCGGTATCGACACCGGTGAGCAAGCCCTTGGTGTCGCTGCGCAGGGTGGCGGTATTGCTGTCGCCCTTGACCTCGCCCCAGTTGCCCAGCGTGGTGATCCACGGCGTCAGGCCGGAGTGCGCGTCGCTCGCGGTGTCACGGGCCTGGGCGACAGTCGCCGAGCGCAGGCGGCTGTTCGCCGCGTCGCGCACCAGGCGGCTGTCCTGGATCAGCGCCGAACGGCTGGAGTTGTGGAACTCGCCGGACAGTTGATCGAAGGCGTCGCGTGCCTGGTGGTCATCGGGCAGATAGGCGATGGCCTCGAACAGTTTGTTGTGCACCGGTGGCGTCAGCGCCGGCACGGCGGAACCTTTCAGGCTTTGTGCCGCGGTGGCAGTGGCCCGCTGGTTACGGGTGAGGGCGGCTTCCTGGAACAGGCGCGTCTGCTGCACATCCAGGTAGGCGTTGTGGCTGTCGTAGTTGTCCACCAGGTCATAGAAGGTCGATACCCAGGTATCGCCCGTCAACTGGTAACGACCGCTCAGGCCCTGCTGGGTGGCGAGCGCCAGGTAGCGACGGTCCAGCTCGTAGCGTGTGCTGTCGAGTTTGTCGGCGTTGATGATGCTGCCGTCTTCGAGTCGCGCCGCGCCGTTCACCAGCAGCCGGTCGTTGGCCCCGGTGCTCAGCAGTTCGGCATGGAAAGTCGAACCGCTGCGCTGGTCGAGATCGCCGGTCAGGCTCAGGGTGCCGATGGAGTTACCAGGGGCGATGGTCGCGCCTTTGTGCAGGGTGACGTTGCCGACCTGGCCGTTGCCGGCCAGGGTTGCGCCGTCATGCACCTCGGTCGAGCCGCCGAGCTTGCCGTTGACGGCGAGGATGCCCGAATCGACATGACTGCGGCCGTGGAAAGCGGAACTGTCGCCGCTCAGCTCGGTGCGCCCGGCGCCGCGCTTATAGAGGGTACCGGTACCGGAGAGGGCGCCGCCGAAGCGGTAGTCGTTGGCACGGTTGAACACCAGGCTGCCGGGTGCGTCGATCTGCACGTCGCCGAGGATCGAGCCGCTGTTGCCGCCGTTCGCGCCGGCACCCAGTTGCAGGGTGCCGTTGCTGACCAGCGTGCCGCCCTTGTAGGTGTTTTCGCCGCTGAGCAGGGTCGTGCCTGTGCCGCGCTGCTCGACCGAGCCGCTGCCGTGGATGACGTGGTCGTACTGGTACTGGTTGTTGCGATCGAACACCACCTGGCCATCGTTGCCGATATCGCTGAGCACTTCGCCTTGGCTGCCGTTGAAGGCACCGATGTGCAGGCTGGCGTTCTGGTCGACCTGCACTTGCCCGGCCATGCGGTTGTTCAGCAGCAGTTCGCCGCCCTTGACGTTCAACTGACCGGTGAAGCCGCTGGAGTCACCGTTGAACAGGGTCTGCCCGGCGATGTGATTGATGCGGCCCTGACCTTCGAAACCGGCATCGAACTGGTAATTGCGGTCGCTGTGGTTGAACTGGACCAGGCCCTGGCCTTCGCCGAAGACCACGCGTTTGGCTTCCAGCCGGCCCGCGCCCTTGGCGTCGGCGGCCTTGTCGCTGGTGGCTCCCACATAAAGTGCCGCGTTGGAGCTGCTGTCGGCGGCGATCCGCAAGGTGCCACCGCCGACTTTGGCCGCGCCCTGGTTGGCGAGTGCCAGGCTGGCGTTGCCGCCCTGGCCCAGGGTCATGTCGCCGAGGGTTTCCCAGAGGCTGCCCGCGCCATCGAGGCTGGCGCTGCCACTGGCGCCCTGCTTGGCACCGATGATGCCGTCCTGACTCTCCACCTGACCGCCGTTCTTGATCTCCAGGGTGCCGTTGCCGGCGCCGCCGACGATCAGGGTCTTGTCGGTGGACAGGGTGCCGTTGTCGAGGCTGACCGTACCGCTTGAGCCTTTTTGTGCGCCGAGGACGGTGTTGCCAGCGGTCTGCACCTTGGCACCGTTGGTGAGCGACAGCGAGCCATTGCCGGCCTGGCCCACGATCATATCGCCGAGGGTTTTCCACAGGCTGTCCGCGCCATCGAGGCTGGCGCTGCCATTGGAACCGAGGTCGGCGGCGATGAGGCTGTCCTGGCTGTTGACCTGGCCGCCATTCTTGACCAGCAGGGTGCCATTGCCTGCACCGCCGACCACCAGTCGCTTGTCGCTGGTCAGCGTTGAGCTGCTGTCGACACTGAGGGTGCCGGATGCGCCGCGGTCCACACCGATCAAGGTGTCGCCCTGGGAGCGGGCCTTGGCGCCGCCTTTGAGGTTCAGGTCGGCGGAGCCGCCTTTGCCGACGATCAGGTCGCCGCCGGTGTCCAAGGTCGCGCCGTTGTTGAAGGTGGCCTTGCCCGTGGCGCCTTGTACGGTGCCCAGGGTGAAGCCGTCAGCGACGTTCAGCTTGCCGCTGCCGCCGACATTCAACTGGCCCAGGCCGTTGTTGACGGTGCCGACGTTCAGGCTGCCGACCGTTCGCGCACTGTCCAGTTGCGCGACCTGGTTGTTGCGCCCGGCGAGGGGGCGATCGATGTTGACCTCCTCATTGCTGGCGGGAGCGCCGTTGCTCCAGTTGCCACTGTTTTCCCAGGCGTTGCTGTCGTCGACGCGATAGGGATTGCCGTCCTGGTCATAGGCAATGTGATGGGCGTCTCCGGTCCAGTTGGTGGTGGCGAGTACGGCCGGGGCGAAGGAGCTCAATGCCAGTGCGACGGCGAGCGCGGTGCTGGAGGGGCTGAAACTGTGAGGTGTCATGGTCTTCTTTTCCAAGGCGGTGCCTGTGTGGTCGGAGGGGTGGAAATGGCCTCGAGTGCGCTAGGGATCAGCGGCGCGCGCCGAGGGGTGAAAGCGTTCGATGGCTGCCCGGAAGCGCGAGGCGCTTGTTGGTCGGGAGCGGAGTTTTTGGGCTATGAAGTGCAATAGGGCCGCTGCTGTAACAGTGCGGCCGGAGTGATCTGTTCATAAGTGCTGAATGGCTGATCAAGTTGTCCGGAAAGTTGCGAGAGGGTCGGTAACTTAATAAAGAAGAAGGCGGGAATATACGTGGGGAGAGAGGTCGAGAACTTTTTTGAAACTTTTCAGAAATATCTTTGTGATGGTCGAGAATAATCCTTGTTAGTTATGGTTAGTTCATTGCTATTGGTGGTGGAAGTGTCTGGAGATGGCTTTTTTAGCGAATTCTATTCAAGTTTTATGGGTTTTGGTCGAGGGGCGTAAAAGAGGGTGGTAAAAGTAAAAACGGCGGGGGGAGTGATTTTTTTGTTTCAGGGGGGGAGGTTTTATTGGGAGGGCGTTATTTGTTTTTTGAAGAAGGCGGTGGTTATTTGTTGTTTTAAGTTTTTTGCCGAAGGGCAGAAGTTGCGCCATCCAATATTCAATTCGGTTCCGTTCAAGTCCGATCGAAACTGCCGTGCACATGGCGAGCGCGCCCTGTTCCAGGGCCGCTCGCGATGTCGGGTGAATCGACGCGATCAGCGATCCGCCAGTTCCTGGGGCGAGGCGACCCGGGCCCCAGGCTTGAGTACCAGCCACAAGGCCGCGGCGATCAGCACGCCGCCATACAAGTGGGCCATGGACAGCGGCTCATCCAGCAGCAACGCGCCCCACAGCACCCCGAACGGCGGGATCATGAAGGTCACGGTCATGGATTTGACCGGGCCGATCGAGCTCAGCAGGCGGAAATACAGGATGTAGGCAAAGGCGGTGCAGGCCAGCCCCAGGCCCAGCAACGACAGCCAGACGCTCCAGCCGCCCCAGCTGGCGGGCGGCTGGCTGATGGCGCTGTAGGCGAAGATCGGCAGCAGGAACAGGCTGGCGCCGAGCATGCTGCCCAGGGCCGAGAGGCGACTGTCGAGGCCGCCGGCCTGGTCCAGCCAGCGCCGCGCGAGGAAACCGGCGAAACCGTAGCAGGTGGTGGCGAGCAGGCAGGCCAGCGCGCCCAGCAGCAGTTCCAGGTCGAATGTCATGGGGCCGGCGCGGGTCAGGATGCCCACGCCGAACAGGCCCAGGCTGACCCCGGCGATTTTGGTCGGGGTCAGTTTCTCGTGGAAGAACAGCCCGCCGATCAGCACGCCCATCAAGGGCGTGGTGGCATTGAAGATCGCCGAGTAACCGGCCGGCAGCACCAGGGCCGCCACCGAATACATGGTGGCGGGGATGCCGGAGTTGATCACGCCGAGCAGCAGCACGGTCTTGAACTTGCCCTGGAAGTCCCAGCTGATGCGCATCAGCGCGAGGATCACCAGCAGGCCGGTGGCGGCGATGGAGACACGAAAGAATGCCGTGGGAATGCTGCCGATCACTGGAGCGATGATGCGCATGAACAGAAAACTCGCGCCCCAGATCGCGGCCAGGGACAACAAACGCAGGGTATCGACAAGTCTCACGGCGCAACTCCTTTAATGGCCCTTGCAAGGGCCCTTTTTTCAGCAGGGCGAGAGTGTTGCCGAGAGACGGGGCGCGAGCAATCGCTATCTTGCGGTCGAATTGGCGGCGACTCTCGCCATCGGCGGAAAATTGCACTTCTCCTGCACCCGGTTCACTGGCTAAGCTCAGGCTTTTCCGAATTCCCGCAGAGGTCTCACCATGCCGCAGAAATGGCCCGCCGCCGATATCGCTCGAACGATCCTCGATGGCTTCGACGATTACCGCGAGCACTTTCGCCAGATCACCGACGGTGCCCGGGCACGCTTCGAGCAGGCGCAGTGGCAGGAGGCGCAGACCGCCTCGGCGGCACGGATCAACCTGTACGAGGAAAAGGTCGGCGAGACCGTGCAGCGGCTGCGCGCGGCCTTCGATCTGGAGACCCTGCTCGACGTCAATCAGTGGCCGCTGGTGAAGAGCGCCTATATCAGCCTGATCGACCTGCGCTTCGACGATGAGTTGTCCGAGACCTGGTACAACTCGGCCTTCTGCGGCCTGTTCAGCCACGATCTGATCAGCGACGGCTGCATGTTCATCCACACCACGCGGCCGAGCCTGCGTCGCGCCCGGGCCGCGCAGACCCGCACCTACCGGCCGCAAGGCCATCTGTCGACGATGCTCGAACAGATCTTCGTCGACTACAGCTTCAGCGAAGCCTATGCCGACCTGCCCGGCGACCTGCGGCGTCTGGAGTCGCAGTTGCGGGAGAACCTGCCGGACTGGGTGTGCAAGGACCCGGAGCTGGCGGTGGAGCTGTTTTCCTCGGTGCTGTACCGCAACAAAGGCGCCTATCTGGTGGGACGCATCTACACCCACGACGAGCAGTGGCCGCTGGTGATTCCGCTGCTGCACCGAGAAGGGCGGGGCATCCAGATCGACGCGCTGATCACCGACGAAGCCGATGTGTCGATCATTTTTTCCTTCACCCGTTCCTATTTCATGGTCGACGTACCGGTGCCGGCGGAGTTCATCGGTTTCCTCAAGCGCATCCTGCCGGGCAAGAATATCGCCGAGCTGTACACCTCCATCGGTTTCTACAAGCACGGCAAGTCCGAGTTCTACCGGGCGCTGATCAACCACCTGGCCAACACCGACGACCAGTTCATCATGGCCCCGGGCGTGCGCGGCATGGTCATGAGCGTGTTCACCCTGCCGGGCTTCAACACCGTGTTCAAGATCATCAAGGACCGCTTCTCGCCGTCGAAAAACGTCGACCGCGCCACGGTGATCGAGAAGTACCGCCTGGTGAAAAGCGTCGACCGGGTAGGGCGCATGGCCGATACCCAGGAGTTCGCCGATTTCCGCTTTCCCCTGGGCAAGTTCGACCCGACGTGCCTGGCGGAACTGCTGGAAGTGGCGCCGTCGACGGTGTCGGTGGAGGGCGATACGGTGCTGATCCGCCACTGCTGGACCGAGCGGCGCATGACCCCGCTCAACCTCTACCTGGACCACGCCAACCCGGCCCAGGTGCGCGAAGCGCTGGAGGACTACGGCCTGGCGATCAAGCAACTGGCCGCGGCCAACATCTTCCCCGGCGACATGCTGCTGAAGAACTTCGGCGTCACCCGCCATGGCCGGGTGGTGTTCTACGACTACGACGAGATCTGCTTCCTCACCGAAGCCAACTTCCGCCATATCCCGGCGCCGCGCACCCCGGAGGACGAGATGGCCTCCGAGCCCTGGTACTCCATCGGCCCGCTGGACGTGTTCCCCGAGGAGTTCCCGCCGTTCCTGTTCGCCGACGCCGGGCAGCGCAAGCTGTTCGACCAGTTGCACGGCGAGCTGTACAACGCCGATTACTGGAAAGGCCTGCAGGACGCCATTCGCGCCGGCAAGGTGATCGATGTGTTCCCCTACCGGCGCAAGGAGCGGGATAACGAATAACCCCGTACCACCTCTGTAGGAGCGAGCTTGCTCGCGATAGGCCGCAGGCCGCTCCTGCCAGCGCCACTGCTCCACCTGGTACGCCATCCTGTCTGCTCGGCGAGTGCTGCGCACTCGATCGCGAGCAAGCTCGCTCCTACAAGGAGGGGCGAATGCCCATGCAGCATTTACCGGCGCAAATCTGCGACAATCCGCCCCCTGCATAAATAGACGACCCTTGCGTACCTGATGACTTCCGAATCGCCTGCAATCGACCAACTGCTGAAAAACCTCGACCAAGCCATGCTCGCCGACCGTCACCGGTTGCGCCGGCAGCTGCTTGAGCTGCGCAAGAAGCCCGACGAGGCCAAGCTTGGGCAGTGGGTCGAACGCATGCAGGCGTCCTGCGCCCAGGTGCTGACACGGCGCGCCAGCGTGCCGTCGATTCGCTACGACGACAGCCTGCCGATCGCCGCCAAGCGCGACGAGATCAAGGCGGCGCTGCAAAAGCACCAGGTGCTGATCATCGCCGGCGAAACCGGCTCGGGTAAAACCACCCAGTTGCCGAAGATCTGCCTGGAAATCGGTCGCGGCCAGCACGGCCTGATCGGCCACACCCAGCCTCGGCGGATCGCCGCGCGCAGCGTGGCCAGCCGGGTCGCCGAAGAGCTGGCGACGCCGCTAGGTGCTTTGGTGGGTTATCAGGTGCGCTTCGAGGACCAGAGCGACTCGAACACCCTGATCAAGCTGATGACCGACGGCATCCTGCTGGCGGAAACCCAGAACGACCGCTACCTGGAACGCTACGACACCATCATCGTCGACGAAGCCCACGAACGCAGCCTGAACATCGACTTCCTGCTGGGCTACCTGAAGACCCTGCTGCCGCGGCGTCCGGACCTCAAGGTCATCATCACTTCGGCGACCATCGACCTGGAGCGCTTCTCCAAGCACTTCGACGACGCGCCGATCGTCGAGGTTTCCGGCCGCACCTTCCCGGTGGAAACCTGGTATCGCCCGCTGACCCTGGAGCAGGACGAAGAGGGCAACCGGGTCGAGGACGACCTGACGGTGGACCAGGCGATCCTCGCCACCCTGGATGAAATCGCCGCCCATGAGCGCAGCGAACGCCGCAGCCCGGGTGACGTGCTGGTGTTCCTGCCGGGCGAGCGGGAGATTCGCGACGCCGCCGAAATGCTGCGCAAGGCCCAGCTCAAACACACCGAGATCCTGCCGCTGTATGCGCGCCTGTCGCCGGCCGAGCAGCAGCGGATTTTCCAGTCGCACCCGGGCCGCAGGGTGGTGCTGGCGACCAACGTCGCCGAGACCTCGCTGACCGTGCCGGGTATCCGCTACGTGATCGACAGCGGCACGGCACGGATCAGCCGCTACAGCTACCGGGCCAAGGTCCAGCGCCTGCCCATCGAAGCGATTTCCCAGGCCAGCGCCAACCAGCGTAAAGGCCGCTGCGGCCGGGTCGAGCCGGGTATCTGCGTGCGCCTGTACAGCGAAGAGGATTTCAACGGCCGTCCGGAATTCACCGACCCGGAAATCCTGCGCACCAACCTGGCGGCGGTGATCCTGCAGATGCTCCATCTGCGCCTCGGTGAAATCACTGCCTTCCCCTTTATCGAGCCGCCGGACGGCAAGGCCATCAGTGACGGTTTCAACCTGCTGCAAGAGCTCTCGGCGGTGGACCGCAACAGCCAGCTGACGCCGCTGGGCCGCCAGCTGGCGCGGCTGCCGGTGGACCCGCGCATGGGCCGCATGCTGCTGGAAGCGGCGAAGCTGGGCAGCTTGCAGGAAGTGCTGATCGTTGCCAGCGCCATGTCGATCCAGGACCCGCGCGAGCGGCCGCCGGAGCGCCAGCAGGCGGCCGACCAGGCCCATGCGCAATGGAAGGACGCCGACTCGGATTTCGCCGGGCTGGTCAATCTGTGGCGCGGCTTCGAAGAGCAGCGCCAGGCGCTGACCGCCAGCCCGTTGCGTAACTGGTGCCGCAAGAATTTCCTCAACTACTTGCGCCTGCGCGAGTGGCGCGACTCCCATCGCCAGCTGAGCCTGATCTGCCGCGACCTGCAGCTGAGCTTGAACAAGGAACCGGCCGACTATCCCAAGCTGCACAAGGCGGTGCTGGTCGGCCTGCTGAGCCAGATCGGCCAGAAGACCGAGGAGGGCGACTACCTCGGTGCCCGTCAGCGGCGCTTCTGGGTACATCCATCGTCCGGGCTGGGCAAGAAACGTCCGCAGTGGCTGATGACCGCCGAGCTGGTGGAAACCACCAAGCTCTATGCGCGCATGGTGGCCAAGATCGAACCGGACTGGATCGAGCCGCTGGCCGGGCACCTGATCAAGAAGAACCACTTCGAACCCCATTGGGAGAAGAAGCGCGGGCAGGTGGTGGCCTACGAGCAGATCACCCTGTTCGGCCTGATCGTGGTCGGCCGCCGTCCGGTGCATTACGGGCCGGTGGACCCGCTGGTGTCGCGCGAGCTGTTTATCCGCGAAGGCCTGGTGCGTGGCGAGATCCAATCGAAAGCCAAGTGCCTGAGTGCCAACACCCGTTTGCTGGAACAGCTCGACGAGCTGGAAGCCAAGGCCCGGCGCCGCGACATCCTCGCTGACGAGGAAACCCTGTTCGCCTTCTACGATGCGCGCCTGCCGGCGGAGATCCACCAGACCGCGACCTTCGACAGCTGGTACCGGGTCAACAGCCAGAAAGACCCGCAGCTGCTGATCATGCGCGAGGAAGACGTGCTGGCCCGCGAGGCCAGTGAAGTCACGGCCATGCAGTACCCGGACACTCTGCAGATCGGCGACCTGGAACTGGCCCTGAGTTACCACTTCGAGCCCAACCACCCACGGGACGGCGTGACCCTGCGGGTGCCGGCGCCGCTGCTGCCGGCCTTGCCCGCCGAGCGCCTGGAATGGCTGGTGCCGGGGCTGGTGGAGGCCAAGTGCATCGCCCTGGTGCGCAACCTGCCCAAGGCGCTGCGCAAGAACTTCGTGCCGGTGCCGGACTTCGTCAAGGCGGCCCTGGCGCGTATCGACTTCGCCCAGGGCTCGCTGCCCCAGGCGCTGGGTCGCGAACTGCTGCGCATGACCGGGGCGCGGGTCAGCGACGAGGCCTGGGCCGAGTCGGCGCAACAGGTGGAAAGCCACCTGCGGATGAACCTGGAAATCGTCGACGCCCAGGGCAAGTTCCTCGGCGAAGGCCGCGACCTGGCCGAGCTGACCGCGCGTTTCGCCGAAGCCAGCCAGGCTGCCCTGGCCGTGCCGCAAACTGCGAAAAGCCAGCAACCGGTAGAGGCCAAGGTGTTCGCCGCGGTGGCGGAGAAGACCCAGCAGAAGATCGCCGGGCTGTCGATGACGGTGTATCCGGCGCTTGTAGAAGAGGGGGGCACGGTCAAGGAGGGGCGCTTCTCCACCCCGGCCGAAGCCGAGTTCCAGCATCGTCGCGCCTTGCAGCGCCTGTTGCTGCAACAGCTGGCCGAGCCGGCCAAGTTCCTGCGCAACAAGCTGCCTGGGCTGACCGAGCTGGGCCTGCTGTATCGCGAACTGGGGCGTGTCGATGCCCTGGTGGAAGACATCCTGCTGGCCAGCCTCGACAGCTGCGTGCTGGAAGGCGAGGACAGCTTGCCCCGGGACGGCGCCGGCCTGGCATCGCTGGCCGAGCGCAAGCGCGGCAGCTGGACCGAGCACGCCGAGCGCCTGGCGCGCCTGACTCTGGACATCCTCAAGCTCTGGCACGGCCTGCAAAAGCGCTTCAAGGGCAAGATCGACCTGGCCCAGGCGGTAGCGCTGAACGACATCAAGTCACAGCTCGGCCATCTGGTGTACCCGGGTTTTGTCCGCGAAACCCCGACGCAATGGCTCAAGGAACTGCCGCGTTACCTCAAGGCCGTCGAGCTGCGTTTCGAGAAACTCGGCAGCCAGGTGCAGAAGGACCGGGTCTGGAGTACCGAACTGGCCGGCCTGTGGAACCAGTACCAGGCCCGTGCCGGCAAGCATGCCCAGGAAGGCAAGCGCGACCCGCAGCTGGAGCTGTACCGCTGGTGGCTGGAGGAATACCGGGTATCGCTGTTCGCCCAGCAATTGGGCACCAAGGCGCCGATTTCCGACAAGCGCCTGAACAAACAGTGGAGCCAGGTGGAAGCCTGATCGTAGTCATCCCTGTAGCCGCTGCCGCAGGCTGCGATCGACCTCGAAGAGGGCATGCTCCCTGAGATCGCGGGAAGGTCCTTCGGACCTTATCGCAGCCTACGGCAGCGGCTACAGGGATCGGCGGCGTTACGGCGATTACGCTTGCCGATGGGGCCAAACGCCAGCGTTTATGGCAAACTTCGCCGTTATAAATGCCGGCCCCGCGGTTTTGAGCCTTCGCCGCCCGGGCAAAGCGGAATAAAGCGATGTCAGGTCCGATTCCGCCAATCGGGATAGACCATTTACGGTTTGGTACGACGGTGCCAATACCTTCTGCCTCAACAGAACTAGAGGAATGACCGTGCATAACGTCGTCATCAGCGGCACTGGCCTGTACACCCCGGCCAACAGCATCTCCAACGAAGAGCTGGTGGAGTCTTTCAACACCTACGTGCATCAGTTCAACGCCGACAACGCGCAAGCGATCGAGCGCGGCGACGTTCAGGCCCTGACCGAATCCAGCGCGGCCTTCATCGAAAAGGCCTCCGGCATCAAAAGCCGCTTTGTCATGGACAAGGACGGCATCCTCGACCCGCAGCGCATGGCTCCGCGCCTGCCCGAGCGTTCCAACGACGAATGGTCGGTGCTCTGCCAGATGGCCATCGGCGCCGCCGAACAGGCCCTGCAACGCGCCGGCAAGACCGCCGCGGACATCGACGGGGTGATAGTCGCCTGCTCCAACCTGCAACGCGCCTACCCGGCCATCGCCATCGAAGTCCAGGAAGCCCTGGGCATCGCCGGTTTCGGTTTCGACATGAACGTGGCCTGCTCCTCGGCCACCTTCGGCATCCAGGCCGCCTGCAACAGCGTGCAGCTGGGCCAGGCCCGGGCGATCCTGATGGTCAACCCGGAAGTCTGCACCGGCCACCTGAACTTCCGCGACCGCGACAGCCACTTCATCTTCGGCGACGCGGCCACCGCGGTGATCATCGAGCGGGCTGACCTGGCCACCTCGCCGTACCAGTTCGACATCATCAGCACCAAGCTGCTGACCAAGTTCTCCAACAACATCCGCAACAACTTCGGCTTCCTCAACCGCGCCGCGGAAGAGGGCATCGGCGCGCCGGACAAACTCTTCGTGCAGGAAGGCCGCAAGGTGTTCCGCGACGTCTGCCCGATGGTGGCGGAACTGATCGCCGAGCACCTGCAGGAAAACCAGCTGAACGTCAGCGACGTGAAGCGTTTCTGGCTGCACCAGGCCAACCTCAGCATGAACCACCTGATCGTCAAGAAGCTGCTGGGCCGCGAGGCCACCGAAGAGGAAGCGCCGGTGATTCTCGACACCTACGCCAACACCAGTTCGGCTGGTTCGGTGATCGCTTTCCACAAGAACCAGGATGACCTGAGCAGCGGCTCGCTAGCGGTGCTCAGCTCGTTTGGCGCCGGTTATTCGATTGGCAGTGTGCTTCTGCGCAAGCGTTGACAGTCTTATGGATCGCAGCCGCTGATTGGCGGCCGTCGGTTCCTGCCGGGAGACGACGGCGCCGGCCGGCTGTGATCCCTGATTCCGATTACGAGGCATGAATGTCCGCAGCTGACGACACGCAACTGCTTGAACGCCTGTTGGCCGGCGAGCAAAAGGCCTACAAGGAACTGGTCAATACCTACCAGAGCGCCATGCGCGCTGTGGCCTACGCCATTGTCGGCCAGCGCCACGCCGATGAAGTGGTGCAGGATGCCTGGCTGTCGGTGGTGCGCAACCTGGCCGGTTTCCAGGGGCGTTCCAGCCTCAAGACCTGGCTGTTGACCATCACCGCCAACTCGGCGAAAAGCCGCTACAAACAGAACCGCCGGGAAGTCCTGCTGGATGACCTGCCGTCCCCCCATGGCACCATTGGCGACGAACGTTTTTCTTCCTCTGACGGGCACTGGCTGGTGGCGCCGTTCGCCTGGCACGCCGACACCCCGGAAGCCCTGCTCACCGAGGCCGAGCTGCGCGAATGCCTGGAGCACACCTTGCTGAGCCTGTCGGAACTGCAAGGCAGCGTGTTGACCCTGCGCGAGCGCCAGGGCCTGGAGTTGGAGGAGATCTGTAATCTTCTGGACATTTCCCTCTCCAATGTCCGGGTGCTGCTGCACCGGGCGCGGCTGAAGATTTTTGCCACGGTGGAGCACTTCGAGGAGACCGGCCAATGCTGACCTGCAAGGAACAAGTGGCACGCTCCAGCGACTATCTCGATGGTCAGCTGAGCTTTCGCCAGCGCCTGATCCAGCGCCATCACCTGTTGTTCTGCCCCAATTGCCGGCGTTTCCTGCGGCAGATGCGCCTGATGCAAGCCACCTTGCGCAAGATGCCGCAAGCGCCCGTCGCCGATGTCGACGCCCTGGCCGAACGCCTGGCTGCCGAGCGCAAGCGCGACACCTGATTCACCCGACAATCCTCCCGTAGCCGCTGAAGCCTCAAGGTCCTCAAGAGCGCGACCGCTTCGCGCTCGATCGCAGGCTTCGCCAGCGGCTACACCAACGCCTGCAAGGCGTACGCATCCCTGTAGCCGCTGCCGCAGGCTGCGATAAGGCCGAAGGCCTTCGGCGATCTTGAAATCGCTGCGGCCGTTCTCCAAACGCAGCCCGGGCCGATTGCAGGCTTCGCCAGCGGTTACACCAACGCATGCAAGGCGTACGCATTCCTGTAGCCGCTGCCGCAGGCTGCGATAAGGCCGAAGGCCTTCGGCGACCTTGAAATCGCTGCGGCCGTTCTCCGAACGCGGCCCGGGCCGATTGCAGCTTTCGGCAGCGGCTACATTGGATCCCGTTTTTTCCGAAATCCCCCGCCCAAGGCTCTAGAGCAGGCTTTTTGCCTTATTTCGTTTGGAAGTAAAAAAGTTCCGCTGTCATCAAATATTTATCTAGCAGCAACTCCCCTGAAATAACCCGCCGCCAAGATTCCCTCCCAACACAAGCGGGCCTGACTCGCGTGTTTTTTCCAGCGCTACAGACCACCAATTAGGGGAAATCTTCGATGATCCGTAAGCACTTCGCCGGTTTTGCCGCCAGCGCCCTGGCCCTGGCAGTTACCGCCCAGGCTTTCGCTGGCACCGTCACCACCGATGGCGCCGATATCGTAGTCAAGACCAAGGGCGGCCTTGAGGTTGCCACCACAGACAAAGAGTTCAGCTTCAAGCTCGGTGGTCGCCTGCAAGCCGACTACAGCCGCTTCGACGGTGTCTACACCAAGAACGGTGACAGCGCCGACGCCGCTTACTTCCGTCGCGCGTTCCTCGAGCTGTCCGGCGTGCTGTACACCGACTGGGCCTACACCATCAACTACGACTTCTCCCACAACACCGGTGACTCCGATAACGGCTACTTCGACGAAGCCTCGCTGGCTTACAACGGCTTCAAGCCGGTGTCGATCAAGGTCGGTCGCTTCGACCCGGACTTCGGCCTGGAAAAAGCCACCAGCTCCAAGTGGGTCACCGCACCTGAACGCAACATCGCCTACGACATGGTCGACTGGGCCAACACCCACCAGAACGGCATGGGCCTGCAGGCTTCCAGCACCTTCGCCGACTCCTTCTATGCCTCGGCCGGCGTGTTCAGCAAGGACACCGACGACACCGACGGCGACAGCGTCAAGCAGGTCAACGGTCGCTTCGTCTTCGCCCCGATGCACGATGCCGGCAACGTCCTGCACTTCGGTGTGAACGTGGCTTCGCGCGATGTCTCCGACACCGCTTTCGACTCCCGTTATCGCACCCGTATGGGCATGCGTGGCGTCGAGACCCTGGGTGGTAACGATGCCGGCACCAACGGCAACCGTCCGGTGCTGGGCGGCAGCTCCAGTTCGCCAGCCGGCTCCTACGACCGTGACACCGCTTTTGGTCTGGAAGCCGCGTTCGCCATGGGCCCGGCCTCGATCCAGGGTGAATACATCACCCGCAAGACCAAGGCTGACTCCAGCGCCTTCGAAGACATCAAGGGCCACGGTTTCTACGTGCAGGGCGCCTACACCCTGACCGGCGAATCCCGCGGCTACAAGGTTGGCAAGTTCGACGCCATCAAGCCGGCCAACAAAGCCTTCGGCGCCTGGGAACTGTTCTATCGTTACGACAGCATGACCGTCGAAGACGACAACATCACCACCGCCAGCCTGACCCGCGACGTCGGCGATGCCGAAGTCAAGGTGCACAACCTGGGTGTGAACTGGTACGCCAACGAAGCAGTGAAAATCTCCGCCACCTACGTCAAGGCCAAGACCGACAAGGTCACCAACGCCACGGCCGCCAGCGGTGGTACTCCAGCCGCACGTACCGGTGACGACGACGGCGACGGCTTCATCGTTCGCGCCCAGTACGTGTTCTGATGTCGATGCACTTGCTGTAAAGAGCTCTTTCTCATCCGTTAAAGCTCCTTTCGTTTCAGCCCCGCTTCGGCGGGGCTTTTTTTCTTTGCCTGTCCCCTCAGACCGTGCCGGAGTGAATGTCGGCTACTGAAATTTAAGCGAATGCAGGCCTGAAGCTAACCAGACCTGTCGAGAGCTGATTCAGCGAGTCGGCTACCGACAGTCACAGACACAATGGAAATGACCATGTAAAGAATGGCGAGTGACTATCGCGCCGGGCCTCAAACCATTGCTGTGCTGGCAAGCGGTGAAACCGTATCGGTAGGGACAGTGCTGAAAGCCGAAGTAGACATGCTGTACATCGTTAGCAGCATCACGACTGATGGCAAGAAAATCGCTTTCGATCTGCGCGAACTTCCAGAACTAGCAGATGCCTTTGCAGGGGTGGGCTGCTCAAGGCATGTACGGCTATCTGCCCTTGCGGGTTGGGTCGCTATGAAATTTGCAGCCATGGACAAATTCAATAAACAGGTTGCGGCTATCGGCAACGAATTACCCCCATTGACCACGGAAAAGTAGCCATGACCCATGTATTGACCCAGGAACAGGAAGCCGAGAAGTAAGCAGGAAAATCAGACCATGCCACGTAAGAGCAAATACGGAGGTCACGCCTACAGTAGATGATCTACCACAACAGCCACGGAACAATAGTTCAGAATCGTCCTAAAGCCTTACCCATCGTTACTTGCTAGGTTCGCAAAGCTCTATGAGGAGCCGAGTTTTTCTCCCACGGATCAGCTAATGCAAGGACGATAAATGCTCTCTTCTGCTCGCCTGGGCGACAAACACGTCTGCCCGCTTCCCGGTCACGGTACGACACCTATTGCTTGCGCTTCTGGTGACATCAACATCAACTTCATGGGAGCAGCCCGAGTCGGTGACACTTGCGGTTGTGGCGCGGTCATCACCACGGGGTTTCCCTCGATCATCCTGAATGGCCGCCCCATGGCCCACTTAGGGAGCCCGACCAGTCACGGTGGAACGATCATCTCGGGCAGTCCCGATACCTTCGGCGGCTTCCAGTTCGGCGGCGCAGCAATCCAGGTTATCGTTGACTTCGCCAAGCTCGGCGCCGTGCGCCCGGACGGCTCAGTGAATGATCAACTGATGTCTGAGCTGCTGGCCGACTCACAACTGGAGCAGCGCGCCTTGCTCTCGGGCGCTCTGGTACAACCCGGCAGTTCGTCCTCAACAGCCCCCAAGGAGCCGTTGACTCCCGAGCTAATAGCAGTCGCCGGTAGTCAGCACGACAAAAGCGCGGGCAACCAAATGATGTTCATCGGCCAAGCCGTGCGCGAGCTGGCCGAATTCAAACGCAGCAAGCCCGCCCTGACGCGGACGCTGATGGTGTTCACCCCGTCATACAGTGAAACAATGCTCAGTGCTGCACGCGAATCCGCCGACGCCTATGGTGCTGGCTTTATTGGCGTAGCCAACGTCCAGGAACTGATCGACTACCTGAACCAGGGCAAGGACCGCAAGCAATCACCCATCGAACACTTATCGCTGTTCAGCCACGGCGTGCCGCATCGGATTGCCTTCGGCTATCAGCTTGCCGGGGACTTCCAAATGTCCCTGGACGTACTGAGCTACGACAAGATTTCACCTTCGGCGTTTGCCCGTTCGGCGCAGATCGACAGCTACGCCTGTAGGACAGGTATGGGCAATCGGTCGGACTTCCCTGTCGAAGATGGCATCCAGTTCTTTCCACAGACCAACGAAAGTCTGGCGCAGTTGCTGGCCAATCACCTGGAGATCAAGGTGCACGCCTTTGTTCGACGTTCGGACTACAAGAACACCTGGGGTTCGTTCGAAGAGCGTCAGTTGGGCAAACTGTGCGGGATCAGCGATAACGCCGCACCCGGGGAAGAGTGGTGTAGAAAATGGCGTGCGCTGGCCAAGGAACGCAAGAATAATGCCTACATGTTTGATTTCACTTACCAGACCATGGGTGCCATAAATCCCGTGATCTCAGGCGACACGCCCCTTGGCGTACCGGGAGGGCATTTTGAGTTTTTACCGAAGTAAGACTTTCTGGATCGCAACAGCCATTTTCTCTTCGCTGCTACTGGTCGCGAGCTACTACGGGTTCAAAATGATGACGAGCGTATACAAGACGGACATGGGCAACGGCGTAGTAATCTATGCCGACGACTATGTGAAGACCAGCCGCTGGGTTTTCCATTGCGGCCGCACACGCCTCATCAGCCGCCAGCCGCTACCCGTGCCTGTGACGGAGCTGAAACGAGCCAATAAGCTCACTATTGGCGATATGTACACCTTGAGTGACGCCGATGAGAAACTCGCGAAAGTGGCCATCAGAGCCGTCACGGCGATGCCCGACTGGTACAAAAGCCTGAGTTATTACAGCTCCGTTCTTGACGAGAACAGTGATCTCAATAGCCATGTCTTTGACTTGCTGGCCAAGCATGAAGGTAGGCAGTGGATCTTGAAAGTTTGGCAGGAAATCGAGTACGACGGCGAGTCGAGTTTTGACATAACCGCCGAACCCTACGATCCCGAAACCTATGTGGACTACGCCAAGGCGCTCCAGGCCGCGGCCAAGAGTTGTCCTGTTCCGCAGTGAAGATCGGCAGAAGCATTTCTGGTTCAACTGCAAAAAAAGGCCTCAGACAGGTGAACTGCGAGCTACCGGCGTAGCCGAGGAACACCATCCGCACGGGATGCTTTTGCCCGATCCGCCGCGACCGTCGTGCGGCCTGCTGCTGGGGTGTACACGTTGTAACCCGTATGCAGGAACACAATGCTCGGAACGTCGTAGATCCAGCCCAGCCTTTGCCGTAAACGTCCGAACTACATCGCCTTGCAACTCAAACCTTAACCCTAATGCTCCGTGTGTAGGATGACACCGCGTTATCCATAACGCCTTATATGTGAAATCGGGGGGCGCTTTGACGAGGAGCCCCCTTTTTTTGCCTGGGCCGAGGCCGGCAGCTAACGCCAGACCGGCAGCAGGTCGAAGCTGAACAGCAGGTGGGCCAGGGCGTTGGCCAGGCCGAACAGCAGCACCAGGACGATCATTGGCGTGCCGCCCCAGACCCGGTACAGCGGGCTGGCGAAGCGTTTGCGCGATGCATGGGCGAGCAGGGCCGGGGTGATCACCGCCCAGACGGTCGCCGCCAGGCCGGCGAAGCCGATGGCGAGGATGAAGCCTTCCGGCCAGACCAGCGCGCAGCCGATCGGCGGGGCGAAGGTGACCAGCGCGCTTTTCAGGCGGCCCCGGGGGCTGTCGTCGAAGCCCAGGGAGTCGGCGATGTAGTCGAACAAGCCGAGGGTGACGCCGAGGAACGAACAGGCCACGGCGAAGTTGGAGAACAGGGTCAGCAACAGATCGACCCGGGCGCTGTTGAGCATGCTGCCCAGGGCGCTGATCAATACATCGATGGTGCCGCCCTGGCGGGCGATGTCCTTGAACTGATCGCGGGGCAGGGTGCCCATGGTGCAGAGCATCCACACCGTGTACAGCACCAGGGCGATCAGGGTGCCGATCAGCAGGCAGTTGCGGATGCGCTGCGGGTCCTTGCCGTAGTGCTTCATCAGGCTCGGCACGTTGCCGTGAAAGCCGAAGGAGGTCAGGCAGAACGGCAGGGTCATGAACAGATAGGGCAGGTAGTCCGGTTGCGGGTTGCCGCGATCGAGCAGGACCTGCGGCTGCACATGGCCGAGCAGGCCGCCGAAGGTCAGGAAGAAGGCGAGGATCTTGGCGCCGAACACCAGGGTGGTGATGCGGCTGACCGCCGCGGTGCTGAGCCAGACCACCAGGGCCACCGCCAGGGCGAACACCAGGCCGCCGTTGCGCGAGGAAATCTCCAGGCCCAGGTTGTGGGCGGTGTGGCGGATCACCGAGCAGCTGGCCGAGATATAGGCGTAGGTCAGGATGTACAGGACGAACACCAGGGTCGCGCCGTTGAACAGGCTCCAGCGCCGGCCGATCAGGTCGCGGGTGATGGTCGAGAAACTCGCCCCCGGCCGGTAGTTGAGATTGGCTTCGAGGATCATCAGCCCCGAGTGCAGGGTGCAGAACCACGACAGCACCAGCACCGCGAGGGAGCCTTGGAACCACAGCCCCGACATCATCACCGGCAGCGAGAACATGCCCGCTCCGACAATGGTGCCGCCGATGATCATGGCGCCGCCGATGACCGAGGGCCGGCGTTCGGCGACCGTGCAGTGGGAGGTTGAAGGGGATGAAGCGATGGACGTACCGCGCATGGCAAGGCCTGCAATGAAATTGTTATTGGAGTTAGCGAGGGTGCGCCTCGGGTGTGCGGGAAACCGGCAGGCCGGCTCCCGCGCACCCGGGCGGCGATTCAGCGCAGAGCCAGCAGGCGGCTCAGTTGCTGCGCCATTTGCAGCAGCTGGTGGTCCTGCCCGGGCAAGGCGTCGAACGACAGCCCGACCGGCAGACTGCCCGGCTCGGCCACCGGCACGCTGACACTCGGCGCCGCCAGGTTGCTGGCCGGGTCGGTGTTGCGCACGAAATGCTCGAAATGCTCCTGGGCGCCGCTGTCGCTCAGCAGTGGCGCGGTGCAGCTGACGGTCGGGTAGGCGATCAGGTCGAGCCGGTGCTGCTGGAACAGTCCGGCATATTCGCGGTCAAGGCGCAGTTTGCTCATCAAGGCCTGCACATAGTCTTCGTAGGAAATGGCTGGGCTTTCCAGCTGCGCCATAAGGGTCTTCTTGATCTGCGGGTCGCGGATCTGGCCGAGGATGTCGAGGAAGCGTTCGCCCTGGCCGGCCTTGAGCAGGAACCGCGGGAAGTCGATGAAGAACTCGAAGATCGGCAACGGGAACTGGATGCTTTCGTTGATCTCGCCGATCAGGCGGTCGTCCACCGGCACCATCTCCACACCCTGATCGGCCAGGCAGTCGATCGCCGCGCGGCAATCGCTGTGCACCTTGGTCTCCAGCTCGGACCAGAAGAACTGCTGGGGAATGCCGATGCGCAGGCGCTTGGGCTCAATTGGCGAGGCGAAGGACGCGCCAGTCAGATGCCGATGCACGAACAGCGCGTCTTCCAGGCTGCGGGTCAGCAGGCCCGGCGAGTCCTTGGTCTGGGACACCGGGACGATGCCGTCGCCCGGGTAGACCCCGGTGCTCGGGCGGAAACCCACCACGCCACAGAAGGCCGCGGGAATCCGCACCGAGCCGCCAGTGTCGGTGCCCACCGCGCAGGGCACCAGGCCGGCGGCCACCGCCGCGGCACAACCGCCGCTGCTGCCGCCGGCGCTGTGTTGCAGGTGGCGCGGATTGACCACCGCGCCGTAGCTCAGGTTGGCCGAGGTCACGCCGAACGATAGCTCGTGCATGTTGTTCTTGCCGGCGACCCGCGCGCCCAGCGCCTTGAAGCGCTGGACGATGCCGGCATCCGCGGCCGGCTGGTAGTCGGCCAGGCCGGGCGTGCCAGCGGTGGTCGGCAGGCCGCTGACATTGATGTTGTCCTTGAACGAAACCGGGATGCCATAGAGCGGCGCCTGGCGCTGCTCTGGCGTGCCGGTGTCGCCGCTGAATGCCTGCGGGGCGAAGCTGATGAAGCTGTTCAGGTGCCCGGCGTCGGCGTATTGGTCGAGCAGCGCGCGGTGCCAGGAATCCAGGCAGAGGCTGCCCTGGCGAAACCCGTCAACGAGCGCTTCGATCGAAAGCTGGCTGTACATGAAAAAGTCTCAACGAAAGTCGGTAGGGGCCTGGGCTCAGCAATAGCGGAAGTGCGATTGCAGATCGAACAGCGGGTTGCCTTCCAGCAGCTCGCCACCAAGGCTGGCGATCACCGCGCAGGCGCCGTTCAGGGCGGTCTGCACTGCGCCTTCGGCCCAGCCGCCGGTAAACGAACTGCCGCAGCCGGCCAGGTACAGGCCGGTGTCCTGCTGCGGGTCGAGGGCGGTCTTGAACTGATAGAACAGGCGCTGGGAGTACAGGTCGTCGCCGGGGAAATTCAGCTTGAACGCACCGAGGGCCTGCTTGTCGGTGAGCCAGTCATATTCCAGTACGTAACGCTGGTAGTCGCCGTCCAGCGGCACCAGGTGACTGGCGAACTCCGGCGCGCTCATCGCCAGTTCGTCCACCAGGCGCTTGCAGCGCTGGACCTTGTCGGTCATCGAAACCATTTTGTGCGAGTCGTCTTCCCAGGTGTAACTGATCAGCACCACGCCCCAGGAGTCCGGGTCCTGCGGGGCGTAGTCCAGGCAGTAGACGCCCTTGACCAGGGTGTCGGTCTGGATGTTCTGCGCCAGGCCATGTTTGAGCCAGAACTTGTCGCGGGTCAGGATGAACAGCTTGGACGAGCCGACCATGTGGGTTTCGTTGATCGCCCGGGCGACATCGCGATTGACGAACTGCTCGGCCTGGGTCAGGCGCATGTTCACTTGCAGGGCGCGGGTCGTGGCGGTGGTGATCACCCGGTCGCAGCCATAGGTTTCACCGTTGCATCCCTGCAGCAGGATCTGCCCGTCGGCGCCCTTGCTGATGGATTCGATGCGGGTGCGGCAGATCCGGTCGCGCAGGGCGATGCCATGGAATTCCTCGTCGGCGATCCGCTCCCAGAGGGTGGAAATGCCGTTGGGCACCAGCCGCTGGTTGACCTCGAAGGCGTTGATCACCAGGCGCAGGATCTCGGTGAACGAGGCCCGGTACACCGACTGGAAACCACCCGAACCGATGCCCAGGGAGCCGAACAGGTGGAAGTCTTCCGGCTTGCGCCAGTGCTTGCCGCCCGGCGGGTTTTTCGAGGTGAAGATCTGCACCATGGCCGAGTAGAAGGAGTGGTCGCCAAAGCAGTCCAGGTAGCGTTGCCATTCCGGCTGCACTTCCTCGTACTGCTGCTTTTCCAGCAGGTCGGTGAGCAGCAGCGGCGGCGCCAGGTAGGTGCCGTCGTCCAGGCGCACGCCCTCCTTGAGAAAGGCGTTCCAGCCCCGGTGCACGGTGTTGAAGATCGGCGGCGGATTCTCCCCGGCCGGCCAGTGGTGGGTTTCGCCGCGGTAGTGGATTTCGGTGTCGACCACGCCCGGGTCGGGGAAGGCCTCGGTGGTGCCGATGCCGAAACGGTCCAGGTAATGGAACAGGCCGACTTCGCTCGGCGGGAAACGCATGGCGCCCATCTCGGCGATGAACTGCGGTTGTGTCTCGTCGAAGCACTGGGTCAGGAAACGTCCGCCAAGGTGGTCTTTCGAGGCTTCGAACAGGGTGATGCGGGTGGCACCGGCGCGCAGCAGTTCATAGGCCGCGATCAGGCCGCTGAGGCCGGCGCCGACGATGCCGATGTGCTTGTCGGCGATTGCCGGCGGCAGGTGACCGATGGCCTGGGTGGCACGGCGCAGGAATTGCCCATAGTCGTACAACAGGTCGATGTTGGGGAACGAGCGGGTGCCTTGGGTTTCTTCGAAACCGGAGTGGGAGGAGTTCACAGGTAAGGGTCTCGGAAATCAGATGATGAGCTGCAGGCTTTCAAACGCGCGGGACGGATTGAGCAGGAGGACTTTCTTGCGCTGGATTTTCCACTGGCCGGCGAGGCACAGCAGTTGGTGTTCCACGGTCACCGGGTAATGCCATTCGCTGTCGCCACGGGCTTCGCAATACAGCATGGGGGTCAGGCAACGGGCGCTCAGGCCGTCCGGGTCGAGGCTGATCGCCGGCCGCTGGGCAATGTGCAGGCCGCGGCTCTTGGGCTGCTGCGAGAAATTGCGGGCGCTGGCCAGGCGGTTGATGCGCAGGGTGGTGAGGAAGCGGTCCTCATACAGCAGGGAGGATTCGCGCAACGGGCAGGCTTGATCGTGGCGCAGGGGAATCCAGTAGTGGAAGTCGTCGCACAGCAGCTGTTGCCAGGCGGCGAAATCCTGTTGGTCGAGAAGCGCGATCTCTTGGTAGATCAGCTGTTCGAGGGGCGAATTATCCATGGGCGGTCGATCCGTCTTGGGCCTGCATCAGCTGCTGCCAGGTGTTGTAGAAGTTGCGCATGGCCCGTTCGCTGGTGCCGGACACCACCTGGGTCTGCTCATGGGATTCGCCAGGTTCGAACAGGCGGGCGACATTCACCCAGTCGTTGGCCTGGCTGCGCAGCCCGTCCATGGCCCGCTCGTACATTTCCACGTCGTCGTGGGCGACCATCGAGCACGGCGAGTTGATCAGGTTGTTGTACTGCACGGTTCTTTCCAGCAACTGCACCGGTGCGCCCACCAGTTCGAAGATCCACGACTCGACCACGGTCTCGCTGGCCGAGATCGGGCGGATCACCCGCAGGGTCTGGATCGGCCCCTTGACCATCAGGTTGGGGAAATACACGGTGTTGTGCCGGGTGTCGTCGAGGATCGCCGCGGCCTGGGTTTCGCCGTAGCTCTCGACCATCAGCTCCCAGTAACCGGGGATGCTGGAATAGGCCTTGTGGATCGAGTTGCTGACGCCGGTGTGGCCGTGGCCGTTGGGCCAGGTGCGGATGCCCATGGCGCTGAAGAACTCGTAGGACGCCATGAACGGCGAGAACAGTTCCACGGCCATAGGCGGCTGGCCGTCATGCCCGGTTTCCTTCCACAGGCGAATGGCTTCGCCGGCCGAGGATTCGTGGGCGACCATCGGGTGGCAGGTGTCGGTCTGGTTGTCGACCACCATCTTCCAGTTGCAGCGATGGCGGTGCAGCAAGGGCTGGCCGATGGCGCGCAATTGCCCCTGGGGCGAGCGCATGACCATGTTGTCCAGGGTCGACAGCGAGTCGCCGAAGAACTCGTTGAAGCCGACGCCCTGTTCCTTGAGGCGCACGAACACGAAGCCCCGGTAGTTCTCCACCGCGGCCACCGGCTGCATGCCCTTGTGGGCGGCGCAGCTGCTCAGGTCGCAGTCGTCGTATTCCTTTTTCACCGGGATGCTCAGCAGTTGGCCGTCGGTCTTGAAGGTCCAGGCGTGGTACGGGCAGCGGATGAAGCGGCCGACATTGCCTTGCGGCTCGGCCAGCACTTTCACGCCCTTGTGCGGGCAGCGGTTGTGCAGCACGACGATCTCGCCGTTTTTCTGCCGGACCATGGCCAGCGGTTGGCCGGCGATGTCGCCGGTGAAGAAGTCGCCGGTTTCCGGCACCAGGCTTTCATGGCCCAGGTAGCACCAGCTGGCGGCGAATACCTGTTGTTGTTCTCGCTCGAAGAGCGACGGATCAAGGAACAGCGTGCGATGCACTTCCTTGCCGTTGAAGTAGTTGTCCAACGAGGTTCTCTCTTTAGATGACCAGTTTCAGGCTTGGGCTTTTGGCCCGGGATACGCAGGGGTAGATCTTGTTGCTGCAGGCGGCCTGCTGCGGGCTCATGATGAAATCGCGGTGATCGACTTCACCTTCCAGCACGTCCAGCTCGCACACCCCGCATTCGCCGCGCCGGCAGTCGTAGAGCGGCTCCAGGCCGGCCTCTTCGAGAGCGTCGAGCAGGGACTGGCCGGGCTGCACCCGCAGGTCGATGCCGGAGTCCGCGGCATGCACGGCGAAGCCGGGTTCGTCTTCCGCCAGCGTGGTGTTGAAGATTTCGAAGTGGATGCGTTCGCGAGGAAAGCCCAGGTTCTGGGCATGGCTGAACACGTCGTTGAGCATGGCTTGTGGGCCGCACACATATAGGCGGTCCCGGGGTTGCAGCTGGCCCAGCACCGCGGCCACCGACGGGCGCCCCTCGGCCGAGTCGGAGCAGTGCAGGCTCAGGCTGTCTTGCAACAGTTCGCGCATTTGCGCGGCATAGGCGGCGTCGCCCGCGCTTTTGGCGAAATAGTGCAGCCGCGCCGGGCGCTGCCGGGCCCGCAGATGCCCGAGGATGCCGGTCAACGGCGTGATGCCGATGCCGCCGGCGAGGGCGATGTCGGCGCCGTCGCTGTCGTCCAGCTGGTAGTCGAAGGCGTTGAACGGGCCGTCGAGTCGTACCTGGTCGCCGATATTCAGCTGGCGGATATAAGCACTGCTGGACGAGTCGGGGTTCAGGCGAATGGCGAACACCAGGCTGCCCTGGGGCAGCTCATGTTCGGCCAGTTCGACCCGGGAGTAGTGACGCCATTGCTCGAGTTGGGGAATCCACCATTTGAAGTGGGCCCCGGCGGTGGCCTCGCAGGGGGCCGGCACAAGAGGCGCCAGAGTGATTTCCTTGATGCTTGGCGAGAGCATCAGGCACTGGGTGATCTGGTAATTCATGGGGTGACTCGCTGTCAGCTTAACGGTGTTTCATGCAGGTACAGCCACTGGGCCGAGTGCTCATGGATACGGATCACCACCACCGAGAGGCGCGAGGTTTCCTTCTGCTCCAGGCGATGGGTTTCCTTGTAGCGGATCGCCGCGCTGTGGCCTTCGTGCCACACGGTGTGCAGGTCGCTGACAAGGATCTCCAGGCCGGGGCGGGCACCGACCGCGCCGCGGAACATCTGTTCGACCTGCTCGCGGCTGACGATGGCGCCCGCGGTGGTGACCATGCTGAAGTGCTCGGCGAAGGCCGGCAGCAGGCGGTCGATGGCGGCGGCGCCGTTGCCGTCCTGGTCGGTGAAGACCGCGTGGATCAGTTCGTGGACCGCATGGATGCTGTGTTTGGCCTGTTCAACGATTGTGTTGTGCATGACATTCCTTTTGCGTGGTCAGGTTGCTCATCTGCAACAGGGGTAACAGACCCATCACCGCCGCGATGACGAAGGTCAGGTGATAGGCCGGGGTAGACGCCAGGCTGGCGAGCAGCAGGTTGTAGATCATCAGGAACAGCGCGGCGCCGATGCTGAAGGACATCTGCCGGTTGATGTTCCAGATCACGCTGCCCTTGTGGGTATCGGCACCTTCGAAGTCCATCAGCGAAGTGGTTTGCGCGGTGTTGGCGCCAATGCCGCCGCCGATGCCCATCAGGCAGTAGGCAATGACAATGATCGGCAGGTCGGCGGCGCTGTCGACCAGGCAGAGGGTGGCGATGCCGGCGCTGTGCAGGAGCATGCCGAGGGTGAACAGGCGCCGGGCGCCGAAGCGGTTGTAGACCCGGCCGCAGACCAGCATGGCGATGAAGGCGCCGCTGGCGTAGAGGATCATGAACATGCCGGTCAGCTTGGCGCTGAAGTGCAGGCTGTTCTGCAGGAAGAAGATGCTCAGCAGGTTGACCCCGGTGAACACCCCGGGAATCGCGTAGTAGATGAAGATCGAGGTGCTGAGCTTCTTGCTCTTGAGCAGGCTCAACTCGACGATGGCGTTGTCGCAGCGGCGGTAGTGCAGGACATACAGCACTACGCAGGTGACGCCCAGCATCAGGCAGCTCAGGGCGGCCAGCGGCGGGTAGTCGCCGCCGTACAGCGACATGCCCATCAGCAGGCTGCCCAGGGCCGCGCTGACCAGCAGCAGGCCCTTGATGTCCGGGCGCGCCAGGCTGGCGGGCCGGGCTTCCTTGATCCACAGCCAGGACAGGGCGGCGGCGATCAGCGAGAACGGAATGTTGCTGTGGAACACCCAGCGCCAGGAGCTGCTGTCGACGATCACGCCGCCGATGGTCGGCGAAATGGCCGGGGCGATCAGGGCGACGGCCATCACCAGGGTGGAGATCTTGGCTCGTTGCGGGCCCTGGAACAGGTTGAAGGTCAGGGCCTGGCCCACCGGGATCAGCAAGCCGCCGCCGATGCCCTGGACGAAACGCCAGATCACCAGTTCATGGAAGCTGCCGGCCATCCCGCACATCCACACGGCGCCGCTGAAGAGCAGCATCGAGGCGGTGAGGATTTCGCGGCTGCCGAATCGTCCGGCCAGCCAGGTGCTCACTGGAATGATCAGGGTCAGGCCGAGAATATAGGCATTGGCCACCCAGGCCACGGATGAAGTCGAAACTTGCATATCATGGGCAATGCTCGGTAAAGCCACTGCCGACATGAATATATTTATACAGTCGATAAAGAATCCGATGAGGAATATAAGAGCCACTTTGTAGCGATAAGTCATATGATCTCCCTTTTGCGGCGGGATCATAGGAGCGATAGACCGAGGGTGTCGATACGCCTATACTTGAAACATTGTTTGATGGAATTTAACAATGATTTGCAAAAACGGTGAGCCATAACATGCACACGCATCTAAATCGCGTCCAGACATTCCTGGCGGTTGTCGATTTCGGTTCCTATACCAAGGCGGCCAACTACCTGTGCATCAGCAAAGCCATGGCCAGCCTGCATGTCAAGGCGCTCGAGGAAGTTTTGTCGGCGACCCTGTTGATCCGCAATACCCGCAATATATCCCTGACGGAAATAGGCCAGGACTTTTATAACGAGTTCAAGGGGATTGTCGCGGACATCGACAATGCCTTCGAAAATGTCCTGCACGGGCATAATCGTATCTCCGGAAAGTTGCGCTTCAGTTCAACTAGCGAATATGGAGAGCGCTATATACTGCCGATCATTTCCAAGTTCACCGAGCGTTATCCGGAGATCCGTCTTTGTTATAACTTCAACTCTTCGTTGAATGATCTGGTGGCGGAAAAACTCGATCTGGTGATCCGCCTGGGCAACCTCGCCGACTCGGCTTTCAAAAGCCGCAAGCTGGCCGATTACGAGATCGTCCTGGTGGCCAGCCCGGACTTTCTGGTGCGCCATCCGCTGGTCGAGCCCCTGGACCTGAACAGCGTGCCGTGGATCGCCAACAGCAACCTGCAAGGGCCGACCAACTGGACCCTGAGCCACCCGCAACTGGGCCAGGTCGAAGTCAACGGGCCCAATCACTTCGAGTCCAATTCCTCCACCGCCATCCGCGCCATGACCCTGTCGTCCCTCGGCGTGTCGGTACTGCCCGGCTGGGTGGTCGAGGACGACCTGGCGAGCGGCCGGCTGGTGCGCCTGCTGCCCGAGTACGCCTTGCCTTCGCAGTCGGTGAACGTGGTGTTTCCCAACAGTTCGCACCTGCCGCACAAGTCGCGGGCGTTCATCGATTTCCTGTTGCTGCACCTGGGGCAGTGATGGGCGATACTCGGCGCGTTCGTGGCATCACTTGTGGGGAACCCAATGCCGTTGCAATCCTTGACCAGCCTGGCCGCCGTCGATCCGCAGCAATGGGACGGCCTGCTCAGTGACGGCCAGCCGTTCCTGCGCCACGCCTTCCTCAGCACGCTGGAAGACAGCGGCAGCCTCGGCCCGCGTTCCGGCTGGCAGGCCGAGCACCTGTTGCATGTGCAAGACGGGCGCCTGATCGCGGCGCTGCCGAGCTACCGCAAGTGGCATTCCTACGGCGAGTACGTGTTCGACCATGGCTGGGCCGACGCCTGCGCCCGGGCCGGCATCGAGTATTACCCCAAGCTGCTGAGCGCCGTGCCCTTCAGCCCGGTCAGCGGCGCGCGGCTGCTGGCGGCGAGCCTGGAAGACGGCCTCGAACTGCTGCAAAGCCTGCCCGGTTACCTGGAGATCGAAGGGCTCTCCAGCGCCCATATCAACTTCACCGATGCCTTTACCGATGCTGCCCTGGCCGGGCAAGTCGGTTGGCTGCAGCGCCTGGGTTGCCAGTTCCATTGGCAGAACCGCGGCTATCGGGACTTCCAGGACTTTCTCGATAGCCTCAGCTCGCGCAAACGCAAGCAGATGCGCAAGGAGCGCGAGCAGGTGGCGGGGCAGGGCATCGAGTTCGAGTGGCTCGAAGGTCGGCAGCTCAGCGAGGCGCAGTGGGATTTTGTCTACGCCTGTTACGCCAACACCTATGCGGTGCGGCGCCAGTCACCCTACCTGACCCGGGCCTTTTTCAGCCTGTTGGCCGAGCGCATGCCCGAGGCCATCCGGGTGGTGTTGGCCAAGCAGAACGCCAGGCCGGTGGCCATGGCTTTCAGCCTGATCGGCGGCGACAGTTTCTACGGGCGTTACTGGGGTTGCCTGGCGGAGTTCGATCGCCTGCATTTCGAAACCTGTTTCTACCAGGGCATGGACTACGCCATTGCCCAGGGCATGCAGCGCTTCGACGCCGGGGCCCAGGGCGAGCACAAGCTGATTCGCGGGTTCGAGCCGGTGATTACCCGGTCCTGGCACTACCTGCGGCACCCCGGCTTGAAAGCGGCGGTGGAGGATTTTCTCCAGCAGGAGCGGGTGGGCGTGCTGGCTTACGCCGAAGAGGCGAGGGCCGCGCTGCCCTATCGGCAGGCGTGACCCTCGGGGTTGCTGTCAGCTGTCTTCCTTGCCCAGCCAGCGATAGATGCCGCCGCCGACCACCGCGCCGAGAATCGGCGCCAGCCAGAACAGCCACAGCTGCTGGATCGCCCAGCCACCGACGATCAAGGCCGGCCCGGTGCTGCGCGCCGGGTTGACCGAGGTGTTGGTCACCGGAATCGAGATCAGGTGGATCAGCGTCAGCGCCAGGCCGATGGCGATCGGTGCGAAGCCCACCGGCGCACGTTTATCGGTGGCGCCGAGGATGATCACCACGAACATCCCGGTCATCACCAGCTCACTGACAAAACCCGCCGTCAGTGAATAACCTCCCGGCGAATGTTCGCCATAGCCGTTGGAGGCCAGCCCGCTGGCCAGCTCGAAACCGGGCTTGCCGCTGGCGATGAAGTACAGCAGCGCTGCGGCGATCACCCCGCCTATCACTTGCGCGACCACATAGGCAGGCAGTTCCTTGAGCGGAAAACGCCCGCCCACCACCAGGCCGACAGACACCGCGGGGTTGAGATGGCAGCCGGAGATATGGCCGATGGCGAAGGCCATCGTCAGGACGGTAAGACCGAAGGCCAGCGACACGCCCAGCAGGCCGATCCCGACATCCGGAAACGCGGCCGCCAGTACCGCGCTGCCACAACCACCCAATACCAGCCAGAAGGTACCTAACAACTCAGTGACTGAACGTTTGAACAGCGACATAGAAGTTATTCCTTATCGATCCGATAAAGCCGTTATGCAGCCGTGCAGCCTGGCTACAGGCCCTGCTCCAGAACCTAGGGTCTGAGTACAGCAGGCTTTTTTTACAATTCCAGTTCAGGTCACCTGTAGCCGCTGCCGAGCTTGCGAGGCTGCGCTCGGCCGCGTAGCGGTCGTAAAACCGGACAACCTGTTCTTTCTGGAATACCGCGTGCCCAGGTTTTGCGAGGACTACGTCCTCGAACGCAGCCTTGCAAGCTCGGCAGCGGCTACAGGGATGCGGTGGGGCGTGGAGATGTAAAAAACGCCAGGGCCCGGGAGGGCGCTGGCGTTTTTGGCGGGTTCTCGGCGGTTCAGTCGATACCGACAAAACCTCCAGTCTGGTGCTGCCACAGGCGTGCATACAAACCGCCATGGGCCAGTAGCTCGGCGTGGGTGCCGCTCTCGGCGATGCGGCCTTTTTCCAGGACCACCAGGCGGTCCATGCGGGCGATGGTCGAGAGCCGGTGGGCGATGGCGATCACGGTCTTGCCCTGCATCAGGGTCTCCAGGCTTTCCTGGATCGCCGCCTCGACTTCCGAGTCCAGGGCCGAGGTGGCCTCGTCCATGATCAGGATCGGCGCATCCTTGAGCAGCACCCGGGCAATGGCGATGCGCTGGCGCTGGCCGCCGGAGAGTTTCACCCCGCGCTCGCCGACATGGGCATCGAAGCCGGTGCGGCCCTGGGCGTCGGACAGCAACGGGATGAACTCGTCGGCGCGGGCCTTGCGCACCGCTTCCCAGAGTTCCTCGTCGGTGGCGTCGGGCTTGCCGTACAGCAGGTTGTCGCGGATCGAGCGGTGCAGCAGCGAAGTGTCCTGGGTGATCATGCCGATCCGTTCGCGCAGGCTTTCCTGGGTCACCTCGGCGATGTTCTGGTTGTCGATCAGGATGCGACCGCTCTCCAGGTCATAGAGCCGCAGCAACAGGTTGACCAGGGTCGACTTGCCGGCGCCGGACGGGCCGATCAGGCCGATCTTTTCCCCGGGCTTGATGATCAGGTTGAGGTCGCTGATGACCCCGGTCTTTTTCCCGTAGTGGAAGTCCACATGCTCGAAACGCACCTCGCCGCTGGCCACCGCCAGGCGCGGCGCCTGCTCGCGGTCGCTGACGCTGATGGGCTGGGCGATGGTCTGCAGGCCGTCCTGGACCATGCCGATGTTCTCGAAGATGCCGTTGACCACCCACATGATCCAGCCGGACATGTTGACGATGCGGATCACCAGGCCGGTGGCCAGGGCGATGGCGCCGACCGAGATCAGCGACTGGGTCCACAGCCACAGGGCCAGGCCCGTGGTGGAGACGATCAGCAGGCCGTTCATGGCGGTGATCACCACGTCCATGCTGGTGATGACACGACCGGCCAGCTGGCTTTTCTCGGTCTGTTCGCCGATGGCTTCGCGGGCGTAGTTCTGCTCGAAGTGGGTGTGGGCGAACAGCTTGAGGGTGGTGATGTTGGTGTAGCCGTCGACGATCCTGCCGACCAGCTTGGAATTGGCGTCCGAGGAAATCACCGAGCGCTCCTTGACCCGCGGCACGAAGTACCAGAGCGCGCCGATGTAGCTGGCGATCCAGATCAGCAGCGGGATCATCAGGTGCCAGTCGGCCTCGGCGAACAGCACCAGGGCGCTGACCGCATAGATCAGCACGTGCCACAGCGCGTCCACCGCCTGCACCGCCGAGTCGCGCAACGAATTGCCAGTCTGCATGATGCGCTGGGCGATGCGCCCGGCGAAATCGTTCTGGAAGAAGTTCAGGCTCTGCTTGAGCACGTAGCTGTGGTTCTGCCAGCGAATCAGGCTGGTCATGCCCGGGCTGATGGTCTGGTGCACCAGCAGGTCATGCAGGGCGACGAACAGCGGGCGGAAGATCAGCGCGACCACCGCCATCCAGGCCAGTTCGAGGCCGTGGGTCTTGAAGATCTCGACATTGGGCGTGCCCTGGGCCAGGTCGATGATCGTGCTCAGGTAGCTGAACAGCGACACCTCGATCAGTGCCACGAACAGGCCGACCACCAGCAGGGCGACGAAGCTTGGCCAGACTTGCTTGATGTAATAGAGGTAGAAGGGCAGTACGCGGTTGGGGGGAGCGGCAGTGGGAGCGTCGCGGAAAATATCGATCAGCTGTTCAAAACGACGATAGAGCATGGGATCTGACGCCCGCGTGGCGGGCTCTCCTTATCAGTAAGCAGGCGCAGCGCTGTGTCAGCGCTGCGCCGGGACTCCCGGTGACGCATTAGTCGATGCGCTTGGCCGACTTGATCAGCACGGGGTCGATCGGCACGTTCTGCATGCCTTGTTTGGTGGTGGTCTGCGAGTTGACGATCTGGTCGACCACGTCCATGCCGCTCACCACTTTGGCGAACACCGCGTAACCGGCATCGCGGCCCGGATCGAGGAAGGCGTTGTCGGCGACGTTGATGAAGAACTGGCTGGTGGCCGAGTTCGGGTTCGAGGTGCGGGCCATGGACAGGGTGCCACGCACGTTATGCAGGCCGTTGCTGGCTTCGTTCTTGATCGGGTCGCGGGTTTCCTTCTGCACCATCTGCGGGGTGAAGCCGCCGCCCTGGACCATGAAACCCGGGATCACCCGGTGAAAGATGGTGTTGGTGTAGAAGCCGCTGTCGACGTAGTCGAGGAAGTTCTTGCTGGAGATCGGCGCCTTGACCGGGTCCAGTTCGACTTCGATCTTGCCGAAGCTGGTGTCCAGCAGGACGTGAGGCGCCTTGGCCGGTTGGGCGGCCATCAGGTTGGCAGCGAACAGAACGGAGCCGGCGACGAGGGCGATTTTTTTCAGCATGGGTCAGTGATCCTGGGTGGTGGTGTCGACTGCGGTTAAAAACTCGAGCAGGGTTTGGTTGAAGCGTTGCGGCTGGTCCAGCGGGGTGGCGTGACGCGAATCGGCGATCACCACCAGGCGCCCGTCGGGCAGCAGTTTCACATAACTTTCTTTCAGTGCGACCGGGGTGTAGTCACGGTCGGCGCTGATGACCAGGGTTGGACAGGCGACTTGTGAAAGTCGTTCCTGGACCCCCCAGCCAACGATGGCATCGAAGCTTGCGAGATAAGCACGTTTGTCGTTTTTTGCCCAGCGCTCGGCCATCTTTTGCCGCAGCTCGCCCTGCTCCGGTTTGGGGAACAGTTTGCCGCCCAGGGCAATGCCGATGGCTTCGAGGCTGAGCAGGCGCATCAGGCTCCAGCGCTTGAACCACTGCCAGGCATCGTTGGCGCTGCGGATCTTCACCTCGGGCGCGCTGTTGACGATGCACAGGCTTTTCAGCAGGCCGGGCTGATCCACCGCGAGCTGGAAGGCGATCATGCCGCCCATGGACAGGCCCGCCAGATGCACCCGCGAAAGGTTCAGGTGCTCCAGCAGGGCGACCAGGTCGGCACTGAAACCGGCGATGCTGTAGGGCTCGCGGGGTTTGTCGGAGCGACCATGGCCGCGCACGTCGGGCAGGATCAGGCGGTAATGGGCGGACAGCTCGGCGATCTGCTTTTCCCAGTCCAGGGTGCTGGAACCGAGCCCGTGAACCAGCACCAGCGGTTCGCCATGACCGTATTCCTCGTAGTGCAGGGTGCATCCTTCGTGTTCGAAATAGGCCATGGCTGAATTCCTGTTCAGGCGCGTGGAGGGTTCAAGTGCGGGTTCAGGCTTGTTCCGGGGCGGCGAACGGCGCGTCCAGCGGCGCGGTGTCGAAGGTGCGCAGCAGTTCGACGAGGATCTGCGTGGCCGGGCCCAGGGGTTTGTCCTTGTTCGAATACAGGTAGAAGGTCGGGTGCCGGCTGCCGCCCTGGTCCAACGGTAGCACCTTGAGCAGGCCTTCCCTGAGTTCGCGTTCGATCATATGGCGCGGCAGCCAGGCAAAGCCCAGGCCGCTGCCGACGAAGGTGGCGGCGGTGGCCAGGCTACCGACGGTCCAGCGCTGTTCGGCGCCGAGCCAGCCGACGTCCCGCGGCTGCTGGCGGCCGGAGTCGCGGATCACCACCTGCAGCTGGCTTTCCAGGTCCTGGAAATTCAGCTCGCGGTTCAGTCGGTGCAGGGCGTGTTCCGGGTGGGCCACGGCGACGAACTCCACCGAGCTCATTTCCGTGCCCAGGTAGCCGGAGATATTGAAGCCGCTGATGGCCAGGTCGGCCACGCCTTCGAGCAGCACCTCTTCGACCCCGGACAACACTTCCTCGCGCAGGCGCACCCGGCAGCCGCGGCTTTGCGGCATGAAGGCGGTCAGGGCGCGGACCAGGCGCGCGTTGGGGTAGGCGGCGTCCACCACCAGGCGCACCTCGGCTTCCCAGCCCTGTTCCATATGGTGGGCCAGGTCTTCCAATTGGCTGGCCTGTTTCACCAGTTGCCGCGAGCGGCGCAGCAGTACGCCGCCGGCCTCGGTGAGCACGGCCTTGCGCCCGTCGATACGCAGCAGCGGCACGCCCAGTTGGTCCTGCATGCGCGCCACGGTGTAGCTGACAGAAGATTGCGAACGGTGCAGCGCCTCGGCGGCCTGGGCGAAGCCGCCGTGGTCGACCACGGCCTGCAGCGTCCGCCATTGATCGAGGGTAACGCGGGGCGCTTTCATGAGGAGCTCCTCTTGTCCTAAGCTGGCGCTCCTTATTGGAGACTGCCGAATGAGAAAAATCTGTTGTGTGTTGCTGGCCCTGCTGCCGCTCAGTGCGTTCGCCTATCCCATCGACGTGAAGAAACACCTCGAAGGCGTGAGCATCGACTACACCGCCTACGACACCGATGCCGACATCGGTTCGATCCAGGTGAACAACTACGGCACCACCGACGCCGCCTGCACGGTGGTCTTCCGCAACGGCCCCGAAGCCCCGCGCACGCGCAAGGTGGAAGTGGCGGCCGGCAAGTTCAAGAACGCCACGGCCAAGTTCAACCGCAGCATCATCAAGCTGCGCATCGACCTGACCTGTACCGCCAAGTAAGCGCAACGCGGAGCAGGGTGCGCGACCTGCTCCGCTTATAAACGAATTTATTGATTGGTTATAGCAGTTATTTGCGCTTTTTCATCGATATGACTCTGTTTAATCTGCGCTCCATCGACCTACAGCATTCCCGATGGAGGCTACATCCCATGTCCCGCGTTCTGATCATCGAAAGCAGTGCCCGTCAGCAGGATTCCGTTTCCCGCCAGCTGACCCAGACCTTCATCAAGCAATGGCAAGCGGCCCACCCGGCCGACCAGATCACCCTGCGTGACCTGGCGGTAACCCCGGTGCCGCACCTGGACAGCAACCTGCTGGGCGGCTGGATGAAACCCGCCGGGCAGCGCAACGAGATCGAAGAGGCCTCGCTGCAGCGTTCCAACGAACTGACCGATGAACTGCTGGCCGCCGACGTGCTGGTGATGGCCGCGCCGATGTACAACTTCGCCATCCCGAGCACCCTCAAAGCCTGGCTGGACCACGTGCTGCGTGCCGGTGTGACCTTCAAGTACACCGAAACCGGTCCCCAGGGCCTGCTCAACGGCAAGCGTGCCTATGTGCTGACCGCCCGTGGCGGCATCTACGCCGGCAGCACTGCGGATCACCAGGAACCCTACCTGCGCCAGGTCATGGGTTTCATCGGGATCCACGACGTCGAGTTCATTCACGCCGAAGGCATGAACCTGGGCGGCGACTTCCAGGAGAAGGGCCTGAACCAGGCCAACGCCAAACTGGCCCAGGTCGCCTGATCCGTTAATCGCCAGATAATCGCGCAGTGGTCTAGTAGGCCCTGCGCTCCCCTTCAAGTTTGTTTTGCGCATCGAACCTCCCTTTGCACTTGTTGCTCCTGAGTGCTCCCGCCCGATTGAACGCTTTGCGAGATCGGGCTTTTTTTTGCCCGCGATTTTCTGATGCGTCTGTAGGAGCGAGGCTTGCCCGCGATCCGCGCAAGCGGCCAGACTTTGCGGTGCCTGTCAGATCGTTATCGCGAGCAAGCTTCGCTCCTACGGGGAAGGTGTTTCATTGTTCGCGGCAAAACCGCTATCGTCGCCGCCTCTTCAAGATGAGGCGAGCCATGGGCTATCTACTTTTTGTCACGCTGATCCAGGCGTTTTCCTTCAGCCTGATCGGCGAATACCTGGCTGGGCATGTCGACAGTTATTTCGCGGTGCTGGTCCGGGTGCTGCTGGCCGGGCTGGTGTTCATCCCGCTGACCCGCTGGCGCCAGGTGGAGCCGGCGTTCATGCGCGGCATGCTGCTGATCGGCGCCTTGCAGTTCGGCGTGACCTACGTCTGCCTGTACCTGAGTTTCCGCGTGCTGACGGTGCCGGAGGTGCTGCTGTTCACCATCCTCACGCCGCTGCATGTGACCCTGATCGAAGACGCGCTGAATAGGCGCTTCAACCCCTGGGGCCTGCTGGCGGCGCTGGTGGCGGTGGCCGGGGCGGCGGTGATCCGCTACGACCGCATCAGCCCGGATTTCTTCATGGGCTTCTTGCTGCTGCAACTGGCCAACTTCACCTACGCTGCCGGGCAGGTGTTGTACAAGCACCTGGTGGCGCGCTATCCGAGCGACCTGCCGCATTACCGGCGTTTCGGCTACTTCTACCTGGGGGCGCTGGCGGTGGTGTTGCCGGCCTTCCTGCTGTTCGGCAAGCCGGACTTCCTGCCCGAAGCGCCGTTGCAATGGGCGGTGCTGCTGTTTCTCGGGCTGGTGTCCACCGCGCTGGGGCTGTACTGGTGGAACAAGGGCGCCTGCCTGGTCACTGGCGCGACCCTGGCGGTGATGAACAACCTGCATGTGCCGGTGGGGCTGCTGATCAACCTGTTGATCTGGAACCAGCATGAAGCGTTGGGGCGTCTGTTCCTGGGGGCGCTGGTGATTCTGGCTGCGGTGTGGATCAGCCGTCGCGGCACGAAGGCCACGATCTTGTAGGAGCGAGGCTTGCCCGCGATCCGCGCAGCGGCCTGACTTTGCGTTGCCTGCCAGATCGCTATCGCGAGCAAGCTTCGCTCCTACAAAGGATTGGGTTGATCGCCCCGGGGGACGGGGCGATCAGGCGGGGGTTACAACGCGCGTTTTTCCGCTTCGGGGATATGGCTGGCGCCCAGCACCGCCGGCAGCAGGCCGGCGCGCAGGTCGTTGCCGCTCGGCTGCTGGTACAGGCTCAGGCCGAACTCCGGCATCACCGCCAGCAGGTAATCGAAGATATCGCCCTGGATGCGCTCGTAGTCGGTCCACGCCGTGGTGCGGGTGAAGCAGTAGATTTCCAGTGGAATGCCCTGGGCGGTGGTCTGCATCTGGCGGACCATGCAGGTCATGTTCGGCTGGATGTCCGGATGGCTCTTGAGGTACGCCAGGGCATAGGCGCGGAAGGTCCCCAGGTTGGTCATGCGGCGGCGGTTGGCCGACATGGCGGCGACATTGCCCTGGGCTTCGTTCCAGCTCTTGAGCTCGGCCTGCTTGCGACTGATGTAGTCGGTGAGCAGGTGGACCTTGCCCAGGCGCGCTTCTTCCTCATCGTTGATGAAGCGCACGCCGCTGGCGTCGATGTACAGGCTGCGCTTGATCCGCCGGCCGCCGGACTGCTGCATGCCGCGCCAGTTCTTGAACGACTCGGACATCAGGCGCCAGGTGGGGATCGAGACAATGGTCTTGTCGAAGTTCTGCACCTTGACCGTGTGCAGGGTGATATCGACCACATCGCCGTCGGCGCCGACCTGGGGCATTTCGATCCAGTCGCCGACCCGCAGCATGTCGTTGCTGGTCAGCTGCACGCTGGCGACGAACGACAGCAGGGTGTCCTTGTAGACCAACAGGATCACCGCCGACATGGCACCCAGGCCGGACAACAGCAGCAGCGGCGAGCGGTCGATCAGGGTGGCGACGATGATGATCGCGCCGAACACGAACAGCACCATCTTCGCCAACTGCACGTAACCCTTGATCGAACGGGTGCGCGCGTGTTCGGTACGGGCGTAGATGTCCAGCAGGGCGTTGAGCAGGGCGCTGATGGCCAGCACCTGGAACAGGATGGTGAAGGCCAGGGCCAGGTTGCCGAGGAACACCAGGCTGGTCTTGCTCAGCTCCGGCACCAGGTGCAGGCCGAACTGGACCACCAGCGACGGGGTCATCTGCGCCAGGCGATGGAACACTTTGTTCTGGCGCAGGTCGTTGAGCCAGTGCAGGGACGGCTGGCGGCCGAGCAGCTTGACCGCGTGCAGGATGAGGTAGCGCGCCACTCGTCCGACGAGCAGCGCCACCACCAGCAACACCAACAGGGCCAGGCTGGAATGCAGGAGCGGGTGCTCATCGAGCGCCCCCCAGAGGTCTTGAACGTTGAGCCAGAGCTGTTTGAAATCCATGGGGTCAGAAGCTTCCTCTATGAGACGAGACGGATCGATTAGAACATTTAAGCCGTTGAAAGTTACCGTTAAGGACAAACCGGCTAACAAAAAACCAGCTGTTTGCTGCTGTTTGCATAAAGAAACTCGGCCTTCGCGCCCGAAACCGTTACCCTATGCAGCTGTTTTTTTGCATATCTTCGAGGTAGCACCCGTGTTTTCCCAATTCGCCCTGCACGAACGCCTGCTCAAAGCCGTGGCCGAGCTTAAATTTGTCGAGCCAACGCCTGTGCAGGCAGCGGCCATTCCGCTCGCGCTCCAAGGGCGTGACCTGCGGGTGACGGCACAGACCGGCAGCGGCAAGACCGCCGCTTTCGTCCTGCCGATCCTCAATCGCCTGATCGGCCCGGCGAAGATCCGCGTCAGCATCAAGACCCTGATCCTGCTGCCGACCCGCGAACTGGCACAGCAGACCCTGAAGGAAGTCGAACGCTTCTCGCAGTTCACCTTCATCAAGGCCGGCCTGATCACCGGCGGTGAAGACTTCAAGGTCCAGGCCGCCATGCTGCGCAAGGTGCCGGACATCCTGATCGGCACCCCGGGTCGCCTGATCGAGCAACTGAATGCCGGCAACCTCGATTTGAAAGAAGTGGAAGTGCTGGTCCTCGACGAAGCCGACCGCATGCTCGACATGGGCTTTGCCGACGATGTGCAGCGCCTGGTGGACGAGTGCCCGAACCGTCAGCAGACCATGCTGTTCTCCGCCACCACCGGTGGCTCGGGCCTGCGCGAAATGGTCGCCAAGGTCCTGAACAACCCTGAGCACCTGCAACTGAACGCGGTCAGCCAGCTGAACGACACCACCCGTCAGCAGATCATCACTGCCGACCACAACCAGCACAAAGAGCAGATCGTCAACTGGCTGCTGGCCAACGAGACCTACCAGAAGGCCATTATTTTCACCAACACCCGGGTGATGGCCGACCGTATCTACGGCCGCCTGGTGGCCCAGGAATACAAGGCGTTCGTCCTGCACGGCGAGAAAGACCAGAAGGACCGCAAGCTGGCCATCGATCGCCTGAAGCAGGGCGGGGTGAAAATCCTCGTCGCCACCGACGTCGCCGCTCGCGGCCTGGACGTTGACGGCCTGGATCTGGTGATCAACTTCGACATGCCACGCAGCGGCGACGAATACGTGCACCGCATCGGCCGTACCGGCCGTGCCGGCAACGACGGCCTGGCCATCTCGCTGATCTGCCACGGCGACTGGAACCTGATGTCGAGCATCGAGCGCTACCTCAAGCAGAACTTCGAGCGCCGCACCATCAAGGAAGTCAAAGGCACCTACGGCGGGCCGAAGAAGGTCAAGGCCTCCGGCAAGGCCGCGGGCGTGAAGAAGAAAAAGACCGACGCCAAGGGCGACAAGAAAAAAGCCGCGGCCAAGGCCCCGACCAAACGCAAGACCGCCAACCGGCCGAAAAGCGATGCCCTGGTCAGCCAGGACGGCATGGCGCCGCTCAAGCGCCGCAAGCCGGCACCGGCTGCCGAATAAGCCGTAGCGCAACACAAAAAGCCCGGACCCTGTCCGGGCTTTTTATTGGCCGGCGATCAGTTGTTGGCTTTCCTCTCGGCCGCGTCCAGCTCCTTCAGGCGCTGGTCGATCGACTGGCACTTGTCCGGCAGATCCTTGCTGGCCGTGCTCAGGTCCATCTTCTGCAACTCGTCGTTGATCTCCTTGGCTGGCTCCGTATTCAAGGAGGAGATCTCTTCTGAAGGTGGGAGGTGATTTCGGGAATAACGCCTGGTTTGACGCTTGCTTGTTCCGAACGAAGACGGGGGAAAGACCAAGTCAGCCATTGGCAAAATCGACAGCCCAGGCAAGAACTTTCAGTCTCGGGCTCTGTTACTATTTCGCCCGCACGTCAGTTCGGCAGGGCTTTGGGGCCGCTGTTTCCACAGGTTCCGATGGCGGTCTGTCTCTCGTAACGCCTTGTGCGGAGCGTGCGTGCACATCACTTGGATTTCTAGAAGGCATCGCCCCTTGCGGTGCTTTCGATGCTCCTGTCTGTACCTGATTCCGAGGGGTGGAAGCCCCTTCGCCTATTCACCTGTCAAAGGATGATGGAGCTTTTGAACCAAGGCTCCACACTGGGAATACGCTCATGAACTACCTCGAACGCTCCATGTCCGCCCTCCGCTCGGTCGGTATCAACTTTCCCACCCAGGATGCACCCGTGCTGGCTCTGCTGGACAAGGTGTCGGTGTATGACGCCAACCGGGTGACCAATATCGCTGCCACCCTGCAACAGTCCACGGTCTTTAATGCCTCGGTGCGCGACAAGCTGCAGAGCATGGATATCAGTACCCGGTATGCCGACATCGCCGCCAGCTTCGATTCGATCCAGGCCGACGCGCAGCAGATGATGGAGTGGATGGCCGACGGCAAGCTGCAATTCTCCGAGCGCATCCAGCTGGCCTGGCTGAACATGCGCCGTGGGTCGATTCCGGATCGCTTCGAGGACATTCGCAAGAGTTATCTGGCGGTGGCGAAGTCGGCCAATGAGCAGATCCAGTTGGAAACCCTGATTCTGGAGGCTTATCAGGACTATCGGCTGGCCATGAAGACGGCCGAGGTCGATGCCTGTGAGGTGCAGAAGGTGGCTCAGGCGCAGCTCGATGCCGGGCGTAAGACCCTGGCGGATGCCGGCGCGGCGCTTGAGGTCGCCGAGCTGGAGGCGGCCGAGCGGGTGAAGCTGGAGTTGGCGCGGGATGTGGCGCTGCGCAATCTGCAGGACGAGGACAAGCGTTACCAGATCATCACCGACATCGCCGATCAGTTGAAGGCGGCCTACAACGCAGCCGAGCTGGTGTTTGCGCGTTTGAGCCAGTACCACTCGGTGAAGGAGCGTCTGTATCAGCGCGCCGTGAGCTTTTTCGCCACCAATGAAATCGTGCTCACCGGCCTGGCGGCGGGCTTCACGTCGTCCGGCGGGTTGGCCGAGGTCACCCAGACCCTCAATGCCATGAACGACGGCATAAACTCCAGCCTCGAGGCCCAGGCCAAGGTCGGCGGGGAGCAGCTCGAGGCCGCGCTCAAAGCGGGCTACGGGACCAACCTGAAAGTCAGTTCGGTCAAGGCTCTGGCCGAGGCGGTGGTCGACTTCCAGGCCAGCAGCCTGAGCCTGATCCAGGAGCTGCGCAAGGAGTCCGCTTCGGCGGCCGCCGAGATCGAGTCGATCACCGAGGACAGCAAACGTCGTTTCAGCGCACTCCTGCAAAAGGGACTCTAAGGTGAGCAGTGTCTCCCTCACCGAACAGATGGGGGCCATGGCCCTCATCGATGAGCTGCGGCACAGCCAGGCCGAGGTGCAGAAACATCTCGACCTGCCCAAGCACCGGCAATTGGTGGCTGAACGGGTTCGCGAGTTTTACCGCTCCAGGGGGATCGAGGTCGAGGACGCCCTGGTCGAGGAGGGCGTGCGCAATTTCTTTGCGGCCCGTTTTACCTACCAGTCCCCACCGCTCGGCTTCTGGTCAAGACTTCTGGCTGAGTTCTACATCAGTCGCAGTAAATGGCTCGGACCTGCGTCCGTCGCTTTTGTCGTGAGCGGGGTGGTGATATTCGGCTTTACTGCCTCGTCGAGTTTTTTGGGCGGGATGAAGACAAGTCTTGTCCAGGGCAAGGTCGACAGGGCCCAGGGGCTTGCACAAAGTGAGGCTGTGCAGCTTGGGCAACTGCAAAATCGCCTGTCTGCGCTTGAGGCCGATATGTTTGCGGCAAATGTGCCGGCAGCAGAGCGCATGTTCGAGCTGGCTAGAGAACGGCTGGATCGGGTTCGTGGCCTGATGCGGATCACACTCCCGTCGAAGGTCTCCGCCGAGAGCCGGAAAAATGACCTCGCACTGGTCGACCAGGCGAACAAGAGTTTGCAGCAAGGCACTGCTGATCTCCAGGCTGTCGAGGCTTGGTTGAATGACCTGTCGCAGCTCCTGGCTGCCGAAGCGAAATTGAGAGAGCTGCTGGCCTCTGCCCCGTACACCTCACTCAGCAGTACCTTCCCTGAATTGATGGCCAAGGCTGCCGATGCGCGATCCGCGCTGGACCATGCCGACACCCAAGGTGTGCCGGCGGCGCGGACAGCGGTCGATAAGCTGGGCGCCCTGATCCCCCGGATCAACATGATCAGCCCCTATCTCACCCGCTTGCAGGACGCACAGAATGGGGTCCGCAAGATGGGGTTGAGTACAGAGGACTTGGCTCAGTTTCAACCCCTGTTGGCAGCGGTGAATGAGGCTGTCTTGGGGTTGAATACGGCGGCAGCCGAGCATGGCCTGCAGGAGCTCGAACGACTGCGGACCGTCGCAGCCACGCCCTTGACCCTGGAAGTGGTCAGCCGTACCGGCGAGAAGTCGATGATCGAGCGCAACTATGACCCGACAGGGGGCAAGAGCTGGTACCTGCTGACCGAGGCCAGCGATGCCTCGGGCAATGTGGTGGCGGTCCCCATCACCAGCATCGAGAGCGGGGAACGGCGTTATGCCTCGATCTTTGGCGTGCGCGTCAGTCAGGCAACCTATCAGGCCGCCAAGAATGACAAGCTTCTGGATGGTCATGTCGATGATCGCTTGATGGGTAAAAAGGCTGCCAACTCGCTGACCTTTACCTTCGTTAAAGGGCCTGTCAAAACCAAACCTGATTACATCCTGGAGTGGTAATGAACTCGAGCAGCATGATTGCGTCCCTTGGCGAGAACTCTCGGCGATACGAGGCCGAACTGCGTAGGTTCCAGCTCGAGTTGTCCAATGCCCACGAGCAGGAGCTGCGCCTGCAACAACAGATCGCTGGCGTCTTTCCACAGATTGCCAACCTTCAGTTGGTCGGCGGGGCTCGGGTGTCGGACGAGGTTCAGCGTTTGCTGGATCAGCGGGAGCGGACCGAGTCCGGGTTGCGTGAGGAGTTGGCGGTGGCGGAGGCGGGGGTTGCCAAGCACCTGCAGGAGATGTCGAGGGTTTCCCAGGAGATCGAGCTCCTCGTTGCTGATGTCAACCGGCAGTTGATGGTAGAGCCAGCGTACCAACAGCAAGCTGCGATCCTCGCGGAGGCCGTCGAGCGCTGCAACGAGGCGGCTGCGTCTTACCAGGAGCTGCGTGATGAATGTCGCGGCAAGCTTCGGGTTTTTCAGACCGAGCCTCTGTACCTCTACTTGAAGGGCCGCGGGTTCGGTACGGATCGTTATGTTGGCCGAACGTTCTTTCGGGAATTGGATCGATGGATTGCCCGCCTGTGTAATTTCCCGCAGAACAATGGGATCGAGCAGAGCCTTCTGGCCATGCAGGAAGCCAATGAGGGCGCCCAGTGGCAACGGGACAGCCAGCGGGCCGTCCAGGAGGCCGAGCTGGCAAGGCTGTATCAGGAAGCCCTGGCTGGCACCCTGTTGTCGGTGCTGCAAGCGCGCCTGAAGACGGAGCGCGAGGCGGTGGAGGCCGGCAAGGCTCAGGCCAATGCCGTTCATGAGCGCCTGGGGCTGTTTGTCTCCAAGGGGGACGAGCATTTTGCTCAGGTTGCTGAATTGTTGTCCCGACAATTGGCCGAGATGAGTGATGCCAAGCTTGAGCATCTGGCCGGGCAGACAGCGACGCAGCAGGACGACGAGCTGGTGCAGAGGGTGCGTGATTTACGCGCTGAACTCGATGACCTGCGGCTGCGTGTGCCGTTCCTGGAGATGAAGTGCAGGGATACCGAGCGCGACTATGCGAAAGCCAAGCAGCTTGAGCGCGATCTGCAGTCGGGTGGGTATATCAGCAGTAGCTACAGCTATTCCGCAGGTATGAATCTTGACTCTCTGGTTGCCGGGTTCATGCAGGGCGCGCTGTCCCTCTCCCAAGTAGCGAATGAGGTGGGGAGCCATCGTCGCGCAAGCAGGCCGGCTCCGAGTTTTTGGAGCAGCGGTTCCAGTAGCGGCTCCAGCGGCAACTCGAGCAGCCGTTCCAGCAGCCGCCCGAGCAGTTCCTCGAGTAGTAGCTCAGGTTCCAGCAGCTCGTTCAGTTCTTCCCGATCGACGGGTGGGGGCGGGTTCTCTACCAGCGACAGTCTCTAGACCGAGCATTCCTGAGATGAAAAAAAACGGGGCAGCACGGTTGCCCCGTATCGTTTCGCCCAAACCCCGCGCGGCTTACAACGCCTTCACCGGAATACAGATCTCACACTCCAGTTCCCCCGTCTTCATATCGTATTTCGCCTCCACCGGATAACGCTCGAACGCTGGTCGGGCGTCGAACTGCATGCCGCTCTTGGGCAGCCAGTCGCGGCACAGTTCGGTCCAGGCGTCGGCGATGTCGGGGCCTTTGCCCTGGTAGTGGGCGACGGCGTAGAGGCCGCCGAGCAGGGTGGTGACGGTGGCGGGGGCGCTGGCCTTGAAGTCGGCGGGGACTTCGACGCAGGCGTCGTAGCGGCATTTTTCCGGTGGGGTGACGTAGGGATCGTCGTGGCCGATGCCGTACCGCACGCGGCCCAGCAGACCGTTCTCGACCATCCAGGGGGCGACGGTGTCGCGCCAGAAGGTGCCGATGCCCGGCCCGTAGGGGCCGATATAGCGCAGGTAGGCGACGCGGACCGGTGGCAGTTCCTTGAGGGTGACGTTCATCGTGAGCTCCTTCAGGTGAATGAAGGCGTCAGGATCGTCGAAGGCCGGGATGTGTGTCTGATCAGGATTGCTCAATTCGCGCAGGCGCCGTTCGCGGACGTCGCTGAGGCGGCGGTGCCAGCGTTTGGGTTCGGTGCTGCGCCAGGTACTCGGGGTGACCGAGAAATGCTGCTTGAACGCCCGGGAGAACGCTTCGCCGGAGCTGAAGCCGACTTCCAGCGCCACCTCCAGAATGCTCAGTTCCGGATGGCTGGCCAGCTGATAGGCGGCACAGGCCAGGCGGCGTCGGCGCAGATAGTCGCCCAGGGTTTCGCCGACCCAGGCGGTGAACAGGCGATGGAAGTGAAAGGGCGAAAAATGCGCGACCTGCGCGAGTTCGGCCAGCTCCAGCGGCTGGTCCAGGTGTTGGTCGATATACTCCAGCACCCGGTTCATGCGTTGGGTGTATTCGTGGAGGCTGTGATAGGCAGGGCTCATGGAGCCAAGTTTAGCCGGGGGCGAGACGGTGGGTTTGCGTCGGCCGGTTTTTTTGTCGTGACAGGACGGACGAGATCGCGAGCAAGCTCGCTCCTGCTGGGGCGGGCTTGTTCGTGATCGCGGTCTAGCGCTCAGGAGCCGCCATGGCAGCAACTGGCGGCCGGTTTGTCGTCATAACGATCGTGGTGCCTGACCCAATCCATGATCTGTTCTTCGTTGCGACCCCTGGGCGTCAGGTCCAGGTAGTTGTAGGCCCCCACCAGCAGGTCCAGGCCACGGGCGTAGGTGGAGTAGGTGTGGAAGATCTCGCCGTCTTCATTGCGGTAGAACACGCTGAGGCCGGGCAGCTCTTCTTCGGCGCCGTCGGTTTTTTCGTAGTTGTAGGTGGCGGTGCCGGCGGCGACCTCCTCGGGGCGGGCGCAGACCCCGAAGTCGTAGTTGAAATCACAGCCGACGGACGAGACCCAGTCGAACTTCCAGCCCATGCGCCGCTTGAACGCCTGGAATTCGGCGAAGGGCGCGTGGGATACCGCCACCAGCGCGATGTCGTGGTGGGCCAGGTGCTGGTTGGCGCCGTCGATGTGATCGCTGAGGAAGGAGCAGCCCGGGCAACCTTCGTCCCAGCCTTCGGCGAACATGAAGTGATAGACCACCAGCTGGCTGCGACCGCCGAACAGGTCGGCCAGGCTCATTTCGCCGTGGGGGCCCTGGAAGCGGTAGGGCTTGTCGATTTTTACCCAGGGCAGGGCACGCCGCTCGGCGCTGAGCTGGTCGCGTTGGCGGGTAAAGGTCTTTTCGTGGATGAGGTGCTGCTTGCGGGCCTGTATCCATTGTTCCCGGGATACGACCGGATGATCGTTGAGGTGCATGATGTCTTCTCCTGCGACAAAGGTGGCGCGGCGACAGTGCCTACACAGGCTAGTCGTTTCGCCCGCGGGCAGATCGACAGCCGCCGGACGGTCCCGCCCAACGGTCGCCCGCCTGTTCGAATTGGAGGAGGCTGAATCCGGATGGCGACTTATAACTGGGGTCTGAACTCAGGCCCCGTCATGGGGCGAGAGCACTTCAGGCGTTACTCCGGGCGTGTTTCTTTCATGCATTTCAACGCCTCGAACTCATTGCGCACGTTCTGCAGCTTGTTGCGCAGGTGTTCGCGCTGGGCGGGCGTGCTTTGGGCCATCACGTCCACCAGCAGGCTGCGCGCCGCCTGTTCGCTGTTGGCATAGGCCTGGCGATAAGCCGGTGTCCAGAAGCTTTCGCGATCCACCAGCAGGCGCTCGATGCGTTTGTCGAAGTCGCTGCTCTGGCGTTGCTCCAGCGCGGCACTGAACTGCGCCTGCCAGTTGGCCCGGTTGGCCAGCCAGAGCTGGTTCTGTTCGCCGAGGGAGGTTGACCAGTCCGCCACCCGCTGGGTCTGCTCGGGCGTGAGGGGGCCGAGCCAGGTAGTCAGGCGTTTGTCCATGCGTTCGGCGCGCAGTTTTATCTGTTGCTCCAGTGGCGGCTTGAGGTATTTGCTGCGGCGTTGGCGCATGTCCTTGGCGAAGGCCGCCTTCATTTCCGCGACCTGTCGGTCGTCCAGGCCTCGCAGCAACTCGATGGCCGACGGCGCGATCGCGCGGGCGGTCTGGGCAATGGCCTGCTTGGCTTCGCGGGTGAATTCTTGCAGCTCGGCATCGTTTACCTGATTGCGTTCGACCATCTGCTGCAGGCGGTCCAGGTAGTCCAGGTAGTTGGGCAACTGTGTGCTGCAGTGCCAGCTCAGGTGTTCCTTGAGGCGATCGTTGAACCAGATTTTCTGCTCGCGGTTCATTTCCAGGTAGTCGTTGAGCGTCCAGGGAATGATCACATCGAGGTTGCGGTAAGCCAGGCCGACACGGTTGCAGGAGGTCAGCACCAGGCTTAACAGCAAGAACAGGGTGAGGTGTTGCAACCGACGCGACATGGCAAGTCCTTGCGAAGGCCTGGGTTTGTAAGGCATGGGTTTCTGATCTGAACCCGGAAAGCTTCCGGCCGTTCAGCCGCTCAATAGAACGAATGCTCGGCCTTGAAGGTGAGCAGCCCGTCGCATTGCGCGTTATGTCCAGAATAGGCCGAACAATCGCTGCCGTTGAGGTTGGAGTCGCTGTAGATCAGTTTCAGGTCGATGCCCATCCAGGGACGGGAGAACTTGATCGACCAGTCGTTGAAGCTGCTGACGTAGCCGTTGCTCACTGAAGCCGGGTTGCCCAACTGATAAGTGGTGTACTTGATGCTGACGCCGATGCCGAAGGGCTGGTTGCCGCCCAGGTCGGCGAACAGGGTGCTGTTGCGCTTGTCCGGGTCCTGGCTGAAGGCGGCGCCGAAGCGGCTGCCCAGCAGCGTCAGGCCGCCGTAGAACTCCTGGCTGTCCTGCGGGGCCAGTTGCGGGTAGTTGTAGTGGATCATCCCCAGCTCATAACCCAGGGTCTGATCGAAGGGACGCTTGAAGCCCAGGTAGGAGTCCACTTCCAGGTCGCTCTCGCCCAGGCCCATGCTCGGCGACCACTGGCCGATGTACCAGCCGCTGTCGTGGGTCAGGTCCAGGCCGCCATGGAACGAACCGCTGGCCGAGGGTTTGACCAGGCCCTGGGCCATGCTGCGGCTGGGGGTGCTGCTGAGCTTGAGGTCGAAATCCCCCAGTTCGCGCTGGAAGATCTGCCCGTGGACCCAGGGGCTGGCGAGGAGGCTGGCAAGCAGCACATGGGAGGGTTTGAGCATGCTTCACTCCATGAAATGCAAGGAGCAGGAACTGCGGAACCTACTGAAATGCCCGATCTAGACGTGTGCAAGGATACCGGCGAAACCTCGGGGATGAGGGCCGTTCGTCGATTTTTACAGGAGGGGAAGGATCAGAACTCTAGTCCTAGCGCCTTGAGGTTCAAAGCGCATAGGGACCAGGAGGTATTGCGGGGGATTACTTCTTGCCCAGGCTGATCTGCTTGGACGGGCCGAAAGTCTGGCCGCTGACGCCTTTGGCAATTTGCTGGATCTCGCCGCCGGACTTCAGGAAAGCAGCAATCTGATCGTTGATCGATTCGCTGGTTTCAACGGCTGGAGCTGGCTTTGCTTTGCTGTTGGATGCTTTTACACGCATGGCGGCCATTAACCTTCAGAAAATTAATTTGGCCAGCCATCATACATGAAATGCTTGACAATTGCTTGGTAAATATCCTCCTGAAATAACAGCGGAAAAACTCCCGAATATTCCTAAGTTGATCTCGGGAATATCCCCATAAGCTGCTGTTTTAAATAAAGACAATGGCACAAACAAAGGCTTGCTCGGCGGCGCTGAGGCAAAAGTCGCTGCCGGCTGGCCTGACGGGCGGAACCCGTTGCTGGCGCAAAGCCATAAAAATCAAGGCATTCAGGAAAATATCCACTGCTATCCGGCGACTCGGGCCAACCAGGCCCGGAAAACCGGGTAGAATGCCGCCCACGCAATGAGGGTATTGGAAATGGCTTTAGTCGGGCGCTACAACAGTTTGCAAGTGGTTAAACACACTAACTTCGGTTTATATCTGGACGGCGGGGCGGACGGCGAAATATTGCTGCCCAATCGTTATATTCCCAAGGATATTCCCAGTGAAGATGAAGACTGGTTGAATGTTTTTGTTTATCTGGATAGCGCCGACAAGTTAATTGCAACTACCGAAAAACCAAAAGTTCAAGTCGGTGAGTTCGCCAGTCTTAAAGTCGTGGAAGTTAACAGCATCGGTGTATTCCTCGACTGGGGCCTACCCAAGGACCTGCTGCTGCCGTACTCCGAGGAAAAGCGTCAGCTGACCGCCGGCGAGTATTGCGTGGTGCACGTCTACCTCGACAAACACACCCGCCGCATCACCGCCACGGCCCGCCTGGACCGCTACCTGGACAAGGCTCCGGTGACCTACAAGGTTGGCCAGGAAGTCGATCTGCTGGTGGCCGAGAGCACCGACATGGGCTTCAAGGCGATCATCAACAACAAGCACTGGGGCCTGATTCACAAGAACGAAGTGTTCAAGTTCCTGCGTCCGGGCAAACAGGAAAAGGGCTTCATCAAAGAGATCCGTGCCGACGGCAAGATCAGCCTCAGCCTGCAACCGGTGGGCGAAGAACTGGCCAGCAGCCTGAACGCCAAGATCCTCGCCAAGTTGCGGGAAAACAACGGCACCCTGCCGGTCAGCGACAAGAGCGATCCGACGGTGATCAGTGGCCTGTTCGGGGTCAGCAAGGGCAACTTCAAGAAGGCCATAGGTGCCTTGTACAAGAACGGCCAGATCGTTATTCATGCCGACCGCATTGAACTGACCTGAGTATTCGTTCTCTCGAAGCTCTTTTTCGGGCATGTTTTTCTGTCCGTTTGGTTGATAATCGACAGCACATCCATTCTTCGCCCCGGACCTGTTCCGGGGCTTTGTCGTTTCTATCGAGTAACTGCCATGTCCATGAATCTGCCTGAGGGGCTGCGGTGAGCATCGAACGGCGTAGCGCCGATGGTTTCGCCCTGCAAGTGATGTTGGGGCTGTGCCTGATCTGGGGCGTGCAGCAGGTGATGATCAAGTGGGCCGCGGCGGATATCGCGCCGGTGATGCAGGCCGCCGCCCGCTCGGGCATCTCGGCGCTGCTGGTGGCCCTGCTGATGTGCTGGAAGGGCGGCTGGTCGCAGATCGGCAGCACCTGGCGCGGCGGTTTGCTGGCCGGCGGCCTGTTCGGCCTGGAGTTCCTGTTTATCGCCGAAGGCCTCAAGCTCACCAGCGCCGCGCATATGTCGGTGTTTCTCTATACCGCGCCGATCTTCACCGCGCTGGGGGTGAACTGGCTGCTGCCCAGCGAGCGCCTCAGGCCCCTGCAATGGCTGGGGATCCTGCTGGCGTTCGTCGGCATCGGCGTTGCCTTCGCCGGCGGCATCTCGCTGGATAACCTGGACACGCGCATGCTGCTGGGCGACGCCCTGGGCGTGCTGGCCGGCCTGGCCTGGGGCGCGACCACTGTGGTGGTGCGCGCGTCGCGCCTGTCCGAGGCGCCGGCGACCCTGACCCTGTTCTATCAGTTGATCGTCGGCTTTGTCGGCCTGCTGCTGATTGCCGCGCTGAGCGGCCAGGTCACCCATGTCAGCCTGACCCCGGTGGCGGTGGCCAGCGTGCTGTTCCAGGGGCTGGTGGTGTCCTTTTTCAGCTACCTGACCTGGTTCTGGCTGCTGCGCCGTTACCTGGCCGCCAACCTGGCGGTGTTTTCCTTTATGACGCCGCTGTTCGGCGTCACCTTCGGGGTCCTGTTGCTGGACGAACCCCTGAGCCTCAACTTCGTGATCGGCGCGGTGCTGGTGTTGCTGGGCATCACCTTCGTCAGCGCCGAGCAGTGGCTGCGCCGGCGGATCCGCAGCCTGCTGTAACCCCAGGCTCAGGCGGTGGCGTGGCATTCCCGGGCAAGCGGTTGTTGCCTCAACAGCAAGACCCCCGCCAGCAGCAGGCTGCTGCCGGCGACGATCAGCGCCGGTTGCAGGCCACCACTGAAATGGCTGCTCAGGGCCGCCAGCAGTGGCCCGCTCAACTGGCCCATGGCGAAGCAGGCCGTGAGCAAACCGGCGTTGCGCTGAGTGGCGTGGGGCGCCAGTTCCCGCGAGCGCTGCATCACCAGTTGCATGCAGGCCAGGAACGGCGTGCCGCAGAGCATCACCCCCAGCGCCAGGCCGGCGCCATTGCCCAGCAGACAGGCGAAGACCCCAATGGCTTGCAGCCATAAGGTCGCCATCAGCCAGTGCCGGGTGGCGTTCGGGCTGTGTCGGCGCAGGCTGACCAGCCCCACCCCCACGGCCGCCGCCAGGCCGAAGCACGGCCAGAACAGGTCGGCCTGCCATTGCCCTTGAAAACGCGCGCTGGCCATCTGTGACAGGAAGGTCGCCGGGATGATGTAACCCAGGCCGTACAGCGCATAAACCAGCCCGAGGCGGGGGATGCCGGCGTGATTCGAGGCCTGTGGCATCTGCGCGGTCAGTGCGGTCAGTGCGGGCGTGGCGGGTTGCGGCAGGGTCGGCAGGATTGCCAGCAGCATCAGCAGGGCGGCCGCGGCGTATACCAGCCACAGGGTCGCGGAGCTTTGCCCCAGCAGGTTCGAGCCCAGGGCCAGCAGGCCGGTGAGGAAAATCCCCAGCCCGGGCCCGGCAAACACCAGGGCGCCCAGGCGTGGCCGACCGGCGGCGTGTGCCAGGGGTTGGCTCAGGGCGGCGATCATCACCATCACCCAGGCACTGGCCACGCCGGTGCCGAAGCGCAATACCGAATGCGCCCAGAAGCCGCCGGCCCAGAACGAGGCCAGGGTCAACAACACGCACAGCCACAGCCCGCCCAGCAGCCGCCGGCGAACCTGGGCCGGGCGGCGGGCGCACATGGCATCCAGCGCACCGATGAAATACCCCAGGTAGTTGGCGGCGGCGATCAGGCCGGTGTCGGTCAGGTCGACCAGGCCCTCGCTCAGCAGGTGCGGCAGTTGCGGGGTGAGGGCGAAGCGACCAATACCCATGGCCATCATCAGGGCGATGAAACTGGCGAGTAAGCGAATCAGTGGTGACATGGTCCGGGCTCCGTCGAAGAGACAATGACCGTCAGGCTAGGACTGATTGACTTTCTATAAAAATGAATAATATTAAGTAACTTGTTCGTTTTTGGAGAATATCCGTGGAGTTCAGCCAGCTGCGCATCTTCCAGGCGGTCGCCGAGGAAGGTTCCATCACCCGGGCGGCCGAGCGCCTGCATCGGGTGCCGTCCAACCTGTCGACGCGGCTCAAACAACTGGAAGAGCAACTGGGGGTCGAGCTGTTTCTGCGGGAACGGCAGCGGCTGCAACTGTCGCCGGCGGGCAAGGTGCTGCTCGATTACGCCGCGCGTCTGTTCGCCCTGCGCGATGAGGCCCATGGGGCGGTGCAGGGCGGTCAGCCTGCCGGGGATTTCGTGCTGGGCACCATGTACAGCACGGCGGCGATTCAATTGCCGGCGCTGCTGGCGCGTTACCACCGCGCCTACCCGGCGGTGAACCTGCAGGTGCAATCGGCGCCCAGCAGCGAGTTGCTCGAAGGCTTGCTGGCCGGGCGCCTGGATGCGGTGCTGGTGGACGGTCCGCTGGAGCTGGCCAGCCTGGACGGGGTGCCGCTGTGCGATGAAAAGCTGGTGTTGATCAGCGAAGCGGATCACCCGCCGATCCGCAGCGCCCGGGATGTCGAAGGACGCGCGGTATTCACCTTTCGCCGCGGCTGTTCGTACCGCCTGCGCCTGGAGTCCTGGTTCGCCCATGACCATGCGGCCATGGGGCGGGCGATAGAAATCGAGTCCTATCAGGGGATGTTGGCCTGCGTGATTGCCGGGTCCGGGGTGGCGCTGATGTCGGAGTCGATGCTCGCCAGTCTGCCCGGCCGCGAGAGCGTGGCGGCCCATCCGCTGGCCGAGCCGTTCGCCAGCGCCACTACCTGGTTGATGTGGCGCAAGGGCATGCTCGGCGCCAACCTCAATGCCTGGATCGAGCTGCAACAGGCGAGTCAGACGGATCAGCGGGCGACGGCCTGAAACGGGCTGGCTGATTCAGATTAATCCGGTAACAGATCATTGCCATCCAGGTTGAGCAATGCGCGGAACTTAGCGCTATTATCAGAGCTGAGCGGCTCCAGAACCCTGCCGCTGGGCACGACCCTTAAGGGGGGCACTATGAAAGAGAAACTGCAAAACTGGCTTCACGACCTCGGGGTCGCACTGGGACTGATCGAGCCGCCATTGCAGCCGGTGCCAATTCGCACAGACGATGAGCAACGACGTCGGCAACAGCGTCGCCGCTAACCATCGACTCGGGAGTGGGGCAGGCATCCAGCCTGCTCCCGTCACTTTTCAGCCGCGCGAGGGCAGGTTCACTCGCGAACGGTTGCCGCCTTTTGATCCAACCCGCCAATGGCGCCCAGCGCCGTGAAGTCTTTAGCGCCGTGAAATCGTCAGCAGAAACCGGCTCAGGTCGTTGGCGCTGTTCGCCGCCTTGAGCATCTGGTCTTCTTCGTGGGTGAAGGCGGTCACTCCAAACTCATCTTCCAGGTGGAAGATCAGGTCTTCGATATCCTGCTTGTCCAACCCCAATTCCTGCAGACTCAGGTCGTCGGAAAATCCGTCATTGTCATCCAGCAGGCGGCTGATGAAGTCATGCACGGCTTGTCGGATTTGGGCTCTATTCATGTCGCTCTTTTCGCCAGGGGCCTGCGCATGGTCTTTGAAGCGGGCGGGATTGTGTGCAGTACAGCACAGCTTCAGGGGTGCCGACGGATCCAATCCTCGATCATCGCGCGCAACTGCGCCCCCGAAAAACTGCCGAAATGGCCACCGTGCACAGTACGCACCGGCAGCTGGTACAGGCGTTCCAGGCTGGCGGCGTAGTCCTCCAGGTTGGAGTGGTAGGCGTCTTCGACCAGCGGGCCGTCGTAGATGATGTCGCCGCTGAACAGGGTGCCGCTGGCCGCTTCCCAGAGGCTGATACCGCCGGGGGAATGACCGGGTGTGTGCAGCACCTGAAGGCTACGGTTGCCCAGGTCGAGCACGTCGCCTTCCTCGATCAGGCGCGTCGCCGGGGCGGCCTTGACCCGATATTCGGCGTAGCACAGCGGGCAATCCGGGTGGGCCTCGAACATCTCGTCGCCGACATAGGCGGCAGACAGGGTATTGGCGCCGTCGGGCGCAGCGAGGATCTGTGCTTCGGCCGGGTGTACCAGGCGTTCGGGGAATTCGTGATGCCCGGCGATATGGTCGAAATGGCAATGGCTGGCCACCGCCAGCAAGGGCCGTTCGGTAAGCCAGGGCAACTGCTCGCGCAAGCTGACCAGACCGGAGCCGCTGTCCAGTAGCAGGTCCCGGTCGCGGCCCTGGATATGCCACAGGTTGCAGCGATAGAACGGCCGGATATAGGGCTCGTGGATCAGCCGAATCCCGTCGCTCAGGCTTCTGACTTCGAACCAGCGGTCGCGGCTGACAATCTTCATCGACTTTCCTCCAGGCGAAAAAAAACGGGTGCAGCCACCGACGCTGCACCCGCCGAAGAAAAATGTACGGCGTCTGACCTGAGGTTAGATCGCGTTGGCCAGGGTTGCCGGGCGACGAGACAGCAGGCTCACCACCACGAAGCTGATCAGGCCGACAGCCAGGCTGTAGTAGATCGGGGTGTTGGCATCCAGGCCGTCCTTGAACATGAACACCAGCGCGGTGAGGAAGCCCAGGCCCATGCTGGCGATGGCGCCGGCGGTGGTCGCGCGTTTCCAGAAGATCGCCCCGATCAGCGGGATCAGCATGCCGCCCACCAGCAGGTTATAGGCCAGGGTCAGGGCGCTGATCACGTCGTTGACCACCAGAGCGATGCCCAGTACCAGGATGCCGGTCAGCAGGGTGAACAGGCGGTTGATCCCCAGGCTCGACTGCTTGCCGCCACGCAGCTTGGGCAGCAGGTCTTCGGTCAGGGTGGTGGAGGCGGCCAGCAGGCCGGCGCTGGCGGTGGACATCATGGCGGCCAGGGCCGCGGCGATCACCAGGCCACGGATGCCGTCCGGCAGCGAGGCTTTGACGATGGCGGCGAAGGCGTTGTTGACGTTGTCCAGGTCTGGCAGCAAGACGTGCGCGGCCATGCCGATCAGGGCACAGGCCAGGCCATAGAGGATGCAGTAGAAGCCGGCGACGGTGCCTGCGTATTGCGCGACTTTTTCGGTCTTGGCGGTGAACACCCGTTGCCAGATGTCCTGGCCGATCAGGATGCCGAAGAAGTAGATCATGAAGTAGGTGACGATGGTGTCCCAGCCGATGGTGGTGAAGCTGAAGCTTGCCGCCGGCAGCTTGGCCACCAGTTCATCCCAGCCGCCGACGCGGTACAGGCAGATCGGCAGCAGGATGAACATCAGGCCGACGGTCTTGATCACGAACTGGACGATGTCGGTCAGGGTCAGCGACCACATGCCGCCGATCGCCGAATAGATCACCACCACGCCGCCGCCCAGCAGCACCGAGATCCAGAACGGCAGGCCGAACAGCACTTGCAGCACGGTGCCGATGGCGAGGATCGAGGTCACGCCGATCATCAGCGCGTAGGCCAGCATGATCACCGCGCTGGCCTGGCGGGCCATCGGGTTGTAGCGTTTTTCCAGGACCTGGGTAACGGTGAAGATCCGCAGCTTGAGCAGGGGTTTGGCCAGCAGCAGGTTGAGGGCGATGATGCCCAGGCCCAGCGCCGCGCACAGCCAGAAACCGGAGATGCCGTGGACATAACCCAGGCGCACGGTGCCGACGGTGGAGGCACCGCCCAGCACGGTGGCGGCCATGGTGCCCATGTACAGGCTCGGGCCCAGGTTGCGGCCGGCCACCAGGTAGTCCTCGTGGGTCTTGGCCTTGCGCATGCCGTAATAGCCGAGCACCAGCATGCCGGCGGCATAGATGAGTACGACGAATAGATCTAAAGCCATGGTGGCGTGTCTCCGATTGTCTTTCTTATAGAGGCTTCCCGCAGGAGCTAGGCGTGCCGCAATCAAGGCGACGCGGTCTGGCGGACCCGTCGTGTGAGGCGTGATTGCCGGCGAGCCTGCTGCTACAGGTCATGCTTGAGTCAGGCGGTTTGGCGCATGACCGGTTTACCGAGCGAATCCGTGCTCTTGCTGCGTGGATCCTTGGGGCCGTAGACCGCGGGCGGTTCCGGGAACAGGTTGAGCAGGGCCAGGTACACCAGCGAGGCCAGGCCCAGGGTCACCGGCAGGCTGATATCGATGCCGTCGGCCAGGTTGCCCAGCGGACCGACGAACTGCCCGGGCAGGTTGACGAAGCACAGGCCGACCAGCGCGCTGGGGATCCAGGCCCCCAGGCCACGCCAGTTCCAGCCGTGCTGGAACCAGTAGCGGCCGCCTTGCTCGCCACGGGTGAAGACTTGCAGGTCGTCCGGGCAGTAGAAGCCGCGACGCACCAGCAGGCCGATCAGCATGATCACCATCCACGGGGTGGTGCAGGTGATGATCAGCACGGCGAAGGTCGACACGCTCTGCACCAGGTTGGCGGCGAAGCGCCCGATGAAGATGAAGGCGATCGACAGCACGCCGATCAACAGGGTCGCCTTGACCCGCGACAGCACCCGCGGGAACACGCTGGACATGTCCAGGCCGGTGCCATACAGCGAGGTGGTGCCGGTGGACATGCCGCCGATCACCGCGATCAGGCACACCGGCAGGAAGAACCAGCTCGGCGAGACCGCCAGCAGGCCGCCGACGTAGTTGTTGGCGGCGATGTAGTCGGGCGCCTTGATCGCCACGATGGTGGCGGTGGCCAGGCCGAACAGGAAGGGAATCAGGGTGGCGATCTGCGCGGCGATCACCGCCAGCATGATCCGGCCTTTCGGCGTCTCGCGGGGGATATAGCGCGACCAGTCGCCGAGGAAGGCGCCGAAGGAAATCGGGTTGCTCATGGCCACCAGCGCGGCGCCGATGAAGGCCGCCCAGAATCCCGCCTGGCCGAGGGCCACGGTACCGGCGAACTGGCTGTCGAAAGCCGGCGCGAAGGCGAAGATCCCCAGCAGGAACAGCAAGCTCGCCGCCCACACGGCAATGCGGTTGACCCACAGCATGAAGCGAAAGCCATAGATGCACACCGTCAGCACCAGGATCGCGAACAGGCCGTAGGCCAGGCCCAGGGTCAGGTCGGTTTCCGGCAGGTCGACCAGGCGCTTGGCGCCGCCTACCAGGGCATCCCCGGAACTCCACACCGAGAGGGAGAAGAAGGCGATGGCGGTAAGCAACGACAGGAACGAGCCGACGATCCGCCCGTGCACGCCGAAGTGCGCACCGGAAGAAACGGCGTTGTTGGTGCCGTTGATCGGCCCGAACAGGCCCATCGGCGCGAGGATCAATGCCCCCAGGATCACGCCCAGCACGATCGCCCAGACACCCGCCTGGAAGGACAGGCCGAACAGCACCGGGAAACTGCCGAGCACGGCGGTGGCAAAGGTATTGGCGCCGCCGAAGATCAGGCGAAACAGGTCGCTGGGCCGGGCGTCGCGTTCATGGTCGGGGATCTGTTCGACCCCGTTTGTTTCGATGCTGCTAAGGCTTTTTTCTTTGTTGTTGTTATTCATGATCTGCTCCGATCACTAAGGCGCGCTCATCGTGTGCGAGCGTCACCTATCTGACTAAGGGGGTGGCAGCCCTTCCGGCATTGCGGACAAATGTTCGTGGCAGGCCAGCCATAGGCCTTGTTGTTGTGTGCCGGACCCTTGTTTACGGAAAACAATGGTCTCGCGCTCCTGGCTGAAGTGTTGCTCCCCTTGCATGCGCAGCTCGGTGGCGACGTCATGAATAAATACCGCGCTGTCCCCCTGCAGGCTGACAAACGCGTTGCTCGAGGTGCAGGACAGCACCTCGAAGCCATCCTCGCGGCGCCAGCTGTCCCACAGCGCCTGGTAGGCGTCGCGGGACAGCAGGGGCTGGGCGAGGGTGTAGAAGATGAAGCTGGCGTCAGAGCTGAACGCCCCGAAGTAGGCTTCGCGATCGTTACGGGCGAAGGCCGCCACCAGCTCGGCGGCGGCGTTGAGGACCTGCTCGCGCTCGTTCATGGCCGGGCCTCAGCGACGCGCCACGCCCGGCAGCACGCAGAGCATTTCATACAGCAGGTTGGCGCCCAGCAGCGAGGTGTTGCCGGTGGTGTCATACGGCGGCGAGACTTCTACCAGATCGCAGCCGACCAGGTCGAGGCCCTGGCAGCCACGCACGATCTCGATCGCCTGAATGGTGGTCAGGCCGCCGATTTCCGGGGTGCCAGTACCTGGCGCCCAGGCCGGGTCGATGCCGTCGATATCGAAGCTCAGGTACACCGGGCCGTCACTGACTTTTGCCCGGACTTCGGCCATCAGCGGTTCCAGCGATTTGTGCCAGCACTCTTCGGCCTGCACCACGCGGAAACCCTGCTTGCGGCTCCAGTTGAAGTCTTCGGCGGTGTAGCCCTGGGCCCGCAGGCCGATCTGCACCACGCGGTCGCAGTCCAGCAGGCCTTCTTCGACGGCGCGGCGGAAGGTGGTGCCGTGGGCGATCTTCTCGCCGAACATGTGATCGTTGACATCGGCGTGGGCGTCGATGTGCACCAGGCCGACCTTGCCGTGTTTCTTGTGGATAGCCCGCAGGATCGGCAGGGTGATGGTGTGGTCGCCGCCCAGGGTCAGCGGGATCACGTTGTGCTCGAGGATACCGTCGTAGGCTTCTTCGATGATGCGCACGGCGTCCAGCAGGTTGAAGGTGTTGATCGCCACGTCGCCGATGTCGGCCACGTTCAGCGAGTCGAAGGGCGCGGCGCCGGTGGCCATGTTGTACGGACGGATCATCACCGATTCGGCGCGGATCTCACGGGGCCCGAAGCGGGTGCCGGCACGCAGCGAGGTGCCGATGTCCAGCGGGACGCCGACAAAGGCGGCATCCAGGCCGGCCGGGGTAGGCACATGGGGAAGACGCATCATGGTGGCGATGCCGCCGAAGCGCGGCATTTCATTGCCGCCCAGTGGTTGGTGGAGAATCTTGTCCACGGGATTGGCCTCATCATTGTTTTATTTATGGGGTTTTCAGCGCAGCAACGGGTGCCGGCGAAACCGAGTGGGGCCGATTCTGCGAAATGTAGTGGGCGGGAAGAATCGCTACGGGCAAATACTTAGTTCAGATTTTTCTAAACTAATGGCGGCGCTAGAGGATAGACTTCCTGCTGTCGAGGGTGGGTGGTGTCAGGGCTGACGCTATCGCGGGCANAGGAGCGAGGCTTGCCCGCGATTGGCTGCACAGCAGCCATCATCCAGGTCACCCGGCCCTCCATGAAGGAACGCCAATAAGGTCCGGACGACCCTGACCCCTGATCACTGTTGTCGATTTTCCTTGTGGAGCTCCCATGGCCAACGCTTTACCTGATCTGAAACTATTGCGCATATTCGTCAGCGTGGTGCGGCATCAGGGGTTCGCCAATGCCCAGCACGAACTGAACCTCTCCACGTCGGCCATCAGCACCTACATGAGCCAGCTCGAATCGGCCCTGGGGCTGGTGCTGTGCCACCGTGGCCGCGGCGGTTTCAGCCTGACCAGCAAGGGCGAGCTGTTCCATCAGGAAACCCTGCGCCTGCTGGGCGAACTGGAAGGCTTCGAGCAGTATGCCGCGGCGCTCAAGGGCGAGCTGCGCGGCACCCTCAACCTGGGGGTGATCGACTCGACGGTGAGCGACAAGGCGCTGCCGTTCGCCGAAGCCATCGGTGCCTACAGCCAGGAACACCCGGCGGTGCATTTGCATCTGTCGGTGCTCAGCCCCTATGAATTGCAGCTCGGTGTGCAGGACAACCGCCTGGACCTGGCCATCGGCGCGTTCTCCACGCGCATGAGCGGGCTGGTGTACATGCCGCTGTACCGCGAGCAGCACTGGCTGTATTGCAGCAGCCGGCACCCGCTGTTCAACGAGCGACGCATCCCCGAGCAGGTGATCACCCAGCAGCGCATGGTCGGTCGCGGCTACTGGAGCCAAGCCGAGCTGGCGCGCCATGGGTTCAAGCACAGCGCGGCGACGGTGGAGAGCATGGAGGCGCAGTTGATCCTGGTGCTGTCCGGCGCCTATATCGGCTACCTTCCCGAACATTACGCCCAGGCCTGGGCCGACAAGGGCGATTTGCGCGTGCTGCTGCCGGCCACCTTCGGCTATCAGGCGCCGTTTTCGATGATCGTGCGCCGCGGCCGTAGCCGGGAGCCGTTGATCCAGACGTTCCGCGACCTGCTCAAGGCGCAGCTCAACCAGGTCTGAGGAGGCCAGTATGTCGAGAGTCCAGTGTCCGCGTTGTCTGCGCCCGAAAACCCATTGCCTGTGCCCGCTGATTCCACGGCTGGACAGTCGCACCCGGGTCCTGCTGTTGCAGCATCCCAGCGAAGTGAACCACGCGTTGAACACCGCGCGGCTGGCGGCGCTGGGGCTGAACAATGCGGAGTTGATCGTCGGCGAGGTGTTTGACGATCTGCCGAAGCTGCTGAACTGCCCCGGCTATCAGGCGCGCCTGCTGTTCCCGGCGGAGGACGCGCAGCCGTTGCAGGCCTACTCCAGTGCGCCGGACGAACAACCCTTGCTGCTGGTGGTGCCCGACGGCACCTGGCGCAAGGCGCGCAAGTTGCTGCACCTCAATCCGCTGCTGGCGGCGCTGCCACGGGTGACCCTGGCCGCAGGCGCGGTGTCCCGTTACCGGCTGCGCAAGGCACCCGGGCCGGGGGCCTTGTCGACCGTCGAAGCCATAGTCCAGGCCCTGCAGACCCTGGAGGCGCCAACCTCGTTCGAGCCTTTGCTGAAACCTTTCGAAGCCTTGATCGACGGGCAGATCGAGGCGATGGGGGAGGACACCTATCAACGCAACCACCTGCGGGCGCCTGACGACTCCCTGTAGCCGCTGCCGCAGGCTGCGATGGGCCGCGCAGCGGCCCCAAAACGCCACGCCACGTACTCCCTGAAAGACCGAGGCGCCTGATTGACGCCCGCTTCGCGGTCGATCGCAGCCTGCGGCAGCGGCTACAGGTTAGCGCTCGCGCATCGCCTCGGTCCGCGCCTTGAGCACCGGCTTGAGCAGGTAGTCGAGCACGCTTTTCTCGCCGGTGATGATGTCCACCGTGGCGACCATGCCGGGGATGATCAGCAGCGGCTTGAGGTCACCGCCCAGGTGGTTCTTGTCGGTGCGCACCTGGATCAGGTAGAAGCTGTTGCCCTTGTCGTCGGTGATGGTGTCGGCGCCGATCAGTTCCAGCTTGGCGCTCAGGCCGCCGTAGATGGTGTAGTCGTAGGCGCTGAACTTGACCATGGCTTTCTGCCCGGGATGGAGGAAGGCCACGTCCTGCGGCCGCACCTTGGCCTCGATCAGCAGGTTGTCCTCCAGCGGCACGATTTCCAGCATGTCGCTGCCCGGCTGGACCACGCCGCCGATGGTGTTGACCTTGAGCTGCTTGATCACCCCGTGCACCGGCGAAGTCACGGTGGTGCGGGTCACCCGGTCGTCGATGGCGATGCTCGAGGCGGTGATTTTCGACAGGTCGGTGCGTTTCTCGTTGAGCTCCTTGGCGGCGTCGGAGCGGAAGCTTTGTTCGGACTCGTCGATCTTGCTCCTGATTTCGTTGATCGCCGATTCCGCCCGGGGAATGGCCAGGGTCGTGGCATTCAGCGAACCGCGGATTTCCACCGCGCTGCGTTTCAGACGCAGGATCTCCACCGGTGACACCGCGCCGGTACTCACCAGCGGCGCCGACATGTTCATCTCCTGGTTGAGCAGGGCCAGGCTGGAACTGAATTGCCCCTGTTTCGAGCGGAACTCCGCCAGCTCCTGGGTCTTTTGCCGCAGCTGTTCGCTCAGGGTTCGCTGTTCGCTGGCCAGGCGACGCTGGCGCTGCTCGTACAGCGAGCGTTCGTCCTCCGCCACCTGGGGCGCCTTGGCCACCACCTCGTCGGACGGCTTGAACGGCCGGCCCTCGGCTTCGGCGGAGAGGCGTTCGACCTGGGCCATCAAGGCATAGCGGTCGGCCTCGCTTTCGCCCTTGTTCGACAAAAAGCGCGTGTCGTCCAGGCGCAGCAGGGTGTCGCCCTTGTTCACCATCTGCCCTTCGCGCACGAAGATCTCGGTGACGATGCCGCCCTCCAGGTTCTGCACCACCTGCACCTTGCTCGACGGTATGGCCTTGCCTTCGCCTGTAGTCACCTCCTGCAGCACCGCGAACTTGGCCCAGAGCAGGGCACTGACGAGCAGCCCGGTGGTCAGCCAGACGACAATACGCGAGCCGCGGGGCGAATCCTGCAACGAGGCGCCGGCGGTTTCGGGCATGAACTCGCTTTCCGCGCTTTTGCGCAGGCTGGCGAAGTAGCCGCGCGATTGCGATGAGGCAGGCATGGGGCGACTCCTAGACCGTCGCAGAGCCGACACGGCCCTTGCGCAGTGCATCGATGACCGCTTCTTTCGGGCCGTCGGCGACGATCCGTCCGTTGTCCAGGACCACCAGCCGTTCCACCAGGCTGAGCATCGAGGTGCGGTGGGTCACCAGCAGCAGGGTCTTGCCTTGTACCCAGGCGTGCAGGCGCTGGCGCAGGGCGTCTTCGCTGCTGTTATCCATGGCGCTGGTGGGTTCGTCCAGGAGCATGATCGGCGGGTCCAGCAGCAGCGCCCGGGCCAGCAGCACGGCCTGGCGCTGGCCGCCGGACAGCAGCTGGCCACGCTCGCCCACCGGCCGGTCGAAGCCCTGGGGATGCTGGCGGGCCAGCTCGGTGACTCCGGTCAGCTCGGCCACTTCCAGCATGCGCGCATCGCTGATGTAGTGGGCGCCGAGGGTCAGGTTGTCGCGCAGGCTGCCGGCCAGCAGCGGCAGGTCGTGGGCGACATAGCCGATCTGCTGGCGCAGGTCGGCCACGTCGAGTTGGCGCAGGTCGAGGCCGTCCAGCAGCAACTGGCCTTCCTCGGGGGCATAGAAACCCATGACCAGGCGCCCCAGGGTGCTCTTGCCGGAGCCGCTGCGGCCGATGATGCCGATGCGTTCGCCGGGCTGCATGCTGAAGCTGATGTTGCTCAGGGCCGCGGCATTCTGCCCCTGATAACGGAAGGTCACCTGATTGAGCGCCAGCGCGCCTTGCAGTTGCGTGCGCTCCAGCGGGCGCTGGCGGGCATCGCGTTCCTGGGGCAGGGCCATCAGGGCGTCGGTGCTGCGCATGGTCAGCTGCGCCTGCTGGTAGCGGGTGATCAGCCCGGCAATCTGCCCCAGCGGCGCCAGGACCCGGCTGCCGAGCATGTAGGTGGCCACCAGCGCGCCGACGCTGAGGTTGCCGGCGATGATGCTGTAGACCCCGGCGACTATGGTCGCCATGCCGCAGAACTGCTGGATGAACAGGGTGCCGTTGGTGGCCAGGGCCGAGAGATTGCGCGCATGGCTGTCGAGGCGGGTGAGGGCGCCGTGAGTGCTTTCCCAGCGGTGCTGGCGTTCGCTTTCAGCGCTGCAGGCCTTGAGGGTTTCCAGGCCGCCGAGGGTTTCGATCAGCAGCGCCTGGCGTTCGGCGCCCAGGCTCAGGCTCTTTTGCACGGTGTCGCGCAGGCGCACCTGGATCAGCATGGCGAAGAGAATGGTCAGGGGAAACGCCAGCAATGGAATCACCACCAGCCAGCCGCCGAGCAGGCCGATCACCAGCAGCATCAGCACGGCGAAGGGCAGGTCGATCAGGCTGGTCAGGGTCACGGCGGTGAGAAACTCGCGCAGGCCCTGGAAGTCATGGATGCTCTGGGCGAAGCCGCCGACGGTCGCCGGCTTGGCTTTCATCGCCATGCCGGTGATGCGTTCGAACAGGGTGGCGGAGAGGATCACGTCGGTGCGCTTGCCGGCGCTGTCCAGCAGATGGGCGCGCACCACCCGCAGCACCAGCTCGAAGCCGGTGCCGATCAATAAACCTATGGCCAGCACCCAGAGGGTCGAGGTGGCCTGGTTGGGCACCACGCGGTCGTAGGTCTGCATGACGAACAGCGGCACCATCAGCCCCAGCAGGTTGATCAACAGGCTGGCGAGGATCGCGTCGCTGTACAGCCAGCGCGAGAGTTTCAGGGTGTCGCGGAACCAGGCTTCGACCCGCGGCACCAGGGAGTTGCGCAGTTCCTCCAATTCATGGCGTGGCCGGGCGAACAGCGCCTGGCCACTGTAGTCGTCATTCAGTTCCGCCTGGCTGACCCACTGCTCGCCGCCTTCGGCTTCGCTGGGCAGGATCAGCGCCTGGCCGTCATCGCCCCAGCGGCGCAGGACCGCGCAGCGACCATGCTTGAGGATCAGCAGCACCGGCAGGTTGAGCTTGGAGATCGCCGACAGCTCGCGGCGCAGCAGGCGCGCCTGCAGGCTGGCGCGGGCCGCGGCGCGGGGCAGCAGGTCCAGGCTCAGGCGTTGCTGGGCCAGGGGCAGCCCCGCGCTGAGGCTGGCACGGCTGACGCTACAGTCGTGCAGTTTGCAGAGGATCAACAATCCGTCCAACAGCGGGTCATCAAAGCTCAGGCGCGGATCGACGCTTGAGCTCCCGGGTTCCATGCTGGTCACATTGAAGTCCTCCGCGGACTTAACGCATCTCCGGCAGACGGGCGTCGCTCTTCACTTCGGTCTGGGCGATCGCTTCGGCTGGCACCACGACTTTTTCCTTGTTCAACAACTCGCCCATGTTCGCCAGCACGCGATACATCGAGAACTCCTCGGTGTAGCGCACTTCGGTGTAGCGGCGGTTGGCGTTGTACAGCTCGTTTTCGCTGTCCAGCAGGTCGAGCAGGGTGCGCTGGCCAAGACCGAACTGGTCCTGGTAGGCGGCCCGTACGCGAGTGGTGGTTTCAGCGTATTCGCGAGCGGTGGGGGTCTGCTTCTTGGCGTTGACCATGGCGTTCCAGGCCAGGGTGATGTTCTCGTTGAGCATGCGCAGCGCGTTGTTGCGGATGTCCATGGCCTGGTTGATCTTGTGCGCGTCAGATTGCAGGCGGGCCTTGTCGCTGCCGCCGCGGAACAGGTTGTAGTTCATCACCACGCCCACCCGCCATTCATTGTCGTGGCCCTTGTCGCCCTGCACGTTGTCGTTGGCGCCCACTGCGGCCTCGGCGTCGAAGCGTGGGTAGAACGGCGACTTGGCGACCTCGTACTGGCTCTCGGCCGCTTGCACGTCGGCCTGGGCCGATTTCAGGTAGGGGTTGTTCTCCAGCATGCTCTGCCGGGCATCCGGCAGGCTGGCGGGGATCTCGCCACGCACCGAAGGCAGGCTTTCCAGTTCGTCGGGCATGCGGCCCACGGCGCTGAAGAAGTTGGCCTCGGCGTCGGCCAGGTCGACCTGGGCGGTGTCGTAGTTGTTTTCCGCCAGGGCGCGACGGGCCTTGGACTGGTCGAGGTCGGCGGTGCTGCCGACGCCGCGTTCGCTGCGCAGGCCGATCTGATCGTTGACCCGCAGGTGCGCCTGCAGGTTGTTCTTGGCCAGGGTCACCATCTCGCGGCGCTTGAGCACTTCCAGGTACACCTCGATGGTGCGCAGGGCCAGGCTCTCGGCGGTGCCGCGGGTGTAGTAGGCCCGCGAGTTGGAGACCGACTGGGTGCGCCCGACTTCGTTGGCGGTATTGAAGCCGTCGAAGAGCATTTGCCGCAGGCGCAACTCCGACTGGGTATAGGTCAGTGTCTCGGTGTGATGGTTGCCCAACGCGCGCGTGGTGGTGTTGTCGCTGTAGCCACGGCCATAGGCGGCATTCAGGTCCAGCGATGGATAGAAGCCCCCTTTGGCGACCTTGACGTCCTCATCAGCCGACAGACGGTTGTTCTGGCTCGCGCGCAGTTCCGGGTGGTTGTCCAGCGTGCTTTGAATCGCCTCCGTCAGAGACATGGCTTGGGCCTGATGAATACAGGCCATGGCTAATAAAATCGCGCTACTGAGGGGGGTGAAAACGCGCATGAAGTACATCTCCCTGGTCCATGTATGGTGCTTTGCAGTCGCCAAAAAAATGACGAACTTTATAGGTCAAACCGTTTCAGGCTTGTAACAACAGAGCTAAGAACATCCTGAGCGGAAGCTAAGAAGAATTTCTCATAAGGCTTATGCTGAAAAAAACTTATGCACTCTGTGAAATCCAGCACATTGTTCAGTTCGAAAGCCCCGTATTTATAGGCTCTATGGAGCTTTTTCGGGGTTTGAAAAGGTTCAACAAAATTTGCGACATAGGGCGGGAGAGGAGCGGTGGGGAGGGTGCGGTACAGATTTTAGAGCGACATTTTTTTGTCACTTGCAGTGTTCGAATCCGTATCGCGACTTTCGCGGGAGGGCTGTCCGGAGCCTGAATGCGTTTGATTGCATTCGGTTTTGCCTTCGGCAGAAACAGCAGGCCAGCGAGGGACGAGCGAGATGGGAAGGCCGGTGCGCAGGTTCGACTGAGCAGCAGTCAGCGAACCTTCAGGCGGGCGTTTCCCGTCGATGACCCGATAACGCCATAGCACTTTTCCGTGCAACCAGATGCCGATAGCGGTCGGCAGCGGAGGACGTGCTCATGGCTAGGTTAATCGGTGTCGTCAGTAAGGTAATCGGGCAGGTGGTAGCAGTAGCGGCGGATGGCAGCCGACGGGTTCTGGTAGAAGGCGATCGTCTGTTCGCAGGGGATCAACTGGTGACCGGCGCCGAGGGCGCGGTGGCCGTGCATCTGCAAAACGGCCAGGAACTGACCCTCGGGCGCGACAGCAGCCTGCAATTGACCCCGCAACTGTTGGCGCACCAGGCGCCCCATGTGCAGGCTCCGGAAGCCGTGACCCCCAGCGAGGCGCAGTTGACCGATGTCGAGCAACTGCAGAAAGCCATCGCTGCCGGCGCCGACCCGACGCAAACCGGCGAAGCCACCGCGGCCGGCCCCGGTGGTACGGGCGGTACCGCCGGCGCCCTGGGGGGCGGGCACACCTTTGTACTGCTTGAAGAAGTGGCGGGCCGGGTCGAGCCGGTCATTGGTTTCCCCACCGCGGGCTTCAATGGAATTCCCGAGTTCGTGCCTGAGCGGATAGCCGCGGTACCGCCCAGCGACGACGGCGATATCGCGCTGCCGCCCCCAGCGAACAACCCGGTCACCCTGGGCGGCCTGTCGGTCGCCAATGGCGAGTTGACCTTCAGCGAAGCCAATCTGCCCCAAGGCTCGGCGAGCAATCCGGCGGCCCTGGTGCAGAACGGCACCTTCAGTGTTTCCGCGCCCGACGGCCTGCTCAACCTCAGTGTGGGCGGGATCGCCGTGGTCAGTGGCGGGGTGGCCGCGGGCTTCCCGCAGTCGATCACCACCGCCCTGGGCAACACCCTGACCATCATCGGTTTCGATCCTGCCACGGGGACGATCAGCTATAGCTACACCCTGGTCGGCAACGAAATCCATTCCGCCGCCGACGGTGCCAACAACCTGAGCGAACACTTCACCGTGCTGGCCAGTGACAGCAATGGCGATTCGGCGAGCAACTCGCTGGATATCAACATCACCGACGATGTGCCCCAGGCGTTCAACGACAGCAATGGCGTCGCTTCGGAAAGCCTGCCGACCCTGAGCGGCAACGTCCTGACCAATGATCTGCAGGGTGCCGACCGAGTCCCCGGTGGCCCGGTGGGCGCCGGCACCTTCAATGGCACCTACGGCACCCTGGTGCTGGCCACCGACGGTACCTATACCTACACCCTGCACACCGGCGATCCGGCGTTCCTCGCCCTCCAGGGCGGAGGCAGCGGTACCGAGACCTTTGCCTACACCATCACCGATGCCGACGGCGACAGCAGCACCGCCAACCTGGTGCTGCAGGTACACAACAACGACGACCCGGTGGTGATTCGCGGCTTCAACCTCGAAGGCGCCGAGGTCACGGTCTACGAGAAGCACCTGGCGGACGGCAGCAGCCCGGATGCGGGCGCGCTGACCCAGAGCGGCACCTTCAGCATCTCGGCGCTCGACGGCCTGCAAAACCTGATGGTCGGGGGGCTCTCCCTGGTCAGCGGCGGAGTGGCCGCGGGCTTCCCACAATCGATCAGCACCGCCCTGGGCAATACCCTGACCATCACTGGCTACGACCCCAGCACTGGGGTGGTCAGCTATAGCTACACCCTGGTCGTCAATGACGCGCACCCGAATGGCAATGGCAACAACGCACTGGGTGAGAGTTTCACGGTGGCCGTCACGGACGTCGACGGCAGCACTGCCAGCGGCTTGCTGGATATCAATGTGGTCGATGACGTGCCGACGGCGGTCGACGACAGCAATGGTGTCGCCTCGGAAAGCCAGCTGACCCTGACCGGCAATGTACTGACCAACGACATACAGGGCGCTGACCGGGTGCCCAGCGGACCCATCACCGCCGGTACTTTCAACGGTACCTACGGCACCCTGGTGCTGGCCGCCGACGGTACTTACACCTACACCCTGCATACCAGCGATCCGGCGTTCCTCGCGCTTCAGGGCGGCGGCAGCGGCACCGAGACCTTTGCCTACACCCTGACCGATGCCGACGGCGACAGCAGCACCGCCAACCTGGTGTTGCAGGTGCACAACAACGACGACCCGGTGGTGATTCAAGGCCTCAATATCGAAGGCGGCGAAATTACGGTCTATGAGAAGCACCTGGCGGACGGCAGCAGCCCGGATGCGGGCGCGCTGACCCAGAGCGGCAGCTTTACCCTGACTGCACTGGACGGCATGCAGACCCTGACCGTGGGCGGGATCAACGTGGTGACTGGCGGGGTGGCCGCGGGCTTCCCGCAATCGGTGACCACCGCCTTGGGCAATACCCTGACCATCACCGGCTACAACGCGGCTACCGGGGTGATCAGCTACAGCTACACCCTGGTGGACAACGAGGATCACCCAACCGCCAATGGCGCCAACAGCCTCAGCGAACACTTCAATGTGGTGGCGACCGATGTCGATGGCAGCACCGCCAGCGGTTCGCTGGATGTGAACGTGGTGGACGACCTGCCGACGGCGGTCGACGACAGCAATGGCGTCGCCTCGGAAAGCCAACTGACCCTGAGCGGCAATGTGCTGAGCAACGACGTGCAAGGCGCCGACCGCGTACCGACGGGGCCAGTGACCGCAGGCACCTTTGCCGGCACTTACGGCACCCTGGTGCTGGCAGCCGACGGCTCCTACACCTACACCCTCAACACTGCGGACGCCGACTTCAAGGCGCTGCCCGGCAATGGCAGCGGCACGGAAACCTTCGCCTATACCATTACCGACGCCGATGGCGATTCCAGCACCGCCAACCTGGTGCTGGACATCCATAACGATGATGACTGCGTGACCCTGCACTGCCTGGATATCCCGGGCGGCGAACTGAGGGTCTACGAGAAGCACCTCAGCGACGGCACCAGCCCCAATGCCCCGGCCTTGACCCAGAGCGGCTTCTTCGTCGTCAGCGCGCCGGACGGCTTGCAAACCCTGACCGTGGGCGGGATCAATGTGGTGACCGGTGGAGTGGCCGCGGGCTTCCCGCAATCGATGATGACCGCCTTGGGCAACATCCTGACCATCACCGGTTACGACGCCAGCAGCGGGGGCGTCAGCTACAGCTACACCCTGCTCGACAATGAAAACCACCCGACGGGCCAGGGGGCCAACAGCATCGCCGAGCATTTCACTGTGTTCGCCAGCGATAGCGACGGCAGCAGTGCTTCCGGGGTGCTCGATGTGACTATCGTCGATGACCTGCCGACCGCGAATCCTGATGTGGCGATGGCCGATCAGGGCACGACCATCAGCGGTAACGTGCTGGGTAATGATATTGGTGGCGCCGATGGTCCGGCAGCCACGGGCGCGGTGGTCGGCGTGCGCGCCGGCAGCGATACCTCGACCTCGGCCATTGGCGGCTTGAACACCACCATCAACGGCCTGTATGGCACGCTGACCCTGGACGCCTTCGGCAACGCGACCTATCACAGCTACCCGAACTCGGTCACCGCTCCCGATTCGGAGGATGTGTTCGTCTACACCGTGCGTGACGCGGACGGCGATGAAAGCACCACCACCATCACCATCCAGATCTGCGGCAACCAGCTCAGGGCGGTCACTGACCAGGATGTCACTGTCTTCGAAAAGGCCCTGGACCTGAGCAAGGACGGCCAGGACCTGGCGGCCGGTACGGTGATCGGCAGTGACCCGGGCAACACCGGCGAAACCGCCGCCGGCACCCTGGTCGGTTCGGTCACCGGCGGCAGCGGCACTATCACCTACACCCTGGTCGGCAGCGCCACCGGCACTTACGGGCAGATCCTGCTCAACCCCGACGGCACCTACCGCTACACCCTGACCTCGGCGCCGAAAACCCAGCCCAATGCCAACGACGGCCCCAACGTGCTGAGCGAAAGCTTCACCTACAGGGCCACCGACGCGGTGGGCAATACCACCACCAGCACCATCCAGATCGACATCGTCGATGATGTGCCCAAGGCGGTCGCCAGCGAGCGGACGGTCACCGCGCTGGAAGTCGATTCCAACCTGCTGCTGGTGATCGATGTGTCCGGCAGCATGGTCGATCCGTCCGGGGTGTCGGGCCTGTCGCGCCTGGACCTGGCCAAGCAGGCGATCAGTGCCTTACTCGACAAGTACGACGACATGGGCGATGTGAAGGTGCAGATCGTCACCTTCAGCAGCAGCGCCACGGACAAGACGCCGATCTGGGTCGATGTGGCGACGGCCAAGTCGATCATCGCCTCACTGACCGCGGGCGGCGGCACCAACTACGATGCGGCCGTGGCCGCGGCGAAGCTGGCGTTTGTCACCAGTGGCCAGATCAGTGGCGCGCAGAACGTCGGTTATTTCTTCTCCGACGGCAAGCCCACCGATGGCCAGGAGATCGGCACCGCTGACGAGACCGCCTGGAAAGCCTTCCTCGACGCCAACGGCATCAAGAACTATGCAATCGGCCTGGGCAGCGGCGTCAGCAACAGCAACCTCGACCCGCTGGCCTATGACGGCAGTACCCACATCGATACCAATGCCGTGGTGGTCACCGACCTGAACCAGCTCGACTCGGTGCTGGCCGGTACGGTGCAGGGCACTCCGGTCACCGGCAGCCTGCTCGGCGAAGGTGGCTCGTTCGGCGCCGATGGCGGTTTCATCAAGACCCTGGTGGTCGATGGCACCACCTACACCTATGACCCCAACGGCAATGGCAACCAGGGCTCGCTGAGCTTCAGCGGCGGGGTCAACCACGGCACCTTCAACACCCTGGACAACAGCCTCAGCATCGCCACCGACAACGGCGGCACGCTGGTGGTGAAACTCGACACGGGCGATTACACCTACAGCTCGCAGAAAATCACCAGCGTGCTGCTGACCGAGACAGTCGGCTTCACCGCCAGCGACAACGACGGCGACCTCGCCAGCTCGACCCTGGTGATCAAGGTCAACCCGAACGCGGCGCCGGTGGCGGGCGATGACCACATCATCACCAACATTCTGTCGGGCACTCTTGTGGTGCCGGCCGATGCCCTGCTGGCCAACGACAGCGACGCCAACGGCGATCCGCTGACGGCCGCGCCGACCACGTTCAATACCGGGTGGTTGTCCCCAGGGGCGGACTTTACCGCCGGCAGCCTGCAGACCATCGGCTTCACCGGAGGGTCCAACCAGACCCTGACCGTCGCCCGGGCTTCGTTCAATGCCAATACTGTGGCCATGACAGCCGCGGTGGTGATCAGCGGCTTCCTGGGCAACATCAACAACGGCAATGGCAACAACGACGAGGATGTGATCAGCGTCAACCTGAAACAGGGCGAGACCCTGAACCTGGATCACAACCTGACGGCGGGCCGAGTGGGCATGGAGTACGCCTTCAATGGCGGGGCCTACACCTCGATCGCCGACGGCGGCTCGTTCACCGCGGGGGCGGACGGCACCTACCAGATCCATATCATCAACCTGACCAACCCCAGCGGCGGCAACGCCAACGGTTCGGAAAACTACCAGCTGACCATGACGGTCAACTACGCCGGCGGCCAGGACTCCACGGCGGATTACCACGGCACCTACACCGCCAGCGACAGCCATGGCGGCAGCGACAGCTCGGCGGTGAGCATCAGCTATCAGGACGGCCATACCCTGACCGGCACCGCTGGCGACGATGTGCTGCTGGCCGGCAGCGGCGACAACCTGATCAATGCCGGCGACGGCAACGACGTGCTTATCGCCGGCAGCGGCAACAACACCCTGCACGGCGACGCTGGCAATGACCTGCTGTTCGGTGGGCCGGGCAACGACCTGCTCGACGGCGGCACGGGCAACGACACCGCCAGCTACGCCCATGCCAGTGCCGGGGTCACGGTAGACCTCTCGCTGCTTGGTGCGCAGAACACCGGCGGCGCCGGTAGCGACATCCTGACCGCCATCGAAAACCTGGTGGGTTCCAACTACAACGACAGCCTGACCGGCGACAACAACGCCAACATCATCGCCGGCGGCCTGGGCAACGATGTGCTCAACGGCGGTGGCGGCGACGACCTGTTGATCGGCGGGCTGGGCAACAACAGCCTGACCGGTGGCAGCGGCAGCGACACCTTCCAGTGGCAGCAGGGTAACAGCGGGCACGACCTGGTCACCGACTTCACGCCGGGCATCGACAAGCTCGACCTGTCGCAACTGCTGCAAGGCGAGAACGCCAGCAGCGCATCGCTGGATGACTACCTGCAATTCACGGTCACCGGCAGTGGTCCGTCCCTGGTCACCAGCATCGATGTCAGCGCGGCGGCGGGGGCCACGCCGAGCCAGACCATCGACCTGGCCGGGGTCAACCTGGCGGCGCATTACGGGGTGACGCCGGGTGCGGGCGGGGTGATCGCGGGTGGCGCGGATACCGCGACCATCATCAACGGCATGCTCAACGACCATTCGTTGAAGGTCGATAACGTCTGAGGCCCGGCGGGCCCGGNGCGCCGGGGCTGTGGGGGGAAGGGGTTACATCGGTTCCGGTGGGCCGATCAGCCGCCCCATGACCCCGAACAGGCCCAGGGCCTTGAGGGTGTCCAGTTCGCCCTGGGTCTCGACCCGTTCGGCGATCAGCGGCAGGTCGATGCTGTGGGTGGCGCGAAACACGGCCTCGATGAACAGCTGTTTGTCGCTTTGCCGGTCGATGTCGCGGATGTAGCAGCCATCGACTTTCAGGTAGGCCAGGCCGAGGTGGGCGAGGTTGCCGATCTGGCTGAAGTTGCCGCCGAAATGCTGCAGGCCGATCCGGTAGCCGCTGCCCTGCAGGCGCTGGCTCAATTGCTGCAACTCGCTGGCCGAGGGCAGCTGGCGTTCGTCGATCTCCAGGGTCAAGAGTTTGGCCAGGTCGGGCAGGGCCTTGAGCTGGGTGAGGATCCGCTGCAAGGCGTCGGGGTCGCGCAGGGTGCTGCCGGACAAGCTCAGGGCCAGCGGCCAGGCATGCTCGACCAGATAGTCCAGGGTGTGTTCGAGCATGGCCAGGTCGAAGCGCGCCGACCAGCCGAGGCGCTCGATCCATGGCAGGAAATGCCCGGCGGCGACGGCTTCGCCCTGGGGGTCGAGCAAACGCGCCAGCACCTTGTGATGCAGCACCTGGCTGGTGTCGGCGCACTGCACCACCGGCTGGAAATACAACTTCAACTTGCCGTTATTCAGGGCGTCGTCGATCCAGGCGCGCCAGTCATGCTGCGGCTGGCTGGGGCCGACGGTGAAGTCCTGCAGCAACGCCCAGGGGCGCTCGGGGTGCTGCTGGGCCTGCGCCAGCGCCTGGTCCAGGCGCAACCAGACGCCGCTCAGCGGGTCGCCGGGCCGGTAGGCGACTGTGCCCAGGTGCGCCACCGGCGTGCAGTCGCTGGCCCCGGTCAGGCGCAGGTTCTCCAGGGTGGCGCTGATTTCCATCGCCAGGCGCTCGGCGCCGCGCCTGTCCAGGCCCGGTGTCAGCAGGCTGAATTCGCCGCCGCGATTGCGTGCCGCCAGCCAGTGGCGCCGGTCGTTCTGGGCGCTGATGCGCTTGAGCAGGTCGCCGATGCTTTTGATCAGGGCGTCGGTGCGCTGGCCACCCAGGCGCTGGTTCAGGCCACTGAGGTCATTGACCCGCAGCATCAGCAGGTAACCATCGCCACTGTGCTCGTTGAGCAGCAACTGATCGCCGAGCTGTTCGTCCAGCAGGCGCCGGTTGGCCAGGCCGGTCAGGCTGTCCTGATAGGACTCGGCGCGCAGTTTTTCGCTGCGCGCGGCCTCTTCGGCGAACAGGGTCTTGAGTTTCTCCACCATCTGGTTCATGGCCAGGACCACCCGCTTGAGTTCGGGGGTGCGCGGCACTCTCGGCAGGCTGATGAACTCACGATGGCTGATGGCTTTGGCCTGCCTGACCATGGCATCCAGCGGCCGCAACTGGCGCCGCAGCAGCCAGCCGCCGAACACCGCGCTGAGCAGCCCGCAGACCAGCAGCCAGACCAGGCCGCCGAGGCTACTGCCCCAGAGCCTGGCCAGGGCGAACTGCGGGTTGCTCAGCACCTCCACCCGCGCCACCTGTTCCCAGCCGCGCATGACCAGAGCGTCGCCGCCTTGCGGGTGCAGGTTCACCAGCCTGACGAACCACTGGGGTACGCCCTCGACGTTGGCGGGCACCGAACGCTCCACCAGGATGCTTTCGTCTTCGATGTTCACCACCCGGATGCTGTTGTAGTAGCCGCTGTCGAAGATCGAGCTGACCATCAGCTCCATCATCGCCGGGTCGTCGACCTGGCTGGTCAGGGACAGGCCCAGGGCGGTGGCCGCATCCTGGGCGTGGGAGCGCAGTTGGCTGAGCATCTGCTCGCGGGAGCTTTCCAGGCTGACAAAAAAACTGCCGCTGAAGGCCACCAGCAGGAACAGGCAGATGGCGAGAAACAGTTGCTTGAGTAGCGACATTCGGCACTCCTTGTCGGATCAGCCATTACCCACGGTGAAGCCCTCGTCCCGCATCTTTTTCAACACGTCCTGCCAGCGCGAGAGTTTTTTCGGATCGATGCTGCGCGTATCGCCAGCCGCTCCGGGCAGGTACAGCCCCTCGGCATTGAAGGCGTATACCGGGTTCGGGTCCTGGCGTTGGGCGGCGGAACGAATGTCGCTGCTGAGGTTGTCCAGTATCAGCGGTCCGGCGCTGGGGCTGGAGTAATAGGCCAGAACCATGTGCGGCCGGTTGCCGCGTCTGGCCTTGACGTAGGTGAGGCGCAGTTTGTCGCTGGAGACCCCCAGGCTGCGCAGGCTGAAATACTTGGCCAGCGCATAGTCCTCGCAATCCCCGGCGCCTTTGACCAGGGCCTCGATCGGCGTGGCCCAATAGTCGCTCTGCTGCCAGGTGCGCTGGTCCTCCTTGAAGCTCAGGTGCTGGTTGAAGAAGCGGTTGATGGCGTTCAGTTGTTCGTATTCCGGTTGCCCGGTCACGTCCTGCAGTAACTGGTTCCAGGCCTCGAGACGTTCCCGGGCCGGGCCCAGGACCTGATGGCGGTGCTCGAAGGTGCTCAGGACAGAAACGAACTCCCAGTTCGCCCGGACATTGCCCGGGTCGGTCCACAAACAGACCAGCAACAGCGACCAGCCGGCCAGCCGAAGCCGGAGCAGTGTCCAGTCGGGGTGGCGCGAACTTGCGGACATGGCGGGCTGCTCGAATGCAGGTTTCTGAAGTCTAGGCGGTATTTTTCGCGAGCATGGGCAGCTGGTCGGGTTGCCACGAACGGAGGAGGGAGGCGCGCAGGGGCCGGGATCAAGGCTTGTGCAGGGTCTTCTGGCGCAGGATGTAAATGGTCACCAGCACCGCGCTGGTCAGCATGAAGCCGCGGGCCCAGGGCAGGGGCACCAGGTAGCAGGACAGGCCGATGCTCAGCCACATCAGGCCGATGGCGTAGACCTTGCCTTTGAGCGGGATGCCGTGGCCGTCCAGGTAATCGCGGATCCACGGGCCGAGCCGCGGATGGTCCACCAGCCACTGATAGAAGCGCGGCGAACTGCGGGCAAAACAGGCGGCGGCCAGCAGCAGGAAAGGGGTAGTGGGCAATACCGGGAGGAAGATGCCGGTCACCCCCAGCACTACGCTCAGCCAGCCGATGGCCAGCAGAACGTAACGCAGGATCAGGGGGCGGTTGCCTATGGGCTTGGCCATAGGCAACGACTCAGTGGTGACGAGGCTTGAGAATGGCCGGTTTTTCGTCCGGCGCGTTGCACAGCAGGTACAGCGCGGTCAGGGCTTCCGGGATCTGCACGATCATGTCGTCCATCAGGTTGGCATCGCTGGCGATGTCGGAGAACTCGGGTTGTTCGTCGAACAGACCGGAGCCGACCATGATCGGCAGGAGCATCTCGCTGACTTCTTCCTCGGCGGTTTCGAACCAGGCCGCTTCGCGCAGGAACACGCCTTCCATGAAGCCGATGCACCAGCCGCGCAGGTCGGAGTCGTCAGGCTCGTCGCCGAGGTCGAGGTCGCACGGCAGCTCGAACTCTTCGTCGGAGGCCAGTTGGCGGGCGATGTGGGCCTTGAGGGCAATCAGGGTGGATTCGATCTCTTCGCGCTGGGCAGCGTCGCTGTAGTGCGGCTCCTCGGCGAACAGGGCGTCGATCCACTCACGGTCGGGAACGCTTTCGGAACAGATGGACAGCGCGGTCAGGTAGCCGTGGGCGGCCACGTAGTCCAGCGCCTCGTCATGCAGCTCATCGGCGTCGAGGAAGGCTTGCAGGCGGGTTAATTGCTCAGCGAAGGACATTGAAGGACTACCTTGGGAATAAACGATGCTGAATTCTAGGCCTTCTTGAGCGCTCAGGCCAGCCGCAGCGCAGATTTGCGCGCTTCTAAAGGTTACCAGCGGTCCATTGTCGGCACCCTTCGCCGCCAAGTGCTCGGGTATACTTGCGCGTTTTGTGATGCCCGGCAGGCGTCGTAACGGTCCAGGAAAAGTCCGCTAACGGATTTGTCAGTGAAAACCGTGGCCTTTTCGGCCAGCCTGCGCACAGGGATTTCAGCGATTTTTGGAGTTTTTCATGCTCGAACAGGCTCAACGCGTCCTCAAGGACATCTTCGGCTACGACAGTTTCCGTGGCCGCCAAGGTGCGATCATTGAGCGCGTGGCCAGTGGCGGCGACGCCCTGGTGCTGATGCCTACCGGCGGCGGCAAGTCGTTGTGCTTCCAGGTTCCGGCCCTGCTGCGCGACGGCCTGGCGGTGGTGGTCTCGCCGCTGATCGCGCTGATGGACGATCAGGTCGCGACCCTGGAGGAACTCGGGGTCGCCGCGGCGGCGCTGAACTCCACTCTGAGCGCCGAGCAGCAGCGCGACCTGGCCGCGCGCATCCGGCGGGGCGAAGTGAAGATGCTGTACCTGGCGCCGGAGCGCCTGGTGCAGCCGCGGATGCTGGCGTTCCTGCAGAACCTCGACATCGCCCTGTTCGCCATCGACGAGGCGCATTGCGTGTCCCAGTGGGGGCATGACTTCCGTCCGGAATACCTGCAACTGGGCCAACTGGCGGAAATGTTCCCCCAGGTGCCGCGCATCGCCCTGACCGCCACCGCCGACAAGCGGACCCGCGAGGAAATCGTCAATCGCCTGCACCTGCAGAACGCCGAGCGTTTCCTCTCCAGTTTCGACCGTCCGAACATCTTCTATCGCATCGTTCCCAAGGAGCAGCCGCGCAAGCAACTGCTGGCGTTCCTCAGCGAACGGCGCAGCGATGCGGGCATCGTCTATTGCCTGTCGCGCAAGAAGGTCGACGAAGTTTCGGCCTTTCTCTGCGAGCAGGGCTTCCCGGCGCTGCCCTATCACGCCGGCTTGCCCAGCGAACTGCGCGCCTATCACCAGAAGCGCTTCCTCAACGAGGAAGGGCTGATCATGGTCGCGACCATCGCTTTCGGCATGGGCATCGACAAACCCAACGTGCGCTTCGTGGCGCACCTGGACCTGCCCAAGTCCCTCGAGGCCTATTACCAGGAAACCGGGCGTGCCGGGCGTGATGGCTTGCCTGCCGATGCCTGGATGGCCTACGGCCTGCAGGACGTGCTGATGCTCAAGCAGATGCTGCAGAACTCCGAGGGCGACGAGCGCCACAAGCGCCTGGAGCAGCACAAGCTCGACGCCATGCTGGCGTTGTGCGAGGAAACCCGCTGCCGGCGCCAGACCCTGCTGGCCTATTTCGACGAAGACATGCCGCAGCCATGCGGCCATTGCGACAACTGCGTCGATGGCGTGCAGACCTGGGATGCCACCGAGCCGGCGCGCCAGGCGCTGTCGGCGATCTACCGCACCGGCCAGCGTTATGGCGTCGGTCACCTGGTGGACGTGCTGCTGGGCAAGGACACGGAAAAAGTCCGCAGCTTCGGCCATCAGCATCTTTCCGTATTCGGCGTGGGTAAGGCCCGTAGTGAAGGCGAATGGCGCTCGCTGTTCCGCCAACTGGTGGCCCGCGGCCTGGCCGACATCGATCTGGAAGGCTACGGCGGCCTGCGTCTGAGCGACAGCTGCCGACCGCTGCTCAAGGGCGAGGTGACCCTGGAGCTGCGCCGCGACATAAAGCCGCAGACTGCCGCCAAGAGCAGCACCAGCCAGGCCAGCCAACTGGTACGTGGCGAAGAGCGCGAACAGTGGGAAGCCTTGCGCGCCCTGCGACGCAAACTGGCGGAAGAACATGGTGTGCCGCCCTATGTCATTTTCCCCGACTCCACCCTGCTGGAAATGCTCCGCAGCCAGCCTGGCTCCCTGGCGGAAATGGCCCGGGTCAGTGGCGTTGGCGCGCGCAAGCTGGAGCGTTACGGCGAGGCGTTCCTCGAAGTGCTGGGCGGTCAGGCGGAGGCGCCGAAAGTGGTGGCCGACATCCGCCACGAGCTGATTACCCTGGCCCGCGCCGGCATGACGCCGCTGCAGATCGCCGGGCAATTGCAGTGCTCGGAAAAGAACGTTTACACAATGCTCGCCGAGGCCGTGGGCAAGCAGCAGTTGTCCCTGGAGCAGGCGCTGGACCTGCCGGAAGACCTGCTCGGCGAGATCCAGGACGCCTTCCTCGACGGCGAAGGCGAACTGCCCTCGGTGAGCGAAGTGGCCGAGTTGTTTGCCGGTCGCGTGCCGGAAGGCGTGCTGTATTGCGTGCGTGCGGCACTGGAGTCGGAATTCGAGATGTGAGTTGTCCGGCGGCAAGATGTAACGATTCAGTTCATGCCAAACCTTGCCACTCGGCAACTGTCATGCTTAGCTGACTAATAATTAGTTTCTCTTAATTTTCAGTCTACTAACTCATGAGTTGTTTATGCCGTTAACCGATCAACACCGTTTTGGCATGCAGTTGGCGCAGATGTCCCGAGGCTGGCGCGCCGAACTGGATCGCCGTCTGGCCGGACTTGGCCTGTCCCAGGCCCGCTGGCTGGTGCTGCTGCACCTCGCCCGTTTCGATGAAGCTCCGACCCAGCGTGAACTTGCCCAGAGTGTCGGCGTCGAAGGACCGACCCTGGCGCGGCTGCTCGACAGCCTGGAAACCCAGGGCCTGGTGCAACGGCAGTCGGTGGTCGAGGATCGCCGGGCGAAGAAGATCGTTCTGTGCGCCCCGGCGCTGCCCCTGATCGAACAGATCGAAACCATCGCCACGGCCTTGCGCAGTGAATTGTTCGTCGGTGTCGATGAAGAGGATATGCGGGTATGCATGCGGGTTCACGCGCATATCCTGGCCAATCTGGAAAAGTCTTGAGGCATAACTGACGCCGCGGATTTTTGAGCTACCGACCCCGGCGGACTATAAGAAATACCAGGTCCACAGCGGCATGCGCAGCCAGCGTATCGCCGCTGTGGTCGCTTTCGGTCCTCAAAAAAGGGTGCTCATGTTCCAGAGTCTGCTGGCCGCTCTGCGCGGTTTCGTCGGGTCATCTTGTCTAGGGAAGAATCGTCCCTTGTTCCTGCTGCCGATGTTGGCGACCTTGTATTCGTCCCTGGCCTCGGCGGTGGGCCTGGGCGAAATCACCGTGCATTCGGCGCTGAACCAGCCATTGGAAGCGGAGATCGCCCTGGTGCAGGCGCAGGGTCTGGAGGAGGGCGAGTTGGCGGTCAGCCTGGCGACCGCCGGCGAGTTCAAGCAGGCCGGTGTCGAGCGCTTGCCGTTTCTTGAAGACTTGCGTTTTACCCCGATCCTGCAGGGTGAACGCAGGGTGATCCGGGTGGTGTCGAGCAAGCCGGTGAACGAGCCGTTCCTGGATTTCCTGTTGCAGGTGAACCAGGCCAATGGCCGGCAGTTGCGCGAATACACGCTGCTGATAGATCCCCCCGGAAGCCCCGAGATAGTTCCGGCCCCGGCCAGGGAGATGGCGAAACCTGAACCGGCGATTGCCACCCAGGCTCCCCTTGTGGCGGCTAAGGCGACCGACCCTGTGGCCGGACAGTTGGCGCAAGCCCTGCAGGCCAACCAGCAATTGCAGAACCAGGCTCAAGAGTTGCAGAACACATTGCAGCAACGGGACGAACAACTGGCGCGCCAGCAGCAACAGCTGGTGGAGCTGCAACGTCAGTTGGCCGAAGTCCGGAGCAAGCCTGCTGATAATCCTGCCCCGGTTTCCGCACCTGCGACACCTACCGCCGTCAGCCCACCCCCGCCAGCCGAACAGGCGCCAGAGGCCGAAGGCTCGAATCCCTGGCTGATGCTTGCCGCCTTGCTGCTGACGGCCTTGCTGGTGGTGCTGGTCATGCGTCGCCGCCGTCAGTTCGCAGCCGTAGCGGAAGTACAGATACCCTCCGAGAACCGGCCCACGCGAACGCTGGCCAGTGCCGTGACGACGGTTGCTGCCCAGGAGTCGTTCAGATCAACGTCCCCAGTTACACCGGTACAGCCCTCGCCCGTGACAGGGGATCGGCTTGCCAATCGCGAACCGTCGATCGATGTCGACTGGGACCTGATCGCACCCTCCGAGCCCTCCAGCACGCCGCCGTCTCCTGCCGCCACACCGACGCCCTTCGACGCCGACTCGATCGTCTGGCGCCTGGAGGAATCCGGCGAGCCGGGCTCCAGCACCAAGTCTGAGTCGGACACCGAGACTCAGAACGTCTGGCCCAAGTTGAGGTAGACCGCTTTCTGGTTGTCGTCGTTGATGCCATAACTGAAGTTCAGCGGCCCCAGTGGCGTGTCGAAACCGAGGAAGATGCTGGCGGCATTGATATAGCCACTGTCGAACTCGTTGTCGTTGTTCCAGGCACGCCCTCGCTCCAGGGAGCCGCCGATATACAGCGGGAAATCCAGGGGCAGGTAGGAGCGGGGTGTCAGCCGCCGGTAGTAGACGCCCCGCATCAGGCTGATGTTCTGGCCCGAGAGGGCGTCCTGGCGGAAGCCCGACAGCTGGCGGGCGCCACCCAGCACGAAGCTTGAGGTCACCACTTCGGCCTCATCCAGGGTCCGGCCATACCGACCGCCGAGGATAAAGGTGTTCGGGCCGCTGCTCAGGGCCTTGTCCAGTTTGAACTCCCACTGCCGGTAACGCTTGTCCGAGCCCAGGCTGGGTTCGAACTGGCGCAGCGACAGGCCGATGTCTTCGCCCGCGTGGGGGAAGTAGACATTGTCCAGGGAATCGAACGAATAGCGCAGTTCGTAGTAGCCCTCGTTGAAGCTTTCGCTGGGCAGGTCCTGGTCGCCGACGCGCACATCGGCCTTGCCCCAGGCCTCACCGACGCCGAAACGGATCTCGCCGCTGTTGCCGATCTGGCGCCCGATATTGAGGCCCAGGCCATAGCGCTCCAGGCGGTATTCGGCGATCGGGTCGTTATCCAGCACGGCTTCGATGTTCTGCGATTCGATGCCGATGAAAGGCGCGATGAAGTAGCGCGAGCCGACATCCAGCGGCTGATAGAACTCGCTGTAGAGCTCCTGCTGGTCGCCGATCTGTACCCGGGTCAGCCATTCGGCACCGAGGCTGTTGATGCCGTTGACCCGGTAGCTGGCGCCCAGGTTGAAGGCGCTGTCGCCGCGCATGTCGTCGGACAGGTTCAGCCCCAGGCGCAGGTAATCGGTGCCGCTGCGTTTGCCCCGGGCGTTGATCACCAGGGTGTGGTCATTGCCTTTGTGGACCACCCGGTATTGCACCTGCTCGAAGTAGTCCAGGCCATACAGCGTGCCCATGTCGGTCTGCAGCCGGCCCAGGTCCAGAGGCTCACCGATATGCTGGCGGATGTAGTAGCGGATCACGTCGTCGCTGACTTTCGAATCGTTCTCCACCCGGATTGCGGTGATGATCGGGTTGCGCTGGCTGGGCGTGCGCGCGGCGCTGAGTCCGGCATCCATGGGTTCGGCCTGGCGCAGCGGCGCCAGGCGTGCGTCGAGGACGCGGGTGGCGCGGTAGCCGGCGTCGATCATTTCCTGGGCGCGGCCGAAGTCGGTGACCCCGAAGCTGGCCAGGGGCGGCTGGATCAGCACGTCATTCTTGTGCAGGGTCGCCAGTTGTTCTTCGGAGTTGCGCCGGGTCATCAGGGTGATCGACTGGTTGAGCACATCGACCACGGTCGCCAACTGCTGGCGCGAACGCAGCGGGGTGCCGATGTCGACCACTATGGCGATGTCCACGCCCATGTCGCGGGCCACATCCAGCGGAATATTGTCGGTCATGCCGCCGTCCACCAGCAGCCGGCCATCCATTTCCACTGGGGCGAACACCGCCGGGATCGACATGCTGGCGCGAATCACCCGGGGCAGGTGGCCCTTGCGAAACACCACTTTCTCGCCGCTGGCGATGTCCGTGGCGACCGCGCGGAAGGGGATCGGCAGCTTGTCGAAATCCCGGGTATCGCTGGCGTGGGCGAGCATGCTTTCCAGGAGCAGGGCCAGGTTCTGGCCCTGGATGACCCCCAGCGGCAGGCCGAGGCTGCCGTCGTCGCGGAAGCTGAGTTTCTGTTTCACCAGGAAGTCGCGGTCGTCCTGCTTGCGACGGAAGGGTATGTCTTCCCGGGGCGGGGCGTCGGACAGCGCCTGTTGCCAGTCGATGCTCAGGGCCAGTTTTTCCAGCTCGTCGATCTTGTAGCCCGAGGCGTACAACCCGCCAATCACCGCGCCCATGCTGGTGCCGGCAATCGCATCGATCTTCACGCCTTGCTCTTCCAGGGCCTTGAGCACGCCGATATGCGCCAGGCCACGGGCGGCACCGCCGGACAACACCAGGCCGATCTTCGGCCGTGGCGCCTCGGCGGCGTGCAGGAACACGGGGAGCAAACACAGGATCAGGCAAGACAGCAAACGACGCATCATGGATCTCGGGGAGAGCGATAAAGGCGGCTATTATAACGACGCCCTTGAGCCCAGGAGTCGGCAGCACCATGTCAGAACGTAAACCCGAAGTGGTCATCACCTATTGCACCCAGTGCCAGTGGCTGCTGCGCGCCGCCTGGTTGGCCCAGGAACTGCTGAGCACCTTCAGCGACGACCTGGGCAAGGTGTCCCTGGAACCGGCCACCGGCGGCACCTTCCGCATTACCTGCGACGGCGTGCAGATCTGGGAGCGCAAGGCCGATGGCGGTTTCCCTGAAGCCAAGGCGCTCAAGCAGCGGGTGCGCGACCAGATCGACCCGCAGCGCGACCTCGGCCACAACGACCGCACTCAGTGAGAAGCGGCTTCCGCCGTTACCGCTTTTTTGCTTGAACCGGACAGGCTGCTGGACACCACTATGGCGAAGATGATCAAGACGCCGCCGATCAGCATGCGCAGCGTCGGCGTTTCGCTGAACAGCAGCCAGGCCACAGTAATTCCGTAGACCGGCTCCAGGGCGAACACCACTGCCGCGGTGCGCGCCTTGATCACCGCGAGGCTGGCGACGAACAGGCTGTGGGCCAGGCCGGTGCAGAAGATGCCGAGCAGGCTGATCCACAACCAGTCGAGGGCGCGCACCTCGCTCAGCCCTGGGGCCGCCACCGGCAGCAGGCACAAGGCGACCACTACGTTCTGGCACAGCGCTGCCTGTACCGCCGGAATGCGCGCGGAGCTGGCGCGGTTGTTCAGTGACAGCAAGGCGAACAGCAAGCCAGATCCCACCGCCCAGAGCAGCCCGCTGGTGGCTTGGCTGGCGAGGTCGAAATCCGGCGTGACCAGCACCAGGCCGACGCTGACCAGGGCCACCAGGACGATTTCGTTGAGGCGAATGCGCTCACGGAAAATCAGCCCCTCGAGGATCACCGTGAAGGCCGGGAAGCTGGCGAAACCCAGGGTGGCAATGGCCACGCCCGCGACTTTCACCGCGATGAAGAAACTCACCCAGTGCCCGGCCAGCAACAGGCCACTGAGCAGCAGGCGCCACCAGTCCGTGGCCTGCAGCCGTTGCCAGCGGATGCTGCTGGCGCAGCGGGCGAAGAACGCCAGGGCGAGCACCGCGAACGCCGCGCGACCAAAGACGATGATGGCCGGCGAAGCAGCGGCGAGTTTGCCGAATACACCGGTGAGGCCGAACATCAATGCGCCGATATGCAGGGCGCCAAGGGCAGTACGCGGAGTCATTTCAATCCTTCAAAACAGTTGAGCGGAGCGGTGCCAGTCTAAAAGCCAGGGCAGGACCCGGTCTGTCGCGATCCTCGCGTTTTTTGTCGACAGCCTAGCGCTAGCCTGTGGTGCGCCGCAGCTTGCCGGGGGAGACACCGAACTCGCGCAGCACCGCCGCGGCGAAGGCGCTCTGGGAGCTGTAGCCGACGCGGCTGGCGATTTCGCCGATGGGCAATGCCGAGTCGCGCAACAGGCCGGCGGCCATGTGCAGGCGCCGGCTGCGGATGTAGTCCATCGGCGTCTGCCCGCATTCGGCGATAAACCGCGCATGCAGGCGAGCGCTGGACAGCCCGGCGATCCGCGCCAGGTCGGCCACCTGCAGCGGGTGGGCGGCGTGTTGGTCGATATGGGCATTCAAGGCGGTGTAGGGCAGGCGTCGACCGCCGACGCTGGCGGGGCTGGCCTGGTTGAGGCTGGCCAGCAACAGCACGGCGCCTTGCTGGGCAATCAGCGGGTCGTTGACCGGGCTGCCGGCCAGCCAGTTGACCAGTTGGCTCTGCGCCGCATCCAGGGGCAGGCGTCCGGCGTTGTCGAGCAGGCGGCGACTGGCATCGGCGTGATCGCCCAGCGACTGCACCAGCCAATGTTCGTCGGGCACATCGAGCACCAGGCAGCGACTGCCGTTGGGGCTGCCGCAGGCGTGATGGGCGCCGGAGGGCACCACCACGAAGCTCTGCTGGACCACCTGGCTGCCCTGGCCGTCGACCTCGAAGTCGAGCTGGCCCGACAGGCCGAACACCAGTTGCGCGTGTTCGTGGCTGTGGACGATCAGGTCGTGGCTGTATTGGCGTAGCGTGAGGATCGGTCTCATCGCAGTCTCCTTGGCAGAACGGCAGTCTACACCGGCGGCCCGGGGTTCAGCGCTGTCATCGGACTGCCGTATTTTTGTCACAGGCGATTAATCGCCCGGGTGCAAGCTCGCAGAAAATGCAGGAGTGTGCCCATGACCAGTGCCGAACTCGCCAGACCCAGCCGTAAACAACGCGTGCGCACCTTGTGGATTTCCGATGTGCATCTGGGCACCCGGGACTGCCAGGCGGAGCATCTGTCGCAGTTCCTCAAGGGCTATCACGCCGACCGGATCTACCTGGTCGGCGACATCATCGACGGCTGGAAGCTGCGCGGCGGCATGTACTGGCCCCAGGCACACACCAATGTCATCCGCCGCCTGCTGACCATGAGCAAGCGCGGCACCGAGGTGATTTATGTCACCGGCAACCACGACGAATTCCTGCGCCGCTATTCGAAGCTGATCCTGGGCAATATCCAGTTGGTGGACGAGGCAGTGCACGTCACCGCCGACGGCCGGCACCTGCTGGTGATCCATGGCGACCAGTTCGATGTCATCACCCGCTACCACCGCTGGCTGGCCTTTCTCGGCGACTCGGCCTATGAGTTCACCCTGACCCTTAACCGCTGGCTGAATCACTGGCGGGCGCGCTACGGCTACGGTTACTGGTCGTTGTCGGCCTACCTCAAGCACAAGGTCAAGACCGCGGTCAGCTTCATCAGCGACTTCGAGGAAGCCATCGCTCACGAATGCGTGAAGCGCGAGCTGCACGGCGTGGTGTGCGGGCACATTCACCATGCCGAGATCCGCAAGGTCGGCGAAGTGGACTACCTCAACTGCGGGGATTGGGTCGAGTCCTGCACCGCCCTGATCGAGCACTGGGACGGCACCATCGAGCTGTATCGCCTGGCCGATGCCCAGGCGCGGGAAGCGCAGCGCAAGGCCGAATCGGCGAAGGTGGCGGAGCTGGCTTGAGGCTTTGGTTGCCTGATCTGAGGTTATCGCGGGCAAGTCGGATCGCCGCCCGCTCGCTCCTACAGGGTACGCGGTATTTGTAGGAGCGAGGCTTGCCCGCGATGGCCTGCTCAGCAGGCCTCAGGCCGGCGCGTGTTCTTTCATGGCCGCCTTGTAGATCGAATTTTTCGGCTGGGCGAACAGGCGTTCGAGCATGGGTTCGAAAAAACTCAGGGGCAGGCTGTCGTAGCTCGGATCGAACGCCGCGGCGTCGTACTTGGCACAGAATTCGGCGGTCTGCAGATACAGCGGATGGTCCTTGAATTGCTCGCGCAGGTGCCGGTCCATGCCCAGGTGATGGAAGAAGTAGTAGCCCTGGAAGATCCCGTGCTTCTCCACCATCCACAGGTTCTCGGGGCTGACGAAGGGCTTGAGGATCGCCGCAGCGATGTCCGGGTGGTTGTAGGAGCCCAGGGTGTCGCCGATGTCGTGGAGCAGGGCGCAGACCACGTATTCCTCATCGCGGCCGTCATGCCAGGCGCGGCTGGCGGTTTGCAGCGAGTGGGTCAGGCGGTCCACCGGGAAGCCGCCAAAATCGCCCTCGAGCAGCTTCAGGTGCGCCACGATGCGCGCTGGCAATTGCTTGGCGTAGGCGCTGAAATCCGCGGCGATGATCGCCCAGTCTTCCTGGGTGCCATCCTTCATGTGGGTGAAACGGGCGTGAGCGTTCATCGGCAATCCTCTTGTTGTTTTTTTGCGCAACGACTGGAGTCTATGCCTTGGATCCAATCCTGCACTGGCTGCGCGGGACGGCTTGCTGTCCGGCCAGGCCTAGAACGGCACCTTGCCGGTCAGCATGTCGCGGTACATGACGAAGTCGCCCACAAGGCTGTAGAGCGGATGCTGGAAGGTGGCCGGGCGGTTCTTCTCGAAGAAGAAATGACCGACCCAGGCGAAGCTGTAGCCGGCCACCGGCAGGGCCAGCAGCAACAGCCAGGCGCCTTTGCCGATGGCGAAGGCGAGGATGAAGATCACCAGGGTCGTGCCAACGAAGTGCAGGCGGCGGCAGGTGCTGTTGCTGTGTTCGCTCAGGTAATAGGGATAGAACTCGGCGAAGCTGTTGAATTGCTTGATGTTATCCACGACTGCGATCTCTGTGGTTGTTGTTCTGTCAGCGGGATGCTCTGCGGGGAGCTTATTTGAGTCTAGAGTCATCAATGGCTGGGGCCAGTGACAATAGGCGCCACTTTAGTATCCTTGGGAAATCGGCCGTGGCATGCGGCTCATCATGTAAAAGAACCCACCATGAGCGAACGAACGACTTCTGCAAGCTGGGCGATGGGAATTGTCAAAGCTCTGGAGATGGACGGCCTGGATTGCCGTGCATTGTTCAAGCAGATCGGGCTCGACTATGCCGCGTTGGACGACCCGGACGCACGCTTTCCCCAGGACTCGATGACGCGTCTCTGGCAGCGTGCGGTGGAGCAGTCCGGCAACCCGGCGATCGGCCTGAACATGGGCAAGGTGGTGCGACCGGCCTCCTTCAACGTGGCCGGGTATGCCCTGATGTCCAGTCGTACCCTGTCCGAGGGGTTCCAGCGTTTGGTGCGCTATCAGCGGATCATCGCGGAAAGCGCTGATCTGAGTTTCCGACTTTTACCTGAAGGTTATGCGCTGATTCTGACGGTGCACGGCGATCATCTGCCACCGACCCGGCAAAGTACCGAAGCCTCGCTGGCCTGTGCGCTGGCGCTGTGTGGCTGGTTGACCGGGCGTACGCTGCAGCCGCGCCAGGTCTTGATGCAGGGGGCTGTGCCGGTCGATCTGGAGCCCTACAAGCAGGCGTTTCATGCGCCGCTGGTGTTCAACGCGCCTTACGATGCACTGATTTTCGAGCGTGCCGATATGGAGGCGCCGTTGCCGACCGCCAATGAGGCCATGGCGTTGCTGCATGACCGCTTCGCCGGTGAGTACCTGGCGCGGTTCTCCGAAAGCCGGGTGACCCACAAGGCACGCCAGGCGCTGTGCCGGTTGTTGCCCCAGGGCGAGCCGAAGCGCGAGGCCGTGGCCCAGACCCTGCACCTGTCCCAGCGCACCTTGCAACGGCGTTTGCAGGAGGAGGGCACCAGTTTCCAGACCCTGCTCGACGACACCCGTCGCGAGCTGGCCGAGCAGTACCTGGCGCAGCCGAGCATGACCCTGCTGGAGATTGCCTATCTGTTGGGATTTGCCGACCCGAGCAACTTTTTCCGAGCTTTCCGCCGCTGGTTCGATGCCACGCCCGGCGAATACCGGGCGCGGCTGCAGGAGTCCGGGGTCGCGGTCAGTGACGCCAGAATGCCGGAATACACAACACGAATACGGTGATGATCTCCAACCGGCCAAGCAGCATGCCCAGGGACAGAATCCACTTGGCGGCGTCCGGCAGGGTGGCGAAGTTGCCGGCCGGGCCGATGGTTTCGCCCAGGCCCGGACCCACCCCCGACACCGTACTGGCCGCGCCGGTCAGGGCGGTCATCCAGTCCACCCCCAGCAGCGACAGCGCCAGGGCGATCACGCAGATGGTGATGGCGAAGAAGAACGAGAAGGTCAGGATCGAACGGACGATTTCCTCGTCGAGGCGGTGACCGTTGTACTTCTGCTTGATCACCGCGCGCGGGTGGATCAGCTGGTTCAAGTTGGCCTTGAGCAGGATATAGGCGACCTGGAAGCGGAAAATCTTGATCCCGCCGGCGGTCGAGCCGGAACAACCACCGACGAAGCCCAGGTAAAAGAACAGCATCAGCGAGAAGTTGCCCCACAGGCTGTAGTCGCCCAGGGCGAAACCGGTGGTGGTGACCACCGAGGTGACGTTCAGCGCGACGTGACGCAGGGCTTCCAGCCAATGCAGCTGGGTGGTCCACCAGTACCAGGTGCCGAGCACCAGCCAGGTCACCAGCAGCATGCCGAGCAAGCCCTGGACCTGCTGGTCCTTGATCAGCGCCCGGCGGTTGCCGCGCAGGGTGGCGACGTAGAGGGTGAACGGCAGGCTGCCGAGGATCATCACCACCACCGCTACCCAGTGCACCGCCGGTTGCGGCCAGTGCGCCAGCGAGGCGTCGGAGGTGGAGAAACCACCGGTGGAAATCGCCGACATCGCATGGTTGATCGCGTCGAACAGGCTCATCCCGGCCCACCAGAAGGCCAGGCTGCCGAGAATGGTAATGCCGACATAGGCCGCCACGATCAGTCGCGCCACCATGTGCGAACGCGGCATGACCTTTTCCGAGCGGTCCGAGGATTCGGTCTGGAACAGGCGCATGCCACCGATGCGCAGCAGCGGCAGGATCGCCACCGCCATGCCGATGAAGCCGATGCCGCCGAGCCAGTGCAGCAGGGAGCGCCACATCAGGATGCCCGGCGACATGCTGTCCAGGCCGCTGAGTACGGTGGCGCCGGTGGCGGTGATGCCGGACATGCTTTCAAAGAAGGAGTCGGTGTAGCTGATGTGCTGGGTCAGCAAAAACGGCAGGGCGGCGAAGATACACACCACCAGCCAGCTGGACACCGTCAGCAGGTACATGTCCCGCGGCCGCAGGTGCACGTGTTCCGGGCGTCCCGGGATCACCAGGGCCAGGCCGGCGACGAAGGTGATCATGCTGGCCCAGAGGAACGATGGCAGGTCGCCTGTGCGCTCGAACAGCACCAGCGTCGCCATCGGAATGACCATGGCGATGGCCAGGGTGATCAGGAAAATGCCGATGATGAAACCAATGATCCGTAGGGTCGGCAACGCCATGAGGTCCGCTCGGGGCTGATAAGGAGGGCGCCATTCTACCTGCGGTGCGGAGCATGTAAACCGGCACCCGGAAGGCACTTATCGGTAGAATGGCCGGACATTTTTTTCAGGAGGTGGCCGATGGAGGCTCTCGACGCATTGCTCAACCGTGTTTCCGTACCGCGTCTGGTGGACCCGGCGCCGACGGCGGCGCAACGCGAAGCGCTGTTCGCAGCGGCATTGCGCGCCCCGGATCACGGCCAGTTGCGGCCTTGGCGCTTTCTGACGGTGGAAGGCGCGGCCCGTGAACAGCTGGGCGAGCTGCTGGTGGAAGCGGTGCAATTGCAGGGTGGCGAAGTGACCCAGGCCGCCCTGGACAAGGCCCGCGCCATGCCGCTGCGCGCGCCGTTGGTGGTGGTCGTGGTGGCCCGTCTGCAGGAGCACGTCAAGGTGCCGAAGTCGGAGCAACGGCTGGCGGCCGGCTGTGCCGCCCACGGCATTCTGCTGGCGGCCTACGCCCAGGGTGTCGGTGCGGTGTGGCGTACCGGCGAGCTGTCCTATTCGCCCCATGTGGCCAAGGGCCTTGGCCTGGGCGAAGGTGAAGAAATCATCGCCTTCCTGTACCTGGGCACGCCGCTGAACGAGCCACGGGTCGCGCCCAAGGTGGATACGACGGAGTTCGTCAGTGCCTGGTCGGGCAAGGCCTGATCCTAGAGTTGTGGTGTAGCGGATAGACAATCGCGGGCAAGTCGGATCGCCGCCCGTTCGCTCCTACAGGTTGGTGCCGTTCGCTAAATGGGTGAACGACGCGAGTCTGTAGGAGCGAGCTTGCTCGCGATGGGGCTCAAGGCTGAACCACGGCCCCAGGCACTAACGGCAACTCCAGGCTGGCGATAAAGCCACCCTGGGGGTGATTGTCCAGCGTCAGGCTGCCGCCATGGCGTTCCGCGGCGCGCCGGGCGATGGCCAGACCCAGCCCGTGACCCGGCGCGGTCTGGCCCGGGGCGCGGTAGAAGGGTTCGCCCAACAGGCGCAAATGTTCGGCCTCCACCCCGGGGCCGTGATCCCGCACGCTGAGCAGGATCCGGTCTCCCTGACGCAATGCCTGCACTTCGATCGGCTGCCCGGCCGGGTTGAAGCGCTGGGCATTGCGCAGCAGGTTGTCTACCGCCCGTTCGATCATGGTCGGCCAGCCCTTGAGGCTGAGCTGCGGTTCGGCCTGGATTTTCACCGGCTGTTCCGGGCAGGCCAGTTGGGCATCCTTCTGCAGGTTGCCGAGCAGCGCGTTGAGGTCCACCTCTTCGGCGCTGGCGTTGTCGGCATCGACCCGGGCCAGCACCAGGATTTCACTGATCAGCGCTTCCAGGCGATCGCACTCGCGAGTCAGGCGCGGCCACAGGCGTTCGCGCTCCTCAGCCGTGGCGCGTTCGGCCAGCGCCAGGGCGATGCGCAGGCGCGCCAGCGGCGAACGCAGTTCGTGGGAGACATCCCGCAGCAGTTGGCGCTGACTGCCGATCAGGCTTTGCAGACGCGAGCCCATGCGGTTGAAGTCCTTGGCCAGCACGCCGAACTCGTCGCGGCGGTCAGCCAGGCGGGCCAGGCTGTTCTGTTGGTAGGCGGTTTGCCCCAGGTCATACACCGCGCCGCGCAGACGGTTGAGGGGGCGGGTGATGGACAGGGTCACCAGCAGGCTGAACAGGGTCAGCACCACCAGCGCGATGGTCAGGGCACTCAGCGGCCACATCAGGCTGTCACGGTGCCAGGCGCCCAGCTCCGGGTGGGGAATGCGGTAGATCATCAAGTAGGTGTCGCCGGTTTTCGGGCTGGTGTATTCGGTGGTCAGGCGCCGCCATGGCAAACGCCGGTCGTCATTGTTCTGTCGGGCCTCGAAGGCCGCCGCACGGCGCGGGAAGGTGCCGCGGACTACCGGGTCGCCGCTTTCGTTGAGGACCTGCACATCGATGTGGTACTGGCGCTTGCGCTGCTGGAGGATCTCCTGCGCGGCGTCCTCGCCTTGTTCTTCGTAGGTCTGGGTCCATTCCTCGGCCAGGGTATTGAGGCCGGGATGACGACTGAGGATCCAGGCATCCTGGTTCAGCATGTGCCCAAGCAGAATCGACAGCCCTGCAACCAGGGTGATGGCCAGCCAGAAGCTGGCGAGGATGCGCCAGAACAATGAACGCACGGGAAGTCCTCAAACAAGAAAAGCCCAGTGGGTGCGCCACTGGGCTGGGATAAGCGCTAGCGCATTATTGCGCTTTTTGCGGCTGTTGCGCTTTCCAGGCCTTGAATTCGGCCCATTCGGCGCGGCGCTCGGCGTGTTTCTTCTGGATGGCGTCAAACTCTTTCTGCTGTTCCGGCTTGAGCAGGGCGCGGATATCCGCCTCGGTTTTCTGGCGCTTGGCGGCGATCTCGTCCTTCATCGCCTTCTGGTCGGCCGGCGACAGTTTCTCCAGGTACTTCTGCACCAGCTGCTTGCGCTCGTGCATCTGCTCACCCATCAGCTTGCGGATCTGCTGGCGCTGTTCGTGGCTCAGGTCCAGCTGGCTGTAAGGGCCTTTGCCGCGCATGTGTTCGCTGTGGCGCGGGCCATCCATCGGCCCCATGGGGCCAGCGCCTTCAGGCATGGCCATGGCCAGGGTTGGCAGGGCGGCGGCGAACATCAGAGCGATCAGGGTCTTGCGCATGGTGTATCTCCTTGTCTCATTCCCGGTCAGTTCCGGATGTGTGCAGATTACGGAGATCAAGGTCAGCGGCGGTCAGCGAAGGGTAAAGCTTGGGTAAAGAGGTTTTTTGGCGAAACTGACATAACCCCTTTTAGCCGCTGCCGAGCCCGCGAGGCTGCGAACGACTGGTACGGTCGTGGGGATCTTGCGGATGTAGGAGGGCCTGCGGCCCCATCGCAGCCTGCGGCAGCGGCTACAGGGATCGGCAGTTCAGAGGAGTTGTAGCCGCTGCCGAGCTCGCGAGGCTGCGAACGACCGGTACGGTCGCGGGGATCTTGCGGATGTAGGAGGGCCTGCGGCCCCATTGCAGCCTGCGGCAGCGGCTACAGGGATCGGCGATCGGTTCAGAGGCTGTAGTAGTAGCCACGGCTGCGCAGGGCGACGATGCGCGGGCGGCCGTCGGGGTGCGGGCCGATCTTCTTGCGCAGGTTGCTGACGTGCATGTCCAGGCTGCGGTCGTACAGGGTCAGCTTGCGGCCCAGGGCGATCTGCGCCAGCTCCTGCTTGTCCAGCGGCTCGCCCGGTTGCTTGAGCAAGGCTTCCAGCAGGCGGCTTTCGGAAACGGTGAGGGTGATGTCCTGTTCGTCGATGCTGACCACGCCGCGTACCGGGCTGAAACACAGGTCGCCCAGCTCCATCTGGCTGGACACCGCGGTCGGGTGACTGCGGCGCAGCACGGCGCGCAAGCGGGCCGTCAGTTCACGCGGGTCGCAGGGCTTGGCCAGGTAGTCGTCGGCGCCCAGTTCCAGGCCGAGGATACGGTCCAGGGGCTCGCCGCGGGCCGAAAGCATCAGCACCGGCAAGTCCGGGTGGTCGTTGCGCAACTGCTTGAGAAGTTCCAGGCCGCTGCCGTCGGGCAGCATCACGTCCAGCACCACCGCCGCCGGAGCGTGATCGGCCAGGGCGCGACGGGCACTGTGGCCATCGTGACAGGCCCGTACCTGAAAACCTTCCTGGCCCAGCCAACTGGTCAGGAGCTCGCAGAGTTCCTGGTCATCGTCAATCAGTAACAGGTCGCTCATGAATCACTCAATTTAGCCATTGTCGACGCTTTCTATGTCCACCACTGGCGAAGATACCGCAGAGCAGGGCCAATAGCGCTACCCCGGCGCCGGTGACGAACCACTGCTGCTGATCGGTCAGCAGGCGCGGCACGGAACTGGCCTGGACTTCGCGCAGTTGCAGCTTGAGGCGCTGGTTTTCCTGGCGCAGGCGGCCCAGCAGGGCGCTTTCACGCTCGCTGTCGGCGCTCTGCAATTGCCGGGTCAACTCTTCGCGCTGGCGCTCGCTGTCTTTGAGGCGCAGCTGCAATTCGTTGATCTGGCTGCCGGCACTCAGGGACAAAGGCGTGGAATGCCCCGGGTCCGTGGTTTCTTCGGCAGAGGCGCTCGCCCCGATCGTTAACATGACCAACAACAGGCACAACAGACCTTGGCGCATCGGAACTCCTGATTCCAATCGAGTGTTGGGCAAGTTGTCGGCAGTCAAACGAGAATAATGAGCGATTGAGAGCGCGATGAACCGATAAGGTTCACCGCGGGGGAGAGGATTTACGGCAGGACTTGCTTGAACGGCTTGACCAGGACGCTGGCATAGACACCGGCGGCGATGTAAGGATCGGCATCGGCCCAGGCCTGGGCGGCGCTCAGCGAGTCGAATTCGGCGACGATCAGGCTGCCGGTGAAACCCGCGGCACCGGGATCATTGCTGTCGACGGCAGGGTGTGGCCCGGCCAGTACCACGCGACCTTCGGCCTTGAGCTGCTGCAACCGCTCCAGATGCGCCGGGCGCGCGGCCAGGCGGTTTTCCAGGGAGTTGGCGACGTCTGTAGCAATGATTGCGTAAAGCATGTCAGTCCTCGGTTTTCGAAGTGGTGGGTTCGGTGTCGTGAAGATGGCGCGACAGGTAGACGCCCTGGCCGACCAGGAACAGCACGGTCATGCCCAGGCTGCCGAAGACCTTGAAGTCGACCCAGATGCTCTGGAAGGTGAAGGCAACGAACAGGTTGGCGGCGCCGCAGAATAGGAAGAAGGCGATCCAGGCGATGTTCAGGCGGGTCCAGACCGGGTCCGGCAGGCTCAGCGCGTGGCCCATGATGCGCTTGATCAGCAGGCGGTCGCCGATGAAATGGCTGCCGATAAAGGCCAGGGCGAACAGCCAGTTGACCACCGGCGCCTTCCATTTAAGGAAGGTTTCGCTGTGGAAGGCCAGGGTCAGACTGCCGAATACCAGGCAGGCGACCAGGGTCAGCCATTGGCTTTTCTCCAGCTTGCGCTGGGAGATGAACAGCGCGCCGTATACCACCAGGGAACTGATGATCAACACTGCCGTGGCGCTGTAGATACCGCCCAGGGTCAGTTGTTGACCGGCAATGTCGACGACTCGGGGATCGATTTTGTAGACGATGAAAAACAGGAACAGCGGGATGAAGTCGATGAATTGTTTCACAGTGGCAGCCAGAAGCAGGATGTGGCGGCATAATAACAAACATCCATGGCAGCGAAAGCGCCAGCTGACTTGAGGTTGAACAGTCCCGTGAATGTTGATTTGCACTGCCACAGCACGGCCTCCGATGGCGCCCTGGCGCCCGCGGCTCTGGTTGCGCGTGCGTTCGAGAAAGGCGTGCGAGTCCTGGCCCTGACCGATCATGACACCCTGGAAGGCCTCGATGAGGCGCGCCTCGCGGCGCAGGAACTGGGCATGCAACTGGTCAATGGCGTCGAATTGTCCTGCACCTGGGGTGGGGCGACCATTCATGTGCTGGGCTACGGTTTCGACGTCAACGCGCCGTCGTTGGTCGAGGCCATCGGCAAATTGCACGATGGTCGCTGGCTGCGTTCCGAAGAAATAAGCCGCAAGCTCGCGCTCAAAGGCATGCCGGGTGCCCTCGAAGGGGCCCGGGCGATCCAGCAGGAACTGGGCGACAGCGGCAATGCGCCGGCCCGGCCGCACTTCGCCGATTACCTGGTACGTGCCGGTTTCGTCAAGGACCGCGCCGAAGCCTTTCGCAAGTGGCTGGGGGCCGGCAAGCTGGGCGACGTCAAGCAGCACTGGCCAACCCTCGAGGAAACCGTCGAGACGCTACGCGCAGCGGGGGCCTGGGTCAGCCTGGCCCATCCCTGGCATTACGATTTCACCCGCAGCAAACGTCGCCGCCTGATTGCCGACTATATTCAAGCAGGTGGCCACGCGATCGAGGTGGTCAACGGCCACCAACCCGCCGAGCAGGTGGGCAGCCTGGCCATCCTTGCTCGGGAGTTCGGTCTGCTGGTGAGCGCCGGCAGTGATTTTCATGGCCCTGGAGGCTGGTCCGAGATAGGCGAGTATCGCCCTGTTCCGGAGGATCTGCCGCCGCTCTGGTGTCGGTTCAAACATGACCCAATTATTGCCGCCGTCTGAACAGGTAGAGAATGTGAGTCAATTTTTCCAGATTCATCCGGAAAACCCGCAACCGCGCCTGATCAAACAGGCTGTCGAAATCATCCGCTCAGGTGGCGTGGTGATCTACCCGACCGACTCGTCCTACGCCATTGGCTGCCAGATCGGCGACAAGAGCGCGGTCGAGCGCGTGCGGCGCCTGCGGCAACTGGATGACAAACACAACTTCGCGCTGATCTGCAGCGACCTGTCGCAGCTGGGCCTGTTCGCCAAGATCGATACCGGCACCTTTCGCCTGCTCAAGGCTCATCTGCCGGGGCCTTACACCTTCATCCTCAACGCCACCCGCGAAGTGCCGCGGCTGTTGCTGCACCCGAAGAAACGCACCATCGGCCTGCGGGTGCCGAGCCATCCGATCGCCCTGGCACTGCTGGCCGAACTGGGCGAGCCGCTGATGAGCGTCAGCCTGATCATGCCCGGCGAAACCGAGCCGATGAACGATCCTTATGAAATGCGCCAACTGCTCGAACATCAGGTCGACCTGATCATCGATGGCGGTTTTGGCGGCATCATGGCCTCCACCGTGATCAACCTGGCCGATGGCGAGCCGGAAGTGATCCGTATTGGCTGCGGCGACCCGGCTCCCTTCATGGTCGAGGCCTGAATGTCCGCAGTGGAACACGTTGACGACCAGGCCGGAGCGCAGCAGGAGCTGCCCTTTGCGATGGTCTACGGCCAGGCGGTCATGGAAATGCCGCTGGACCTGTACATCCCGCCGGACGCCCTGGAAGTCTTTCTCGAAGCCTTCGAAGGCCCGCTCGACCTGCTGCTGTACCTGATCCGCAAACAGAACATCGACATCCTCGACATCCCGGTGGCGGAAATCACTCGCCAGTACATGGGCTATGTCGAGTTGATGCAGTCGGTGCGCCTGGAGCTGGCCGCCGAGTACCTGGTGATGGCGGCCATGCTGGCCGAGATCAAGTCGCGCATGCTGTTGCCGCGCTCGGCCGAGGTGGAAGAGGAAGAGGAAGACCCGCGCGCCGAGTTGATCCGCCGCCTGCAAGAGTACGAGCGTTTCAAGGCCGCCGCCGAAGGCATCGATGGCCTGAGCCGGGTTGGCCGCGACGTCATAGTGCCCAAGCTCGACGCCCCGGAAGCCCGGGTGCGCAAGCTGCTGCCGGATGTCGCCCTGGAAGAGGTGTTGATGTCCATGGCCGAGGTACTGCACCGTGGCGACATGTTCGAAAGCCATCAGGTCAGCCGCGAGGCGCTGTCCACCCGCGAGCGCATGAGCGAGGTGCTGGAGCGGCTCAAGGGCGGCGGGTTTGTGCCCTTTGTCGAGCTGTTCACCGCGGAAGAAGGACGCCTGGGAGTGGTTGTGACCTTCATGGCGGTCCTCGAGCTGGTCAAGGAATCCCTGGTCGAGCTGGTACAGAATGAGCCTTTCACGGCTATCCATGTGCGGGCGCGAGCCGAATAACGAGCTGAAACAATGAATCTGAATGAACCCCGCGAGCTGGCGCCGCTGCTTGAAGCCTTTCTGTTGGCCTCGGGAAAACCGCAATCCATGGAGCGCCTGTTCGAGCTCTTCGAGGAAGGCGAGCGGCCGGACCCCGCGGTCTTCAAGAAAGCCCTGACCATTCTGGGCAAGTCCTGCGAAGGGCGAGCCTTCGAACTCAAGGAAGTGGCCTCCGGTTATCGTCTGCAGGTGCGGGAAAAGTTCGCGCCCTGGGTCGGCCGGCTATGGGAAGAGCGGCCCCAGCGTTACTCCCGGGCGATGCTGGAAACCCTGGCGCTGATTGCCTACCGTCAGCCGATCACCCGTGGCGAGATCGAGGATGTGCGGGGCGTGGCGGTCAACAGCCAGATCGTCAAGACCTTGCTGGAGCGCGAGTGGATTCGGGTGGTCGGCTACCGTGACGTGCCGGGCAAGCCGGCGATGTTCGCCACCACCAAGGCCTTTCTCGATCACTTCAACCTGAAGAACCTCGACGACCTGCCGCCGCTGGCCGAGCTGCGCGAGATCGAAACCGAGCCGGTCCTCGACTTCGATGACGTGCCGGTGCCGGCCAGCCTGCAAGCCCTGGCCGACGCCAGCGCCGAGCCGGAAGAACCCAAGGAAGAGACCAGTTTCCACACCTTGCTGCTGGAGCTGGACTCGATGGAGGAGGGGATCAAGACCGACTTCGACGATCTGCATCGCGATGGTGCGGTGGATTCGTCCGGGGACGACTTTGTTGCCGACGCCGAGGTGGACGCCGGGATCAGCCCTGAAACGCAAACTCGTGCCGAAGCCGAAGCCGAAGCTGCGGTGCCAGTCGAGCACGACGCGGAGCTTAAAGCCGGGCACGAGGCCGAACTCGTAGCGCACGCAGGCGACGAGCAGGAACAGGAAGTCGATGACGATGTGCTCGGCGTCGCCGAAGCCCGCGCCAAGCTGCTGGCCGCCGTTGCGGCACTGGAACCGCCGGCTCCGCAGCTGAGCGACGAAGAGGCCGAAGCCCTGGCGCTGGCCGAGGCCATCGAGAACGAAAGACGCGAACAGGAAGACTGACCGCGTCACGCTTCTGTAGGAGCGAAGCTTGCTCGCGATGAACGTTGATGCGGTGTGCCAGGCATGCCGCGTCGTTCCCGATCGCGGGCAAGCCGGATCGCCGCCCGCTCGCTCCTACAGGTCAGGCGCCCACATGTCGGGCAGCCACCGGCCAGCGGAAAAACCGGTAGGCCGCCACTTATCAGCTAGTCTCTGATGCGCAACCGACGCCATGAGCGTATGATTCGCGACCCTTTGGCGATCCCTTCGCCACAAGACCTGTTTTTACTACCCTTCAGGCCGCTCAAGCCTGAATCGACACACCGGGAGGTGCCCAGATGAGTGAACATGACCAGCAAGACCACCAGGAAATCGGCCCAGCAGGCGAAAAGCTGCAGAAAGTCCTCGCCCGCATCGGCGTCGGCTCGCGCCGCGACGTAGAGTCCTGGATCAGCCAGGGTCGGATCAAGGTCAATGGCAAAGAGGCCACCCTTGGCCTGCGCGTCGACCTGCATGACGCCATCTCCATCGATGGCAAGGTGATCAAGCGCGAAGAAGCGGCCGAATCGGTCCGCCGCGTGATCATGTACAACAAGCCCGACGGCGAGATCTGCACCCGTGACGACCCGGAAGGTCGTCCGACCGTGTTCGACAAGCTGCCGCGCCCACGGGAAGGCCGCTGGATCAATATCGGTCGCCTCGACATCAACACCACCGGCCTGCTGATGTTCACCACCGACGGTGAGCTGGCCAACCGCCTGATGCACCCGTCCTATGAGATGGACCGCGAGTACGCGGTACGTGTGCGTGGCGAAGTCGACGACGAGATGATCGAGCGCCTGAAAGCCGGCGTGATGCTCGAAGACGGCCCGGCCAAGTTCACCGACATCCAGCAGGCGCCCGGTGGCGAAGGTTTCAACCACTGGTACCACTGCGTGGTGATGGAAGGCCGCAACCGTGAAGTACGTCGCCTGTGGGAATCCCAGGGCCTGGTGGTCAGCCGTCTGAAGCGCGTGCGTTTCGGTCCGGTGTTCCTCAACTCCGACCTGCCGATGGGCCGCTGGCGCGAAATGAGCCAGTACGAAGTGGACGTCCTCAGCGCCGAGGTTGGCCTGACGCCAGTGGCGATGCCGCAGCTCAACGCCAAGAGCAAGGACAAGCTGGAGCGCATGCAGCGCAAATCCTCGCGCCCGGTGGGCAAGAGCGAGCGCGTGCGTACCCTGCGTCCGGCCCATGGCGCGCCTGCCGCCGGTGCCCCGCGCCCGTCGCGCGAGCCGCAGATCGAAGGCGAGCGCCCAGGCCGCAAACCCGCGCCACGCCAGGATGGCGAGCGCGCTCCACGGGCGCCGCGTCCGGCTGCCGGTCGTGGCGAGTCGGGTCGCGGTACGCCAGTGGCGGATCGTCCGAGCGACACCAAGCGTCCGGCCAAGCCAGCGCCGAAGTCCAAGCGTCCGGGCATTGTCCTGGTCGACAAGGACGCACCGTCGGGCAAGCGCCGTGGCGCCCCGGCCGGTTCCGGCCAGCGCCCGGGTTTCGGTCGCCGCAAGCCTGAGTGAGGCAGCCTTGAGCTGCAAGCTGTAGGCGACAAGAAAAAACGCCAACCTCAGGGTTGGCGTTTTTTTTTGCTAAGGCGCGCTCCTTGTAGCCGCTGGCGCAGCCTGCGATCGGCTGCGCAGCAGCCGCCAAACGGCAACGGTGATCT
>NZ_JBQENK010000016.1:0-37356 GCF_052044735.1 Pseudomonas sp. 22526
GGAGCGAGCTTGCTCGCGATCAGCCGCGCAGCGGCGCTCTCACCACACCCCGATCTGCACCACCTTCTCCGCCTCCGGTTCGCCATAACGAAACCTTTGCCCACGCAGGTCGATCTCTTGGTGGCTGATGGTGGTCCGCCGCTTCAGCCCGCGTAGCCAGTCGAACAGATAGCCCAGATGCTCCTCGCGCACCGCCGCATAGGCCGGGTCGGCACCGAGGTCGTGCAGTTCCTGCGGGTCATTGAGCAGGTCGAACAGCTGCGGGCGGAAGCCGTCGTAGGCCAGGTATTTCCAGCGCTCGCTGCGCACCATGGTCATGCGGCAGCGGTCGATGGGCTGCGCCAGGCGCTCGCGGGCCGGGGCCTGGAAGGCGTAGTCGTATTCGCTGATGGCGTAGCGGCGCCAGTCGCCCGCCGTACCATGCAGCAGCGGGATCAGCGAGCGGCCTTCCAGCCGGTGTTCGGCGCTGGGCAGCCCCAGGGCGTCGAGAAAGGTCGGCAGGGCGTCGATGGTTTCCACCAGGCGCTCGTCCACCGTGCCACGGCTGATATCCGCCGCCGCCCGCGGGTCGCGCACGATCAGCGGCACGCCTACTGCCGGCTCCAATAAAAACTCCTTTTCCCCCAGCCAGTGATCGCCGAGAAAGTCGCCGTGGTCGCTGGTGAACACAACCAGGGTGTCATCCCAACGCCCGTTGCTCTGCAGGAAATCGAACAGGCGCCCAAGCTGATCGTCCACCTGCTTGATCAGGCCCATGTAGGTCGGCACCACGTTCAGGCGCACCTCGTCGCGGGAGAAATTCTGGCTCTCCTGATGCTGGCGGAAGGCGGCATACACCGGGTGGTCGCTGGCCTCGTCGACGGTGGCGCGCACCGGGGCGATGACCTGCTCGGCCGTGTACAGCGCGTGGTAGGGCGCCGGCGCGATATAGGGCCAGTGCGGCTTGATATAGGACAGGTGCAGGCACCAGGGCTGCTCGCCCTGCTCCTTGATGAAGTCGAGGGCGCGGTCGGTGGTGTAGACGGTCTCCGAATGCTGCTCGGGGACGCGGGCCGGCAGGTGGGCGTTGCGCATTTTCCAGCCGCTGAGGATTTCACCCCGTTCACCTTCGGCGGCGTTGGCCCAGTCGTGCCAGGGGTTGCGCCCCTGGTAGCCCTGTTCGCGCAGGTAATGGGTGTAGGGCGCCGACTCGCGTTTGTCGTCGAACAGCGGGCTGTCGGGGAAGATCCCGTCGTGGCGCAGGTAGGGTTCGAAACCGACCTCGTTGAGGGCTTCGGCCTGCTGGCTCTCGGGGTCGATGGCCAGGCGCTGCAGGGCATCGAGGTTGGGCGTGGCGTGGGTCTTGCCCACCAGCGCGGTGCGGATGCCGTGAGGGCTCAGGTAGTCGCCGATGGTCAGCTCTTCCAGAGGCAGCGGCACGGCGTTCCACGCCACCTGGTGGCTGCTGACATAACGCCCGGTGTAGGCCGACATCCGCGACGGCCCGCAGATGGTGCCCTGGGTGTAGGCGCGGCTGAAACGCACGCCGGCAGCGGCCAGGCGGTCGATATTCGGCGTATGCAGATGGGGGTGGCCGTAGCACGACAGGTAATCGCGACGCAGCTGGTCGCACATGATGTACAGCACGTTGCGCACGGGTTGGGCGGGGTTGGACATGGGCTTCACCGATCGAAAGACAGGTGAGGGTTTTCGCTTTCGCCGGGCGTTACGACAAGCGCATTTGGCGCATGGTTTTTATGCACGACCTGCATGGGGCGAAGACGACCCTGTAGCCGCTGCCGAAGGCTGCGATCGCCCCGAAGGGGCGCGGCGATTTCAAGACCGCTGAAGGCCTGCGGCCTTATCGCAGCCTGCGGCAGCGGCTACAGGGTCGGCGTTTCAGACTGCGAAGTTCTCCAGCGAACACACATCCTCATCCAGCGCATCGGTGCGCTTGATCTCCTCGATCATCGCCTCGGCCAGTGGCGACAGCCGGTACCCGGCGCGGCTGACGATGCCGTAGCGGGTGTACAGCTCCTCCAGGTCGTCGGCCAGGCCTTGGATCTTCAGGCACACCAGCTCGCCCCGGGCGTTGTGCAGTGCATCGCTGTAGGCGCCGATGATGCCGATCGCATCCGAGCGCATCACCACGCCGAGCAGGCTGTAGCTGTTCTCGCATTCCACATTCGGGATGAAATCCGGCCGGCCGCTGAGATCGACCACGACCTTGCGCAGGTTCGGCGGGCGGATGGTCGCGGCCAGCGGGTAACTCATCAGCTCGGCGGCGCTGACGCTTTCCTGCCGGGCCAGCGGGTGCCCGGCACGGCAGCAGAAATGCCATTTGCGCGGGCGCAGGCGCTGGGTCAGGTAATCCGGGTTGGCCTCGAACTGCCGGGTGTCGGCGACGAAAAATTCGAACTCTTCGCTGAGCAGGCGTTTGCTCAGGGTCTGCCAGTCATCCACCTGGAACTGCACCCGGGCCTTGGGGTAACGCCCGATAAAGCTACCGATGGCCCGGGGGATCAAGCCCGCCGCCGGCGCCGGCCCGCAACCGAAGCGCAGCTCGCCCGCCTCCAGACCGTTGAACTGGCTGATCTCGTTGGCCAGTTGCTGCGCGCCGCTGACCAGCCGCCGCGCATGTTCGAGCAGCACCAGCCCCTGTTTGGTCGGCGCCAGGTCCTTGCGCCCGCGATCCACCAGCTGACAGCCGACGCTGTGCTCCAGGGCCTGGATGCTGCGGCTGAAGGCCGATTGCGACAGGTTCACCGCCAAGGCGGCCGCGACAAAGCTGCGCTGTTCGGCGAGGGCGATGAAGTGACGGAGCTGGCGCAGATCGATATGCATTTTTCACATTGAAAATATCGGGGAAATGCATTGGCTATGCATTAGGTCGACTCTTTATAAAGGCAATCTCTTATTCCGTAAATCTTATTAAAAACATAAATAAATAACTTAAAAGAATATACGGATCAGTCTGTTTTTTGCCCAGGAGCCGCCCATGAGCCCGTTGAACCTTGCGTCCCCCACTTCGCCCCGACGGCTCAAGCGCCTGCCGCTAGCCCTGCTGCTGGCCGGTAGCGCCGGCTGGTCCCAGGGCTATGCCGCCGACGCCGAAACGCCTGTCGAGGCCCCGGCCAAGGCCAATGCCGCCCGGTCCGCCGCCAGCGGCCAGCTGGAAACCGTGACCGTGACCGCGCGGCGTCGCGAGGAGAGTGCCCAGGACGTACCGACGCCGATGAGCGTGATCGGTGGCCAGGCCCTGGAGAGCCAGCGGATCTATCGCATCCAGGATCTGCAGCAGCTGGTGCCGAGCGTCAACGTCGCCTACATGCACGCGCGCCAGTCCAGCGTGTCGATCCGCGGCCTGGGCAACAACCCGGCCAGCGACGGCCTGGAAGGCAGCGTCGGCCTGTACATCGACAACGTCTACCTGGGGCGGCCGGGCATGGCGGTGTTCGACCTGATGGACATCGAGCAGCTGGAAGTGCTGCGCGGTCCCCAGGGCACGCTGTTCGGCAAGAACACCACCGCCGGGGTGATCAACATCAGCACCCGCGCGCCGAGCTTCACTCCCGAGCGCAGCATCGAGACCTCGGTGGGCGAGGATGGTTACTTCCAGACCAAGGGTACGATTTCCGGGCCGCTGAGCGACGAACTGGCCGGGCGTTTTTCGGCCTATCGCACCCGCAGCGACGGCGATATCAAGAACGAACACGACGGCCATGACCTCAACGGTGGCTCGCGCCAGGGCTTCCGTGGCCAGCTGCTGTTCAAGCCCAACGAGAACTTCAACCTGCGCTGGATCGGCGACTACAACGAAGAGGATTCCAGTGCCGGCACCCGGGTGTTGTACAGCACCGGGCCGACCATCAATGGCGTCAACCAGTACCAGTCGCGGGCCACCGCGGCCGGCGCAACCCTGGTCGACGGCACGCACCGCAAGGTCAACCTGGACAACGATCAGCACGTCACGGTGTTCCAGGGCGGCACCTCGCTGGAGGCCAACTGGACCCTGCCCAGCGACTTCACCCTGACCTCGGTCAGCTCCTACCGCTGGTGGGATTTCACCCCGCGTAACGACGACGGCCTCAACGTGCCGGCCAGCTATAACGCCGGGGTCTCGGTGGAAGATAAGCAGTGGTCGCAGGAATTCCGCCTGGCCTCGCCCACCGGTGGTTTCTTCGATTACGTGCTCGGCGCCTACTACTTCGGCTCCGACCTCGATAACAAATCCTTCAGCTATTACGGACCCAAGGCGGACATCTGGAACGGCACGCCTACCGGCGCCCTGAACAACGTCACCAGCATCGGCAACGGGCATATCCGCACCGACAGCTTCGCGCTGTTCGCCCAGGGCACCTGGCACCTCACCGAGCGCCTGGATTTCACCGCCGGCCTGCGCGGCACCTATGAAGAGAAAAGCGCCTGGGTGACCCGTAACGCGCCAGTGGGTGGCGCCGCGGTGACCGGAGCTGCGGCCACTGCGCGGCGCGGGCGAGCCGGGGCCTACGACTCCGGCGACCTCAACCAGTACAGCACCAGCCCCTCGGGCCTGCTCAACCTCAGCTACCGCTTCACCGATGATTTGCTGGGCTACGCCACCCTGTCCCACGGCGAGAAGTCCGGCGGGGTCAACCTCGCGGTCGGCTCGGCGCCCACCGCCGGCGCCGACTCGCTGCTGATCGGCACCGAGCGCGCCAACAACGCCGAGCTGGGTTTCAAGAGCACCCTGTGGGACAAGCGCCTGCAACTCAACGCCAACCTGTTCTGGACCCAGGTCAACGGCTACCAGACCAACGCCTATGACGCCAACAACCGCGTGCAATACCTGACCAACGCCGGCTCGGTGCGCTCACGGGGCGTGGAATTCGAAAGCACCCTGATCCCCCTCCGTGGCCTGACCCTGAACTTCAACGGTTCCTACAACGACGTGCGCTACCTGTCGTACAAGGACGCGCCATGCCCGCCCGAAGTCAGCCTGCGCCCGGGCGCCCCGGCCTCCTGCGACCTCAGCGGCCACCAGGTGGTCGGCGCCTCGAAATGGATCGGCAATGCCAACGGCGAATACAAATGGAACCTGGACAACGGCCTCGAACCCTACGTCACCGGCAGCTACGCCTTCCGCTCCAAGGCCGTCGGCACCGTCGAGGATTCCGACTACGGCCAGATCCCCAGCTACGCCGTGGTCAACCTCTCCACCGGGTTACGTGGCAACTATGAGCAGGGACAGTGGGACGTGTCGCTCTGGCTGAAAAACGCCTTTGACAAGACCTACTACACCACCCTGTGGTCGGGGGGGAATGGCGGCTACGAAGGTTTGCTCGGCACCCCGCGGACCCTCGGCGTGACAGGCCGCTACGACTTCTGACCGGACGCCCTGTGCTTCTGTAGGAGCGAGGCTTGCCCGCGATAGCGCCCGCCCTGACACACCACGGCGCCTGCATCGCAAGCCATCGTGCTCCTACAGAAGACGCTTATTTACAGCTGTAACCGTCAGGCATGGTCACCGTGTAATTACGCTGCACACGGTCGCGGAAATCCAGGTTCTGCAAACCCTGTTGCACCACAAAGGCCTCGACCTTGCCGTCCTGACAATCGTCGTTCTGCGACGACACCCGCAGCAGATACACCGCACGCCTGCTGGCCTCATCCCTGGCCGTCACGGTAAAGGTGGTCAGCCTGGCGTAACCGGTCCGCTCCGAAGTGCCCACCGGGCCATAACTGGTATTGGGCGTACTGGTACAGACCAGCTTGTCCTTTTTCTTGCCATCCTTGCACACCGTAGAGGTGCTGGTCGGGACCTGCCCATACTCGGTGGCGGTGTAGCGATACGTCACCTTCTTGCTCTCGATATCCAGGGTCACCGTCATCTTGATCGGCGCATGCTTCTTTGGCAGCGTCGCCTCGGTGAACACCTCCCGGAACCCCTGATCCTTCATCGCATTGACCATATCGCGCAGGTAATAACGGGCATTCAGCGCATGCTCGTCATTACCCTGGGTGACCGTCACCAGCACCAGCGCCTGCCGATCAAATTGATAGTCCGGATCCGGTGTGCCATTGAGCGCCACCCCGAGCTGCGTCGCGCAGCCGGTCAGCAGGGTGGACAGCAGGAGGAGGGGGTAAAGCAGGTATCGAGTCATGAGGGTCTTCGTTGTGTTGCGGGGGAGTGGATAGGGATTAAACGGATGAATGCGGGAATAAACAAATGGGCAGTGGGGGTGAGGGTACGGGTTGCTGGGTTTACGGCAGGTTAATGCGCCTGCCGGGTGTTATCGCAGGGGGAGGGAGCATGACTGGTTTGGCGGGGGAGGTGGTTGCGGTTTTTTGTCGCTGGGGGGCGATGGGGTTTGGTGGGAGTGGGTTGCTCGTTGCTGGCAGCGAAGCTTTTTGCAGTGGGTTCCTCAGCGCCGGTCAGGCTTCTTTGGAAAGCTGTTCTTTCAGTATTTCGCACTTCAATAGAGTGCCTTCCCGATCTGGAACTTCGTTGCTTTGGCACCAGTGGGTGATGGCCGCAACCCCATCAGAAAATGAAAGCACCACATGCTCATCCATAAACTCGAAAGCCATGCCTTTTTGCAGGTATTTGGGAATGCGCTCAGCGTCCTCGTCGGTGCTGATGTAGATCCCGGACATCTCTATACCGAAACCTTCTGAGGCGATGAGCTTGTCCAAGGCTACTGGTAGAAAGCTGGAGTTATTCAGGGAGGAAGAGTCTGTAAGGTCGAGCAAGCAGTTGTGGATAAGGCTTTTTTGTTTGAGTGTCAGTGGGATCATGGTCTGTATTACCAGTTGGTTTTATATCAGTCACATTGAGTGACTATGTAGATACGATCATCAACGTCTTCGATTCTACTGCCAAAAAAATAGATCTCGTTTTGATTGAACAAAGTGTAGTTTCTTTTTGCTCGGGACTTGCTTCCGCCAAAGATATCCAATTCTTGTTGTGCAGGGGCGGTATCGATGATCGGAAATGATTGTTCTCCGTGTACTTGCAATAGGAAGTCCAGGGCCGCGCCCCTGTACTGACCCGGTGTCTCATCATCCATAAGCCATTTTGGATTATCACCAGCCCATCCGAATACATCACTGCCTTTGCTGTGGCTAAATGCTAAAGGAGTCATTGCGATCCGTATCGGGTAGTCACTTGCATAGACCTTTTCTTCATTTCTGAAAAGAAAGGCTGCAAAATATCTTTGATAGCTCCTTAAGAAATTATCAGGAATGGTTGCCCCCCAATAGTGGGACCTTGAGCATTTCAGGGATCGTATAATCTTCGTTGAAGTCATCAGTTGCTGCGAAAACACTAAGTGTGCAGCCATGTAGTGAATGAGCTTCTGGAAACTGCAGCGTGAAATAAAAGCTCATCAAGCTACCGTTTGGGCTCTTGGGTATGCTTTTCCCTTGGGGGATGGCTGGTTTGCCGCCAATGTATGAGGCGGATTCAGTTTTGTAGGCTTTATTGACGTACATGAATTTAATTTGATTTCCTGAAGAGTGGGTAGGTTTTGCCGGTGTCAGGGAGTTTCGAATTGAGAGTTTTTGACGCCTCTAGATCATACTTCTAGCATGTAATCCTCATTTCTTGTTCTGGATTTGCATTAGCTAAATTTCGAAAAGGTTATTTATTGTTGCTGTCCATCCGCTTGGCACTCGAATGACTTGAAGGTTGTGTTGTGACTTTATAAGCTCGGTGAATTTTAATCTGCTCTGGTGAAGTAAGGAGGCTATGGAGTGTCCTAGGCCATCGCGCCGTAGTGATTACTGGTAAAGTCCTTTGGATGCGTTAAGAGTGTTAATAATTTCCTCTTCAGATATTGAGAGGTCATCAAGATTGTTAGGGTCTAAATCTCCCCATTCTTGTCCGTCGTCAATTTCAATAAAAAGAAGTTGGGTGTTTTTTCTATTGAAAAAAGCAATGATGTCACGAATTTCTTTTTCTCGCACTGTATGATCGTTTCCATACAGCTCACATGTGTAGAAGAAACCTTTGTCGCCCATGCTTAATTTTTTTTGAGATCCAATCAATGACATCTTGAATCGTTGGTGCAAAAAAATGGCGATTTCAAGGTCATTAGTTTGAACTGCGGAGGCGATACTTATTTTGGATATTTTGAAAGCTCCTGGATTTGTCACTGATTTTGCAGCGACTTGAAGATACTATCTGGGTAGAGAGGGAGCTACAAGTTGGCAGAAATCGATGTATCCTGTAGGAAAATTCTCTGAAAATATTAGAGAGAAATCGCTCTATTTGATTTTATGTTTAAATTTGTCTTAGATAAAGGCGCTTGTAAGTTAAAGTGTCAAGAAGAGTTTCAGTGGTTGAGTTGGTAAGGGAAGTCCTCAGCATTATAAATACTGAGGTTTGCTTCGTGTTTTGATTTCTTACCAAGTTGATGGGTCTTCAATGCTCGCTTTGGCTAGATCGTCCTTCCATTTTTCGCTTGCTAGCCTAAAGATCTCCTCGAAAAAAGCTTTTGGGTTTCTCATTTCGTCCCATCCTGATGGAAGTGACGAATACTCCTCAGGATTATCTTCGAGTAGCTTGTTAAAGTCGAAGCTTTTATCAAGTAGTGCATTTTCCAAAGATTTCAAAAGAACAAATTTATGTCTGTATGAAATACTTTTGTATCTATTAAGGCAATATTTTTCTATCAGCTAAATACGGTCTTTTGGATTTTCCGGATCGTAAGCTTCGAGTTCAACACCTAGCGTTTCCTCTCTGTCATAGATATCAAACCCTCCTAAAAAGTATGCTGGTATTGGAAGGTAAGGAACGCCTGAATCTTTATCTAATAACATCAGAGCCTCATCTTAGTTTGGAGTGCGGTAAAGGGGCGGTCTGCTGAATCAAGTTTTACTTCGGCCCCATTCATGCTGTCATTATAGAGTGGATTAGCTTTGTCCCTCTTGTTTGGTGTGTAGCCCCTACCCGCATCAGGCATCTCCATTCGAACAATATCGTTAAGGCTTCCACACTCTTGTCGTCTGCTTGTCGTGAAATAAAAATCTTACTTGTTGGGTGAATTTCATAAAAACAGGCGAAAGTCGAATTGTTTTTTAGGGAAGGTTTTTCTGCATTTAATGGTCTATTGGTTAACTAAGACGCTGAGTTTATTTACCATGTGGATCTATCTTCAGATGCCGCCTTTGCAAGGTCTTCACTCCAAATATTTTGTGCGACATTAAGAATGTCTTCAAAAAAACTTCTGGGAGTAATGATTTCATGTGCGCCCCAGGGTGACGAAGAGTACTCTTCGGTATCGTAGTCGTATTCAAATAAAGAATCAAAATCATACTCTTTTTCTGAAATTGCCTTTTTCAGTTCTTCAATTAAAACTAGCTTGTGCCGGTACGTAAGGTAATTTTGATCATGTAATATGTAGTCCGTAATTATTTTTCTTCTATCGTTGTGATCGTTTGGGTCAAATTTTAGTAGGTTTTTTTTAAAATTTTCATCTTTGTATTCTGTATCTATGCCAGCCAAAAACGAAGCGATGGTAGGTTGATATGGTAAATCAGTACGTGGGGCCATCAACATAGTGGTTTCTCTATTTAATTGAGTTGATTTTTTTGGCTTTAATCTACAGGGAAAGCAGTAAAAGGCCTATTTGGATCAGCCCTATCGAATTTTATCTCCGCACCATTCATGTTCTCGTTTAATATTGGGTTCTGAGGGTCGCGCCTATTTGGCTTATAACCTCGACCTGCTCCGGGTTGTTCTACTCTAACGATAGGGTTGTTGTTTCTATCAAAGCCAGTATGAGCAGGTAAACCGCGGGCTTTTCTGGTAAGAGCTTCATTGAGAGCATTTAGATGTAGCTTCCATGTTTTGAACTGGGAGCTTTTATTCAAGCGTCCCTGAGTACCTGTAATAGGATCGGTGCCATCTATTGCCCTCTGTCTCATCGTCGCGTCGGGAATCTCTGGCCCATGTTTCCCGACAGTATGCATATTGTACTTGGCCTCAAGTTCCTGAACCCGTCGCTTCGCATTTGCCTCAGACAACTCCTCAATCCTTGCCTGCCGCTGCTGCGCTGTCATTTGAGGAGCAGGAGCTTTTGGTGTCCCCTCATTCGCTGCCGCCTTAGCTGCAGGATTTTCCGGGCCTCCTGATTTACCACCGCCCTGTCCTAGGCAGTTCAATCCCAACGGATCCACCCACCCCGTAGGGTTAGGTACGTACTGGTAGTTGTTCAACCCCCCCGCCAGCTTGATCGGGTCCGGGGTCAAGAACCGTCCAGAGCTCGGATTGTAGTAGCGATGGCGGTTGTAGTGCAGCCCGGTTTCCGTATCGAAATACTGACCCTGGAAGCGCAGCGGGTTGTCGATTTCGGAAACGTCCAGCGCGGCCAGATTGCCATAGGCGCGGTATTTCGCCGACCACATGATCTCGCCGCTATAGGCGGTCAATTCCTGCGGTGTACCGAGGTGGTCAAGCTGGTAGTAGAACGGCGTAGCCTGGGCCGGGCCTTCGCCATCGAGCATGGCCAGTGGGCGGAAGGTGCCGGGTTCATAGATATAAGTGCGGTAGCGATTTTCAGCGCTCTCGGCGATCAGTTGTTCGCCTTGCCAGAGGAATTCCGTGGTACGGCCATCGACGGTCTTGGCGATGCGGCGGCCGAAGGCGTCGTATTTGTAGGTGGCGGTGCTGCCGCCTGGCAGGCTGACGCCGATCAGGCGGTGTTGGCAGTCGTACTGGTATTCGGTGACCAGCTTCTGGCCCGCGCCGCGGCGTTCGCGGCTGAGGTTGCCGAAGGCGTCGTAGTCGTAATGGCGGTCGCCTTGCATCAGCAGGCGGTTGCCTTTGACGTTGGCCAGGTTGGCGGCAGGTTGGTCGCCTTGACCGAGCAGGTTACCGGCCGGGTCGTGGGCGAAGCTTTCCGGTGTGGCACCCCGTACGTTGATCAGGCGATCCAGCGGGTCGTAGTGATAACGCAGGTTGCCCTTGCGGCTGTCGTCGATGCCGGCGAGGTTGCCGTTGGCGTCGTAGGCATAGGCGCGGCGGTAGAGGTTTTGGTGCTGGCCGTGCTGTTGCTGGCTGACGCTGTGGGCCTGTAGGCGGCCCTGGTCGTCGTACTGGTACTGGCTGAGCAGCAGGCCCTGTTGGCGCTGCTGCTCGCGGCCAGCGTTGAACTGGTGGCTGGTCAGGCGCGAGCCGTTGAGGTCGATGCTGCTGAGCTGGCCGCCAGGGGCATGGCGATAGTCGAGCTTGCTGCCATCGGGCAGGCGGCAGTGGCTGAGCTGGCCGAGCTTGTCGTACTCGTAGCGCAGGGTGCCCCAGCCCTGGTGTTCGGTGATCAGGCGGTCTTGCAGGTCGTACTCGTAGGCCAGCGGCCAGTGGCCGTCGTCGACATTGACCAGGCGCCCCAGGGCGTCGTAGCTGTAGTGAATTTCTTCGCCATCGGCCAGGGTTTTCACTAGCAAGCGGCCCGCAGCATCGCGCTGGTACTCGGTGACCAGTTCGCTGCCGTCGTCGCCGAATTCGGTTTTCTTCAGCAGGTTGCCGTTGAGGTCGTAGGCATAGGCGGTGCTGCGTCCGTCGAAGCCGGTTTCCTGCTGGATCAGGCCGTTAGGGTAGTAGTCCAGGTGGTACTGCTCGCCGCGTTCGTTTTCGATATCGGTCAGCAGCAGGCGCGCGTTGTCGTAGCGATAACGCAACTGGCTGCCATCCGGGTTAATGCGGCGGCTGACCAGGTGCAGGTTGTCGGCGTATTCGTAGCGGGTGATGCGGCCCAGCTCGTCGCGCTCAGCGGTGACTTTGCCGTAGGCGTTGTAGCTGAAGGCCCGGGTTGCGCCGCCGGGCAGGGTGATCTGCGCCAGGCGGTTGGCGGCGTCCCATTGGTACTGGGTGATGGCGCCGCTTTCGTCCTGGCGGGTGATCTGCCGGCCGAGGGCGTCGTAGCGGTACTTGCGCTGGCCGCCGTCGGGCAGGCGTTCTTCCAGTAGCTGGCCGAGGCCGTTCCAGCCCAGTTGATGGCGGCTGCCGTCGGGGTGGGTGATTTCCAGCAGGCGGCCCTGGCGGTCGTAGCGGTAGTGAGTTTCGTTGCCGTGCGGGTCGGTTTGTTGGGTGATGTCACCCTGGTCGTTGCGTTCGTATTTCCACTGCGCCTGGCCGCGCTGTACTTCGACGAGATGGCCATAGAAATACTTGTACTGGGTTGGTTCATCCTCTGGCGGGACGACCGCCAGTAGGCGTCCGGCTTCGCTGTAGTGATATTCGGTAACGGCGCCGAGCGGATCTTTTTCCGCGATCAGGTGGCCTTTCTCGTCATAGGCTCTTTGTATTTCGGCGCCGTCGGGGCTGGTCTCGCTTACCAGACGAGCATTTTCATCGTGCACATAAATCTGTTCACTGCCGTCGGAGTTGATAGCAGTAACGGTGCCTTCGTCGTCCCATACATAACGTGAATCGATCTGTGAGGCGCTGGCCCATTGACGAATGCAGCGAGCGACCTTGCCTTCACGCTCCCACTCCCAGGAAAAGCTCGCGCCTCCAGCCAGTTGGCGTTCCTGGATGACGTTCTGTTCATCGTAGCGATAACGTTCGGCTTCACCTGCGGCATTGGTGGCGCTGATGAGCTGGTGGCGTTCGTTGTACTGATAACTGACCAGGGTCTGGACTGTCTGCCAGGGTTCCTGACGCTCGCCTCGTTCATCGTACTCGGGGCGGTGCTGCTGGTAGTCCACGGCGACAATATGGCGTTCATCGTAACGCAGGTACAGGCAGCGGCCGGCACCGTTGTCGATACGCTGGATGCGGTCGACCAGGTCATAGCTGATATGCAACTGGTTATCGTAGGCGTCGCTGATAGTGGTCAGGCGCCCGGCGCGGAAGTGATAGAAACGCGCACTTTCTCCGGCCTGGGTCAGGATCAGCTCGCCTGGAGCATCCCCCAGGAAGATCGCCGCCTCGGCCAAGCTGTTGGTGATCGCAGGGCGCTGTTCGTTTGGCAGCGGAAACTGGGTCTGGCGGTTTTCGTTGTCAGTCCACAGCACGCCTTCGTCATTGATTTGCAACCGATGAGAAAGCGAATGGCTCCAGCCGAAGCCCAGGCGATTGTCGATTTCCGCCGCACTGGTGCGATACAGCCGCGTCCACTCCAGGGGTAGCAGGCCGTTGAGTTCTCCATCGGTGAGGGTTAGCAGTTCTTCACCGGTAACCATCGAGATAGGGTCGTCTTCGCAGCGAGTATCTCTTGTACACCGTGCCGGTTTATCCGCCGGGTTTGTGGATTGCTTGGGCACATCATTGACAGGTTCGCTCAGCTCAGCCTGGGTAGCGGGCTTCTTCTTGCCACGCGCCTGGATCTGCGCATCAGTTTCCACTGTGCCACCAGAGGCTTTCGGCTTCTGCTTGGGGGCTGTAGCCGTTGCTGCGGGTTTGGGCGGGGCGATCTCTACGCTGGCCTTGCGACCGGGGTTCAACGCCGCGTTGCCATTGAGCAGCAAAGGCCTGGCCGTTTCAGTGTGACCGGCCGCGTTCTTCTTGCTGACTTTCATCAGCATGGAAGTGAACTCTTCGATCAACTTCAGCACTTTGCCGCCACTTTGCGTGGCCTTGAGTGCCTTGGTACCGACCCGTACGGCCAGACCGATACCGCCGGTGAGCACAATACCGATCAGGATGTTCAGCAGCACTTCGGTGGTCAGCTCAGCCAGCACTTCCATGCAGGTTTGCGGTGGCAGCATCTTCACCCAGGCGACAATCGCTGCCACGTAGATCCACATCAGTGGCTCGTCGCTGGCAATCAGCAAAGCGGTGTGGATGGCGTCTTTCGAGGCGTTGTAGATCTTCTTGATTTCCTCCTCGGTGAAGAACTTCTTCAGCTTCTGGTAGTTTTCCCGAGGATGGGCCACCAGGTTGTAGAGGCTCTTGATATCGCCCCACAAACCCATGATGGCCTTGAGGAAACCTTTCCACGCCGCCTCCAGTTGTTGCATCGCCCGACCGCCTATGGACGCACTGCTATGGGCCTGCCACAACGGCAGGAAGTCGGTGCTCCATTCGGTTTGTAGCCAGCCGCTCAAGTCACCGATCACGCCCTGATAGGAGTTGAATAACGAGTCGATCTGCGCCCGGGTCGGGTTGGGGAAGAAGGTGATCTTGTATTGCTGGTTGGGCTTGAGCCCCGTGACTTCCTTGATGCCGCTGGGGCCGATGGTGACGTTGATGGCAGCACCGGCTTCGTTCTTGCCGTACACCATCCCGTCAACCACCGGCACCAAGCGCACCGGTGTATTACCGATCGGCACAAAGCGCGCGGATTCAAAACTGTGCACCAGCTTGAGCTTGCCGTTGGCCGGGCAATTCGCGTAAAGGTCGGCGCTGCTTTTGCTGTCCTTGTCCTGGGTGGCCACTTCGTCGCCGACCTGGAATTGCTGCTCGGCATCCAGCACGCTGCCGTACCAGGCTTCGGCGTGGGCACGGTAGTCGGCCAGGCATTTCTTGAAGTCGCGGATGATGGCTTGAGCATCCGGTTGTTTAGCCGTCAGGTTACCGACGATCTCCCCCATCAAAATGCTCATACAGCCACCTCATTTTCCAAGTGGGCTTTCAATAGCCCGGTGTAGTTTTCTTCCGTGAGCGGGGTGCGTTTTACGAAACGTGTCACCTTCTGCCGCAGGTTGGATTCGGGGAACGAGAAATACAGCTCGGCGTGGTCTTCCAGCAGCCACTGCATCATGTTGTCGATCACGGTGCTCGGATCGTCCTCGGCGAGCTTCTTGACCAGCGCTTCCGGCACTTCCCACCAGGGGAATGGTTTGGGTGGCTTGACTACGCCTTGGCCAGTACTCAATGCCCGGCCATTGATCAGATAGCGGTCGAATATGGGGAGGACCTGGGGGGCGTCTTCGCCCAACCCTTCCAAAATCGGATAAATATGCCGCCCATCCCAAAACCGGAAAAACACCTCGGCGCCGTCCGGCATTTTCACTTGGGTCAGGCTGCGCAGATGTTCGAACACCACGTCCGGCTCGCAGCTGGAGACGGCCAGCCAGCCCCAGTCGTCGGCGTCGGTGGTGGCGATCCAGTCGAGGAAGTTCGAGGTCGGTTTCAGTTCGACCAGGTAAGGCATCACCGGCTGCCAGTCGGCGTAGGGGGTGCCGCTCCAGATCGGGGTCAGGCCGCTGGCGCCCTGGGTTTGGTAGAAGTCCTTGAGCGGGTCGGCGTCGCTGGCGTTGCTGATGACCAGGTACAGGCGCTCGTCGGCTTGCAGCGGCTGCTGGGCGAGCCAGGATTGGGGTGTCAGGCGATCAGATGGCACAGGCACCGTCCTTGCACTTTTCGCACTCTTCGCAGAAAGGCGCGTTGCGCTTGAGGGTGTTGATTTGCGCCGGGGTCAGCAGGGCACCGGCCTTGTCGGCGTCGGCCTGCTTCAGCACGCCAGGCATCAGCGGCGCGGCGCCGGAGCCGCTGCCCGGGCCGCCGCCGGAGTTGACCTTGACCTGCGGGCCGCTGATGGTCACGCCACCGGCGTCGAGCTTGATAAAGCTGCCGCCGCCCTTGAGGGTCAGCTCGCTGCCGGCTTCCATCACCACCTTCACCCCGGCATTGAGGTGGATCTCCTGGCCAGCTTCGATGAACTGCCCGGTGCCGATCTTGATGTGCTGGTTGGCGCCGACGGTGAGGTGGTCGCTGGCGCGGGCTTCGACCTTGCGGTCGGCGTGCACGGTGTGGTGTTCCTCGGCCTTGAACTCGCTGTAGCTGTTGGCTTCGACTGTGTCGTGGCGTTCGTTGCCGACGCGGATCTTCTGGTCGTGTTCGACGTTCTCGTCCCAGTCGCGCTGGGCGTGCAGGAAGATCTGTTCCTGGCCCTTCTTGTCCTCGATGCGCAGCTCGTTGTAGCCGCCACCACCGGGGGAACTGAGGGTCTTGAAGGTGCTGCGGGTCTTGTTCGCCGGCAACTCGTAGGGGACGACGTTTTCCTTGTGGTACAGGCAGCCGCTGATCAGCGGCTGGTCGGGGTCGCCCTCGAGGAAGGTCACCAGCACTTCCATGCCGATCCGCGGGATGGCGATGCCGCCGTACTGGGCGCCGGCCCAGGCCGAGGACACGCGCAGCCAGCAGCTGGTCTTGTCGTCCGACTGGCCTTCGCGGTCCCAGTGGAACTGCACCTTGACCCGACCGTACTGGTCGCAGTGGATCTCTTCGCCCTTGGGCCCGGTGACTACCGCGCTCTGGCTGCCGAGGATGCGCGGCTTCGGATGCGTCAGCGGCGGCCGGTTGGGCACGTCCCAGGGCGTGGCCTGGAAGCGGTTGCGATAGCCCTGGTGGAAGTCGTCCTTCAGGGCTGTGGTGTCGCTGGACACCGACTCTTCCAGCACCTGCGGCTGCTTGCCTTCATGGACGATCTCGGTGAGCAGCCAGAGGTCGTTCCATTGCGCTTTCGGGTGTTCGCTCAGGGCCAGGAAATGCCCGCTGACCAGCAGCGGCTGGTCACTTTTGCCCTCGGCCAGCCGGTAGTCGCTGCGGTGGCGTTCCAGGGCGCGCTTGGCCAGGTGCTTGCCGCGCTCGCGATCGGTGAAACGCCCCGGGTAGTCGTAATCCTCGAGGTCCGGCTTGAACTCGCTCTTGGCGTCGCTCTCCAGGGTCAGGCGCGGCTTCTCGAAGTCGTAGTCGCGGCGCGTGGTGCGGCTGGTGCGGGCTTCCAGGCGCAGGTCGAAACGCTTGATCACCGGGTCGTTGGCGACCATGCCGGAGTCTTGCTGATAGGCCACGGGCGCCAGTTTCGGGAACACCGTCTGGTCATCGCCGAAAACGATCTTGTGGCTGTCGGCGCTGTGCTGGAAGTGGTAGTGGATACCTTCTTCCTCGCACAGGCGCTGGATGAAATGCAGGTCCGATTCGTCGTACTGCACGCAGTAGTTGCGCTCGGGATAGATCGAACCTGTCTTGAATTCGTAGGCGTTGCTTTGAATGCCGTGTTCTTCGAGGACCTGGCCGATGATTTTCGGCACCGTGAGGTTCTGGAAGATGCGTTGGTTGATGCGGTGCGCGAGGTAGGCCAGGTGCGGGCGCACAGTCACCGAGTAGCGGGTCAGGCGCTTGCCGGAATCGCCCTGGGCGACGCGGTAGATTTGCCCGTGGATGCCGGTGCCGTTCTGCGCCAACTGCAGGAAGGCCGGTTTGTGCAGCAGGCTTTCCAGGTCCAGGGCGGCCTGGGCGCTGACCAGCTCGACCTCGAAGGCAAAGGGCTGGCTGATGGCTTCCCGTCCGGTGAAGGACAGTACCTGGAGGTCGTTCGAAAGACCTTCGACGGTCAGGCTGAAGTGGGTCTGATTGGCCGGCGCGAACATCCCTTGTTCCTCGTGCAGTACTGCCGCGTGGGTCGAGCCCGGGGCCGGGCGCCGACGAACGCAAGAAATCCCTTATGGCGTAAACAACATCGACCAGCAGAGCTGGCCGATGTTGGTGTAACGGTCGGCCGGACTTAGCCCGCGACCGGGGAACGCCAGTCGTCGGAACCGGAAGTACCGGAGACTTCGTGGGTCCAGGTGATTTTGCGGTAGGTGAAGTGCACGTCTTCCAGGTGGGTGAAGTGCGAGTTCGATGGGTCCTGGCAGTTGTGCATGTAGTCTTTGATGTCGACGATGATCGCGTCTTCCAGGGTGGTGGTGTAGTAGTGCTCCTGGGTGCCGGCAGCAGAGGTGCGGTACCACTGGATTTCGATCTTGGTCAGACGCTCACCGGAGGTCAGGGCAGCCAGCAGCAGTGGCGAAGCCTTGTCGAAAACCTTGGTGATGACCACTGGTTTGTGAACGCGCTGGCCGGTTGGCTGGCCGGACTGCGGGTCACGCGGGATGATCACTTCGTGCTGGAAACCCTGAACCATGACCTGGTCTTCGTGGCCTTCCTGGTAGGTGTTGCCAACGGAGTCAGCGGTGAAGGCACCGGCGGTGATCAGGCCTTGTTTGGTGCCGGTGATGGACATATACGCTGGTGTAGCCATGGATGCTCTCCTTGCTAAAAAATAAAGGTGCCCGGTGGGACGAATCGCCCGGTGGGTGCCCTGGTAGGTATCAAGGAGCGTGCCAGGAGCTGGAAGGGCCTTATGGATCAAGGACTTCAGGCAATTTCTGGAATCGGTGAAAGTATTTAGCGGATGAAAGCCGCTGAAAGTGCGCAACTTCTTGCGCAGTGNGTGCTGTGCAAGAAGTTGCGCACTCGGCTATGAGTCATGGCTTGTAAGGCCTGTAGGTATCTGTTCACAGAGTTATCCACAGCCAGGTGCGCAAGAAGTTGCGCATGATGGCTATGGGCCTTGTCAGGCAGAGGTCGAGGTGCTTCCCGTGGGTATCGCTTGTGGCACCACGGTTGTCGACGGCGACTCCCGGTAGCTGGAGGGGCTGAATACCCGGGTCAGCACCAGCATGGCCAGCACGGTCAGGATCAGTACCCACCAGGCGCTGATGAAGTTGCCGGTGAGTTCCCGCAGCCAGCCGGTCATCCACGGCGACACGGCGTTGATCAGGAACCCCACCCCTTGCACGAAGGCCGCCAGTTGCCCGGCCTCCCGTGGGTCGCGACGGTGGTCGAGGGTGAGGATCAGGCTCAAGGCAAAACAGGCGCCGAGGCCGAAGCCGATCAGCGCCACCCACAGCTGCGGGGCCTGCAGCGGCCACAGCACCAGGCCGCTGAAGCCCAGGGCCTGGGCGCTCAGGCTGATGGCGAGCAATGGCCGGCGGTCGCTCTGGCGCTGCGCCAGGGCAGGCATCAACAGCGCGGCGATGACCTGGAAGATGGTCATGAACGCCAGCAGCGAGCCGCTCTGGGTCGCGCTCCAGCCCAACTGCAGGTAATAGGCCGGCAGCCAGGCGACCATGCTCATGTAGCCGCAGTTGACCAGGCCGAAGTACAGCGCCAGCAACCAGGCCCGGCGGTTGCGCCACAGGCTGATGGAGGGCGCGTTGAGGCGCTGCCCCGGCCCGGCGAAAGGCAGCAGCCACCACAGCAGCAGGGCCGCCAGCGCCGGTAGCAACCATACGCCCAGCCCGGCCTGCCAATGGGCGAAGTGCGTGGCCACATGCGGGCTGAGTAGCGCTGCAAGGCCGCCACCGCCCATCAGCGAAGCCGAATAAATGCCCATGGCCAAGGCCACCCGCTGCTGGAACTGGCGCTTGATCAGCGCCGGCACCAGCGCCTGGATCAAGGCCACGCCGGCACCGCCAAGCAGGGCCGTGGCGAGCAGGGCGCTGGCCTGGTCGCAGAGCAACCGCGCCAGGCAGGCGCAGAGGATCATCAACAGGCCAAGGGCGACGCCGCGCCGTTCTCCCAGGCGGGCTTCCAGGCGCACGCCGAGCAATGCCACCAGGCCCATGCAGACCACCGGCAGGCTGGTGAGCCAGGCACTGCTCTGGAAGCTCATGCCGGTGGCGCCACGAATCTCCATCAGCAGCGGGCTGATGGAGCTGATGATCGGCCGCAGGTTGAGCCCCAGGGCGATCAGCAGGGCCCAGCCGCCGAGGCGGCGCAGGCGCGACTCAGCGAGTGGCATGGCGGGCCTGCCAGTCGCGGTAGATCTCGTTCATCGCCGCTTGCGGCAGGTGCTGCACCGGTAAGCGCTGGGTCGCCAGGGGCTGTGCCAGTTGTTCATAGATCGCCGCCGTGGACAGGCCGAAGGGCGCGGCGCTGGCGTTGTCCGCGGCAAACACCGCGCGCGCCACACCGCACAGGTACATGGCGCTCAGGCACATGGGGCAGGGCTGGCCGCTGGCATAGATCACGCAGCCGTCCAGGCGTGGGCCGAGCTGCTGGCTGGCGACCCGGATGGCCAGCAGTTCGGCATGGGCGGTGGGGTCCTGGCTCAGGTGGATCTGGTTGACCGTTTCGGCCAGTACCTGGCCGTCGCGCACCAGCAGCGCGCCGAATGGCCGGCCACCGGCCGCGACGTTTTGCCGGGCCAGTTCGACGGCGCGTTGCAGGTAATCCTGATCGTCTTTCATGGGGGCTCCTTGAGGCAGAAATCAGGACGCGCCGGCGTCCCGCAGCAGTTTGGCGATGGCCGTCTGGCCGCGTTTCTCCGCCTGTTGCAGAGGGCTCAGGCCAGCGTTGTCCGGCAGGTTCAGGTCGGCGCCGGCGGCGATCAACTGAGCGACTATCTGTTGGTGCGCCGGGCCGCCGTCGGCCAGCACTATGGCTTCCATCAGGCAGGTCCAGCCCAGGCGATTGACGTGGTTGAGGTCGACACCGGCCTCGATCAGCAGACGCACGGTGTCGACATGCCCACGCTCGCAGGCCGGGATCAGCGCGGTGCCGCCGTAGCGATTGGTGCTTTTCAGGTCGGCGCCGTGGGCCAGGGTCAGCTGCAGGATCGCATTACGTCCGCTGGCGCCGGCCAGCAGGTAAGGGCTGTCGTGAATCAGGTTCTTCTGGTTGACGTCGGCGCCGGCCTCGATCAGCGCCCGGGCGATCTCGACCTGGTTGGCGGCGGTGGCCAACAGCAACGGGCTGCTGCCATCCAGGCCGCGCACGTTGACATCCACGCCTTGGCGGAGCAGCGCCTGGACCTTGGGCAACTGCCCGTCGCGGACCGCTTCGAGCAACTCGTTATCCTTCGCCATCACCACCCCCACCACGAACAGACAGATCGCCAGGACAGCATGTTTGCAAGACAGGTAACGCATGGCACCAGGCTCCCTGCGCAGTAAATGAACGCCGAGTATGGTCAGGCCCTGATGTATTCTGAAATTAAATATAACCATGCCAATCAGTGGCATTCAGAATGGTACTGCCATGTTCGATCCTGTGCTGCTGCGCAGTTTTGTCGCCGTCGTCGACTGCGCCAACTTCACCCGCGCCGCCGAGCGCCTGCACCTCACCCAGTCCACCGTCAGCCAGCAGGTGCGTCGGCTGGAGGAGAGCCTGGACTGCCAGTTGCTCGACCGCGACCAGCGCCGGGTGGTGGCCACCGCCGAGGGCGAGCGTCTGCTGGGGTATGCGCGGCGCATCCTGGCCCTCAACGAGGAGGCCAGCGATGTCTTGCTGCACCAGCAGAGCGAAGGCGTGCTGCGCCTCGGGGTGCCGGAAGACTTCGCCGCCGAGCGGCTGATGCCATTGTTGTCGCGCTTCGGCCAGGACCATCCCGGCGTGCGCCTGGAGGTCACCAGCGGGCTGGGCCCGGAATTGACCCGCCTCTATCGGCGCGGCGAATTCGATCTGTTGCTGGTCAAGCAGATGGGTGCCAGCGACGACTGTCTGGGGTCCTGGCCGGAACCCCTGTGCTGGGTCGACAGTCGCGCTACCCCGGCCTTCGGCCGCGATCCGTTGCCGCTGGTGGCCTTCCCGGTGGGCGGGCTGTATCGCCATGAAATGCTCCACCATCTCGAAGTCGGCGGTTGGCGCTGGCGCATCGGTTATTCCAGCGCCAGCCTGGCCAGTGTCTGCTCGGCGGTGGCGGCGGGGCTGGGCATCAGCCTGCTGCCGGTGCGGGTGGTGGCCGCTGGGCACCGCGTGCTCGATGCCGCCAGCGGCTTGCCGGACATCCAGGGCGTGCGCCTGGCGCTGTACGGCCGCAGCGGCCTGAGCCGCGCGGGCAAGGCCCTGGAAAACCAGCTGCTGGCGTTGTGCGAGAGCCAGGCGCTGAAGGTTTGAACACCCTGTTCAGGGGCCGCTGAACCGGGTGCGCCTGATCCCTTGATCGGCGTTCGGTCGATCTCTTTTATTTCGTCATTGCTGTCGCTTCGCCCCGGTTTTGCCGTGGCGATGCAATGCCTTTGGCGAATATTTTCAATGCTCGCAAAGCATGGCTTTTTGACTCCTTCCCTGCAGCCCTTGATCCGCGTGGCCTGGCGCGAGATGACAGTTTTAAATATGCGATTTCGATCTATCCATAACTTCAAAGATTACTTTCGGAGATAAGTGTCTGACGCCAATCATTCAGCCCTCGACGCTGCTCCAGGGGAGTTCGCAGGTGCGGGTCGGGTTATTCGCAAAAGACTGTAGGGAGTCAATCAATGGGCAATGTCCAGACCGCCGCCAGTGCACATGAGGTGCTGTGGCGTCAGGCACCGAGCGGCGATTTGGTCGATCTTGGCCGGCCGCATCGTTTGCCGTTGGGCCAGTTGCGCCTGCAGAAGGCACCCAAGGCCGGGCTGCGGCGGCGCGAGGCGATTGCCCTCGGGGTGATCGCCCTGGTCTTGCACGGTGCGGTGATCTACTGGATCAGCCAGCAGCCGACCCCGGTATTGCCGATCGTGCCGCCGGAAATTCCGCCGATGACCATCGAGTTTTCCCGGCCTGCGCCGCCGGTGGTCGAGCCGCCGCCACCGCAGCCGGTACAGCCTGTGGTGGAGCCGCCACCGCCGGTGGAGGACGAGCTGGCAGTCAAGCCGCCACCGCCCAAGCCGATCCCCAAGCCCAAGCCGAAACCGGTCCCCAAGCCTGAGCCCAAGCCGGCGCCGAAACCGGTCCAGCAACAGCCCGCGCCGCCACAACCGGCCGCGCCTGTCGCCGCTCCGGCACCGCCCGCGCCACCGGCCCCGGCGCCCGTGACCCCGGCTTCGGCGAACGCCGCGTACTTGAAGAACCCGGCGCCGGAATATCCGTCGCTGGCCCAGCGTCGCGGTTGGGAAGGCACGGTGTTGCTGCGGGTGCATGTACTGGCCAGCGGCAAGCCCGGCGAGATCCAGATTCAGAAAAGCAGCGGTCGCCAGCAACTCGACGACGCGGCGTTATCGGCAGTCAAGCGCTGGAGCTTCGTGCCGGCCAAGCAGGGTGATGTCGCCCAGGACGGCTGGGTCAGCGTACCCATCGATTTCAAGATTCATTGAGCCTGCGCCAGGCGCTATTGCGAGCACGCTCGCTCTTACAAGGGTTATACAGAGGGACACATCATGAGTTTATTGGCATCTCCACTCGAATCCATCGAAAGCGCGGTGATCTGGCTGCTGGTGGTGTTTTCCGTGGCCACTTGGGGCCTGGCCCTGCTCAAGGGCGCGCAGTTCGCCCGTCTCAAGGCCCAGGATCGCAAGTTCCACAAACAGTTCTGGGCCGCCTCCAGCCTCGACTCGGCGGCCGAGCTCAGCGAAACCCAGCCCGGCGCCGCCGCTCGCGTGGCCCAGGCCGGTTACGCGGCGATCCAGGTCGGCGACACCGCGCACGCGGCGGATCTGAGCCAGGCCATCAATCATCAGGACCGCCTGGAGCGCGCCCTGCGCCAGCAGATCGTTCGTGAGCGGCGTTCGCTGGAAACCGGCCTGGCGGTGGTCGCGAGTATCGGCAGCACCTCGCCCTTCATCGGCCTGTTCGGCACCGTGTGGGGGATCATGGAAGCCCTGAAAGGCATCAGCGCGGCGGGCTCGGCGAGCCTGGAAACCGTGGCGGGGCCGATCGGCGCGGCGCTGGTCGCCACCGGCGTGGGGATCGCCGTCGCGGTACCGGCGGTGCTGGTTTACAACTACTTCCTGCGGCGCCTTAAGCTGACTGCCGCCGATCTGGACGACTTCGCCCATGATTTCTACAGCCTGGCGCAGAAGAGTTCGTTCCGCGTGCTGATCCACCCGACCGCGCACAAGGCCGCGGCCCAGGGCAGCGCACAGAAAGTGAAGGAGGCGTCCTGACATGGCCTTCTCGACCCAGGACAGCGATGAGGTGCTCAGCGAGATCAACGTCACGCCGCTGGTGGACGTGATGCTGGTGCTGCTGGTGGTGTTCATCGTCACCGCGCCGCTGCTGACTAACGCAATTCCGATCAACCTGCCCAAGACCGAGGCTGTGGCCCCGGTGGAGCAGAAGGACCCGCTGGTGGTGAGCATCGACGGCGCCGGCAAACTCTTTATCAACAAGGACGAGATCCAGCCGGACCTTTTGGAAACCAATCTTCAGGCGGCCAAGGCCAAGGACCCGGAAGTGCGCGTGCAGCTGCAGGCGGACGACGGCGTCAACTACGGCGAAGTGGCCCGTGCCATGGCCTCCATCGAGCGTGCCGGTATCACCAAGCTTTCGGTGATCACCGCCCGCTGACCCAGTGTTGTAAGCCACGACTTTTCAGGCCGTCTCCTTGGCAGGGTGCGGCCTTTTTTTTGCCTGCGATTTGGCCGGGCGTGCGTGGTTGCCTGGACGGACGCCATCGCGAGCAAGCTGCGCTCCTACAGGTCCTCTGCCATCCCCTCCACCAGGCCATCCCCGCTTCCGTAGGAGCGAGTGGGCCAGGCACTGCGGTCCGTCTGCCAGGACGCCATCGCGCGCAAGCTGCGCTCCTACAGGTGCGCGGCCATCCCCACCACCGTGCCTGCCCTGCTCTTGTAGGAGCGAGCGGGCGGCGATCCGACTTGCCCGCGATGCAGGCGCCGCGGTCCGTCTGCCAGGCGCCTAGGGTTCGTACAGCATAGGTACAGGTAGTGTTTGATATTCTTTATGGGTCTTAATAAATAGCTTCTTATTCCTTAACGAATATAAGTCTCGTCCCTATACTCGATCGGGAACAGACACGCAGGAGAGCTCCCCATGCGCAACGAATCAATTCGCTACCTGATTGTGCCGGGCTGGCAAGGATCGCCAGAAGATCATTGGCAAAGCCACTGGCAGAACAGCCTGCCGAACAGTGCACGGGTGGAGCAGGCCGACTGGCTGACGCCCCGGCGCGAAGACTGGGTCGCGGCGCTGGCCGAGGCGATTGCCGCCGACAGCACCCCGGTGATCCTGATTGCCCACAGCCTGGGCTGCATCACCGTCGCGCACTGGGCCGCCCATGCGCCGGTCAGCGCCTTGCGCCAGGTGCGCGGTGCCTTGCTGGTGGCGCCGGCGGATGTCGAGCGTCCGGCCTGCGCGCCGGCGCTGCGCAATTTCGCGCCGATCCCCGGCGACCTGTTGCCGTTCCCGAGCCAGGTGGTCAGCTCCGACAACGACAGCGCCATCAGTGCGCCGCGTGCCCTGGAACTGGCCCGCCACTGGGGCGCCGAGGCGGGGATCCTGTCCGGTGCCGGGCATATCAACGTCAAGTCCGGGCACCAGCGCTGGGAGCAGGGTTTCGCTTATCTCTATCGCCTGCAAAACCGCATGGAACAGCATTCCCTGCGCCGCGCCTGATTTTTCTTTTTGTTAAACGCCCCCGCCTTCAAGCGGATTTGGGCGGGAGTCTGCCATGAGTCTGCATGAGTCTTTCGGTCAGCCGCTGCTGACCTTTCCCGATGCTGAAAAAAGCCCGCTGAGCATCCGCGCCAAGGCGCTGGTGTTCGTCGACCCTCGTTCGCGGCAGCTGCGCCAGGAGCTGGAACAGCTGGCGCCGCGTGCGATCTCGGTGTTGATCCGCGGTGAAACCGGCAGTGGCAAGGAGCTGCTGGCCCGGCATATCCACCGCGCCAGCGACCGCAGCGGCCTGTTCGTGTCGGTCAACTGCGGGGCCATCAGCCCGACCTACGCCGACGCCGAACTGTTCGGCTACGCCGCCGGCACCTTCAGTGGTTCCGCTAGCAGCCGCGCCGGCTGGTTCGGCTCGGCCAACGGCGGCACCCTGTACCTGGACGAGATCGGCGACTTGCCGTTGCCGATCCAGATCAAGCTGCTCGCGGCCCTGGAAAACCATGAGGTGACCCGGGTCGGCGCCCATCAGCCGAGCCCGGTGGACGTGCGCCTGGTGGCGGCCACCAGCATCGACCTGGCCCAGGCGGTGGCGGCGGGCAAGTTCCATGAGCGGCTGTATCACTACCTGGGCGAGGGTCATCTGGAACTGCCGGCGCTGCGCGAGCGGGTCGGCGACATCCTGTCGTTGGCCGAGTACTTCCTCGGCATCTATAGCCAGCGCCTGGACCTGCCGGTGCCGCTGATCAGCGAAGCCGCCCAGCAGGTGCTGGAGCAGCACAGCTGGCCGGGCAACACCCGCGAGCTGGAGAACGTCATTCACTTTGCCCTGCTGGTGAGCAGTGGCGAGGAGATCCTGCCGGAGCACCTGAACCTGCCGCCGCAGCTGTCGCGGCTGGAGCTAGTGGATCAGCAACTGAAGGGCCTGATCGCGGACGGTTCCGCCGCCGAGTTGCAGGCGCTGAAACACCTTCTTAAGCAACACGGCGTGATCTGAGCACGCTTCTGCCTCTGTAGCCGCTGCCGCAGGCTGCAATCGACCCGGGCCGCGTTCGGAGGACGGTCGCAGCGATCTTCCTGGCGCCGAGGGCCTTCGGCCCTATTGCAGCCTTCGGCAGCGGCTACAGACCGCCCCGGGCGCGGGCTAGAGCGGTTCGATTCTGTATGAACTAAATGGAATATCAACGTGAATAAAAGATATTGTTAAGGCATAAAAAATCCCGGTATTGTCCGCTCCACGCCAGAGATAGCACTTCGCTGGCACCCTCATTACAAAAGCCGTCGTCACTGACGACTCATAAGGACACTGCATGAAAAAGGTTCTGTTGTTCACCGCACTGGCGGCTGCCCTGACTGCCGGTCTGGCCCAGGCTGGCGAGAAACTGGTAGTGGCGGCCACCCCCGTGCCGCACGCCGAGATCCTCGAGCTGATCAAGCCAACCCTGGCCAAGGAAGGCGTGGACTTGGAAATCAAAGTCTTCACCGATTACGTGCAGCCGAACGTGCAGGTCGATCAGAAGCGTCTGGACGCCAACTACTTCCAGACCCTGCCGTACCTGAAGAGCTTCAACGAAGGCAAAGGCACTAACCTGGTGACCGTGATCGGCGTGCACGTCGAGCCTTTCGGCGGCTACTCGAAGAAAGTCAAAACCCTGGCCGAGCTGAAAGACGGCGCGACCATCGCCATTCCGAACGAAGGCAGCAACAGCGGCCGGGCCCTGATCCTGTTGCAGAAGGCCGGCCTGATCGAACTCAAGGACCCGAAAAACGCCCTGGCGACCCCGAAAGACATCGCCAAGAACCCGCACAACTTCAAGTTCAAGGAACTGGAATCGGCCCTGCTGCCGCGCGTGCTGGACCAGGTCGACCTGGACATGATCAACACCAACTACGCCCTGGAAGCCGGCCTGAACCCGGCCAAGGATGCGCTGGTGATCGAGGGCGCTGATTCGCCTTACGTGAACTTCCTGGTGTCCCGTCCGGACAACAAGGACAGCGCCGCCATCCAGAAACTGGCCAAGGCCCTGACCAGCCCGCAAGTGAAAGAATTCATCGAGAAGAAATACAGCGGCGCAGTACTGCCGGCGTTCTGATGAACTACGCTTAAGTCGTACAAACCCCTTCAAGGTTTAAACGCCGATGGCTTCTACAGCGTCGGCGTTTTTTATTGCCCGCAAGAGCGACTTCACCATGCTTCTGTAGGAGCGAAGCTTGCTCGCGATCCAGGCGCCGCGGTATCGGCAGGGCCGTATATTCAGGAAGGCTTCATGGCCCGGCGCAGCGCCATCAGCCATTTGACGATGTCCTGCGGATCGAGGGGTTGCGGGGAGTCGAGGTCGGTCATTGTTCTTATCGTCCTTGTAGGTGTCTGGCCCGTTGAGATCGGGTGCCGGTTGTCCGTTCCATGGAGGAGGATCAGAAAGATCCCTGACGGCGTCAGAAAAGTAGCCGGCCCAGGCGCGCATGGCAAACCCTGCAGGTTAGTTTTTTGGGTGATATCAATATGCTTTAACGGTATTTAAATTATTGTTTTTATAGCTTTAAAGTCGACGCCTGCCGGGTGGTTTACCCACCGCCCAATGGACTGCATCACCGCCGCTGTACCCCAGCGGCGTCCAGGATTGCCATGACCCTCGACTACGCCTTTATCCTCAGTACGCTGCCGGCCTTTCTCAAGGCGGTGGGCGTGACCTTGCAGGTCGGCCTGATCGCCATCGCCACCTCCCTGCTGGTGGCCCTGATCAACGCCACCATCCTGGTGTTCCGCACCCCCTACCTGCAGCGCCTGATCGGGCTGTACGTGGAGCTGGCGCGCAACACCCCGCTGCTGATCCAGCTGTTCTTCGTCTACTTCGCCCTGCCGGCGCTGGGGCTGAAGATTTCCGGGTTCGCCGCGGCGATCATCACCATGACCTTTCTTGGCGGCGCCTACCTCACCGAGGTGCTGCGCGCCGGCGTCGAGGCGGTGCCGACGGCCCAGCTGGAGTCGGGCCGCTCCATCGGCCTGTCGCACTGGCAGCTGCTGCGCTACGTGATCCTGCCGCAAGCCGGGATCCTCAGCCTGCCGTCGCTGTTCGCCAACTTCATCTTCCTGCTCAAGGAGACCACCGTGGTCTCGGCGGTGGCGGTGCCGGAGATTCTCTACACCACCAAGAGCTACATCGCCCTCTACTACAAGACCTACGAAATGCTCGCCGTGCTCACACTGATCTGCGTGCTGCTGTTCTTGCCGCTGTCGCTGTTGCTCAGCCGTCTGGAAAGGAGGTTGCAGCATGGCCAGTTCGGGTCTTGAGCTGCTCTGGGTGTCCTTGCCGCAACTGGGCAAGGGTGCCGCGCAGACGTTGTCGATCTCCCTGCTGAGCATCGCCTTCAGCACCGTCGGCGGCGTGCTCTATGGCGTGCTGCGAACCCTCGACAGCAAATGGCTGAACACGGTGCTGCGCCTCTACCTGGAGCTGTTCCGGGCGATCCCGGTGCTGGTCTGGCTGTACCTGCTGTTTTTCGGTTTCCCGATCTTCTTCGGTATCAGCATTCCCAGCTTCACCTGCGCGGTGCTGGTGCTGTCGCTGTGGGGCGCCAGCGAAGTCGGCGAGGTGGTGCGCGGCGCCCTGCATTCGCTGCCCCGTGGCCAGCGTGAGGCGGGGCTGTCGATCGGCCTGTCCGACCCGCAGCTGTACGGCTACGTGCTGCTGCCCCAGGCGCTGAAACGCATGACGCCGCCGACCATCAACGTCTACACGCGGATCATCAAGACCAGTTCGCTGGCGGTGCTGATCGGCGTGGTGGACGTGATCAAGGTCGGCCAACAGATCATCGAGCGCACCTACGAGTCGGTGCTGATCTACGGCGCCCTGTTCCTGTTTTTCTTCTTTATCTGCTACCCGCTGTCGGCCGCCTCGCGCGTGCTGGAGCGGCGCTGGACGCAAGCATGAGCGCACTGATCGAGTTCCAGGGTTTCAACAAGTTTTTCGGCGAGCAGCAGGTGCTCAAGGACGTCGACCTCAAGGTCGCCCAGGGCGAGGTGGTGGTGATTCTCGGCCCCAGCGGCTGCGGCAAGTCCACCTTGCTGCGTTGCCTCAACGGCCTGGAAAAGGCCCACAGCGGCCAGCTGAGATTCGCCGGCCGCGAGCTGCTGGACCAGGCCACTGACTGGCGCCAGGTGCGCCAGGACATCGGCATGGTGTTCCAGAGCTACCACCTGTTCCCGCACATGAGCGTGCTCGACAACATCCTGCTCGGCCCGCTCAAGGTGCAGAAGCGCGACCGTCGCGAAGCCCGCGCCCAGGCCGAGGCGTTGCTGGAGCGGGTGGGTCTTCTGGACAAGCGCGATGCCTTCCCGCGCCAGCTCTCCGGCGGCCAGCAGCAACGCATCGCCATCGTCCGTTCGTTGTGCATGAACCCGCAGGTGATGCTGTTCGACGAGGTCACCGCGGCGCTGGACCCGGAGATGGTCAAGGAAGTGCTGCAAGTGATCCAGGGCCTGGCCCGGGACGGCATGACCCTGCTGATCGTCACCCACGAAATGGCCTTCGCCCGCGCGGTGGCCGACCGCATCGTGTTCATGGATGCCGGGCGCATCCTCGAACAGCACCCTCCCGAGACCTTCTTTACGAACCCGCGGACCGCACGAGCGCAGCAGTTCCTGGAGAAATTCTCCTTCGTTGAAGCATTGCCCAAAAAAGCACCTACAAAGGAACTGGAGCTCTTATGAAAACTGCCAAGTCTTCGCTATTGCTACTCCCGCTGTTCGGCCTCGCGCTGCTGGCCGGCTGCGATAAAACCGCCGAGGCGCCCAAGCCCGCGGCCAGCGCCAGCGCCGCGCCGGCGGCCGGCTACCTGGACAAGATCAAGGCCCGCGACAAGCTGATCGTCGGCGTGTTCACCGACAAGCCGCCGTTCGGTTTCGTCGATGAGACCGGCCGTTACGTAGGCTTCGATACCGATATCGGGCGGCAATTCGCCAAGGACCTGCTGGGCGACGAGAACAAGGTGGAGTTCGTCGCCGTGGAGCCTGCCAGCCGCATTCCGTTCCTGCAGAGCGACAAGGTCGACCTGATCCTGGCCAACATGACCGTCACCCCGGAGCGCAAGGAAGCGGTGGAGTTCACCAACCCCAACCTCAAGGTCGCGGTGCAGGCCCTGGTGCCTAATGGCAGCGAAGTGAAGAACCTGGATGATCTGGCGAGCCGCACCACTATCGTCACCACCGGCACCACCGCCGATATCTGGCTGACCAAGAACCACCCGGACTGGAAGCTGCTGAAGTTCGAGAAGAACTCCGAGTCCCTGCAGGCCCTGGCCAACGGCCGCGGCGATGCTTATGCCCAGGACAACCTGATCCTGTTCAGCTGGTCCAAGCAGAACCCGGGCTACCGCGTACTGCCGCAGACCCTGGGGGAGCAGGCGCCGATCGCGCCGGCGGTGAAGAAGGGCAATATCGAGTTGCGTGACTGGGTCAACGCCGAGCTGGCCAAGCTGGGCGAGGACAAGTACCTGCTCAAGCTCTACGACCAGTACGTGCGCAAGGAACTGAGCGACGACACCAAGCCGGAAAGCGTGATTGTCGAAGGGGGCAAGTGGCAGGGGTGATTCGGTCTGAGCGATTGAGGCGCTCTTGAGTACGTTATCGNNNNCGAGGCTTGCCCGCGATGCTTTTGAGGCCGCTCAATCCGGCCAATGCCACGCCGGCTCGTCGAGCATCCCCTGGCCGACGATTTCGGTCTGGCCGAAATTCTTCTCCAGCAGGATGGAGTTGCATTGCGGGTCCTGCTGCAACGCCGCGATCAGCCGGCTGGCATGGGACACCACCCACACCTGGCACTGCTGCGAAGCCCGGATGATCAGGCGTGCCAAGGCCGGCAGCAGGTCCGGATGCAGGCTGGTTTCCGGTTCGTTGAGCACCATCAGGGTCGGTGGCCGTGGCGTCAGCAGGGCGGCGACCAGCAGCAGGTAACGCAGGGTGCCGTCCGACAGCTCCGCCGCCGACAGCGGCCGCAGCAAACCGTCCTGATGAAACTGCACGCCGAACAGTCCGCCCGGCACCGCATCGATCTCCAGTCGCGACCCGGGAAAGGCGTCGCTGATGGTCTCGCGCAGCGCCTGCTGATCACCCACCTCGATGATGGTCTGCAACGCCGCCGCCAGGTCGCGGCCGTCGTGGTGCAGCACCGGCGTGCGCGTGCCCAGCTGCGGCCGGCGCGCGGGGGCCTGGCTGTCGGTGCGGAAGTGATCGTAGAAACGCCAGCCACGGATCTGCTCGCGCAAATGCAGGACCTCGGGCGACGAACGCAGGTTGCCGACCTGGTCGAACAGGCTGTCGCCGCTGGAGGTGTGCTGCGCCAGCACCTCCCATTGCCGCCCCTCGCGGGCCCGCACCATCGGCCCCTGGCGATCCACCAGCACGCTGGCCGGGCGATACACCGGCCCGCTCCAGATGCTCTCGCGCTTGATCCGCGGGTCGAGGGTGAAGCGCGATGGAATCGGCATGCTGTGCCCGGGCAGCATGAAATGGCCGCTCGAGTCCGGCAGCCCCAGGCCGATCGAATAACCGAAGTCCTCGCCGGCAAAGCCCAGTTGCAGGCGCTTGACGGTTTTCCGTGGCCCGCCCTGGATCGCCACCTCGCCACGGCTCATGCGCCGGCTGATCTGTTCCGGTCCGGCCCAGAAGGTCGACTCCAGGCCGCCTTCGCTGGCCAGCGCATTGACCACCCCGCCCTGGGCGGTTTCCGCCAGCAGGCGCAGGGCCTTGTACAGGTTGGACTTGCCGCTGCCGTTGGGACCGGTGATCAGGTTCAGCCGCTCCAGCGGAATCACCAGTTTGTTGATCGAGCGGTAATTGGCCACTGCCAGGGTCTTGAGCATCCCGGGGCTCCTTGTGCATGAAGGCGCAGTGTGCCTGATCGGTGCAGATTTTGTAGCCGCCGCGACAGCTTCCCAGGGCTTCCTGCGCTCGCTGGAACAGCGCCCGCGTTGCGGTCGATCGCAGCCTGCGGCAGCGGCTACAGGGTTTGTGAGCACCGCGGCGTGCAGCGGTGGAACCCTGTTCTAAGCTCACAGTCGTATCGTCACCTGTACGATGGCATCGCGCCAAGGAGCCTGGATGGCTGGTCTCGAATCGAAGTGGATAGTGGGTTTGATGCTGGCTGCGCTACTGAGCGGTTGTGGCGCGGAAAAGCCGACCGAAAAGGACCGGCCGCGGGTGCGCGTGCAGCAAGTGCAGACCCGGGATTTCGCCGCGCAAGTGACCCTGACCGGCGATGTGCAGGCGCGGGTGCAGACCGAGTTGTCGTTCCGCGTCGGCGGCAAGATCATCCAGCGCCTGGTGGATGTCGGCGACCGGGTCACGGCCAAGCAGGTACTGGCCCGGCTCGACCCGAAAGACTTGCAGACCAATGTCGATTCCGCCGCGGCCTCGGTGTTCGCCGAGCAGGCGCGGGTCAAGCAGACCAGCGCGGCCTTCGTCCGCCAGCAGAAACTCCTGCCCAAGGGCTACACCAGCCAGAGCGAATACGATGCCGCCCAGGCAGCGCTGCGCAGCAGCCAGAGCGCCCTGAGCGCGGCCCAGGCGCAGCTGGCCAACGCCCGCGAGCAACTGAGCTACACCGCGCTGATCGCCGACGCGCCGGGGGTGATTACTGCGCGCCAGGCCGAGGTCGGCCAGGTGGTGCAGGCCACGGTGCCGATTTACAGCCTGGCCCGCGACGGCGAGCGCGACGCCGTGTTCAACGTCTACGAGGCGTTGCTGGTGGCCCCGCCGGAGGATGGCGTGATCAACGTCAGCTTGCTGGACAATCCGAATATCAAGACCACTGGCAGGGTGCGGGAAGTCACCCCGGTGGTGTCGGCGCAAAGCGCCACGGTGCAGGTCAAGGTGGCCCTCGACGGCCTGCCGGCGGGCATGGACCTGGGCTCGGTGGTCGGCGCTAGTGCCCATGTGCCCGGCAAGGCCAGTGTCGAGCTGCCCTGGGCGGCGTTGACCAAGAACCTCGACGAGCCGGCCGTGTGGCTGGTGGGCGAGGACGGCAAGACCAGCCTGCACACTGTCACGGTGGGGCGCTACCAGACCGGCAAGGTGATCATCAGCGACGGCCTCAAGGGCGGCGAAAAAGTGGTGATCGCCGGCGGCCAGTTGCTGCACCCGGGGATGCTCGTCGAGATCGTTTCCGAGGCCGGCGCCCAAGGAGCCAAGCCATGAAGCGCCTGTCCCTGCTGTTGTGCGCCGGCCTGACGCTGGGCGCCTGTTCCAAGGAAGAACCGGCGCCCGAGCCGGTGCGCCCGGTGCTGTCGTTCGAGGTGCGGGCCGAGTCCGAGGAAAGCCTCGGGCGGTTTGCCGGGAGCATCCAGGCGCGCTATGAAACCAACCTCGGCTTCCGGGTGCCGGGGCGCATCGCCAATCGCAACGTCGATGTCGGTGCCGAGGTGGGCAAGGGCGCCTTGCTCGCCACCCTCGACCCCACCGACCAGCAGAACCAGTTGCGCTCCGCCCTGGGCGACCTGGCGCGGGTCGAGGCGCAATGGATCAATGCCCAGGCCAACGCCCGGCGTCAGCAGCAGTTGTTCGACCGCGGCGTCGGCGCCCAGGCGCAGCTGGACATCGCCCAGACCGACCTGAAGACCACCCGCGCCTCCCTGGAACAGGCCAGGGCCGCGGTCAGCCAGGCCCGCGACCAGCTGGCCTACAGCGAGCTGCGCACCGATCACGGCGGCGTGGTCACCGCCTGGATGGCCGAGGCCGGCCAGGTGGTCAGCGCCGGCCAGCAGGTGGTGACCCTGGCCCGTCCGGATATCAAGGAGGCGGTGATCGACCTGCCGGCGAGCCTGGTGGACCAGTTGCCGGCCGACGTGGTGTTCAAGGTCGCCTTGCAGCTGGACCCGAGCGTCAACACCACCGCCGTGGTGCGCGAGATCGAGCCCCAGGCGCAGAGCGCCACCCGGACCCGGCGTTCGCGCCTGACCCTGACGCAAACCCCGCCCAGCTTCCGCCTCGGCACGGCCATCAGCGTGACCCTCAGCTCCGCCATCGTCCCGCGCACTGAAGTGCCGCTGTCGGCCCTGCAGGAGGTGGATGGCCAGACGCGGGTCTGGGTCGTCGACCCGCAGGCGCGGACCGTGGCGCCGCGAGAGGTCACGGTGCTCAGCCGGGACCATGATTCGGCGCTGATCAGCAGCGGGATCAAGATCGGCGAGCGAGTGGTGAGCGCCGGCGTGAACAGCCTCAAACCGGGGCAGAAAGTCAAAATCGACGAGGACAGCCCACGATGACGCCGGCCACGAAAGGGAGCTTCAATTTATCCGAGTGGGCCATCAAGCATCAGTCGTTCGTCTGGTACCTGATGTTCGTCGCCCTGCTGATGGGCGTGTTCTCCTACATGAACCTGGGGCGCGAGGAAGACCCGTCCTTCACCATCAAGACCATGGTCATCCAGACCCGCTGGCCGGGCGCGACCCAGGAGGAAACCCTCAAGCAGGTCACCGACCGCATCGAGAAAAAGCTCGAAGAGCTGGACTCCCTCGACTACGTGAAAAGCTACACCCGCCCCGGCGAATCGACGGTCTTCGTCAACCTGCGCGACACCACCAGCGCCAAGGACATCCCCGAGATCTGGTACCAGGTGCGCAAGAAGATCAACGACATTCGTGGCGACTTCCCCCAGGGCCTGCAAGGGCCGGGGTTCAACGATGAGTTCGGCGATGTGTTCGGTTCGGTCTACGCCTTTACCGCCGACGGCCTGAACATGCGCCAGCTGCGCGACTACGTGGAGCAGGTGCGCGCCGAGATCCGTGAAGTGCCGAACCTGGGCAAGGTGGAAATGGTCGGCGAGCAGGACGAAGTCATCTACCTGAACTTCTCCACACGCAAGCTGGCGGCGCTGGGCATCGACCAGCGCCAGGTCCTGCAAAGCCTGCAAGCGCAGAATGCGGTGACCCCGGCGGGGGTAATCGAGGCCGGGCCGGAGCGGATTTCCGTGCGCACCTCGGGGCAGTTCGCCTCGGAGAAAGACCTGGCCACGGTCAACCTGCGGCTCAACGAGCGCTTCTATCGCCTGGCGGATATCGCCGAGATCAGCCGCGGCTACGTCGACCCTTCGACGCCGCAGTTTCGCTACAACGGCCAGCCGGCCATCGGCCTGGCGATCGCCATGAAGAAGGGCGGCAACATCCAGGACTTCGGCAAGGCGCTGCACGCCAAGATGAACCAGCTCACCGCCGACTTGCCGGTGGGCGTAGGCGTACACACGGTGTCGGACCAGGCCGAGGTGGTGGAAAAAGCCGTCGGCGGTTTTACCAGCGCGTTGTTCGAGGCGGTGGTGATAGTGCTGGTGGTGAGTTTCGTCAGCCTGGGCGTGCGCGCCGGGCTGGTGGTGGCGTGCTCGATCCCGCTGGTGCTGGCGATGGTCTTCGTCTTCATGGAGTACAGCGGCATCACCATGCAGCGGATTTCCCTCGGGGCGCTGATCATTGCCCTGGGCCTGTTGGTGGACGACGCGATGATCACCGTGGAAATGATGGTCACGCGCCTGGAGATGGGCGAGACCAAGGAGCAGGCGGCGACCTTCGCCTACACCTCCACGGCCTTCCCCATGCTCACCGGGACCCTGGTGACGGTCGCCGGCTTCGTGCCCATCGGCCTCAACGCCAGTTCCGCCGGCGAGTACACCTTCACCCTGTTCGCGGTGATCGCCGTGGCCATGCTGGTGTCGTGGATAGTCGCCGTGCTGTTCGCCCCGGTGATCGGCGTGCATATCCTCAGCACCAATGTGAAGCCCCACTCCGAGGAGCCGGGCCGCATCGGCCGCGCCTTCAACAGCGGCCTGTTGTGGGCCATGCGCAACCGCTGGTGGGCCATCGGCATCACCGTCCTGGTGTTCGTGCTGTCGGTGGTCGGCATGCGCTTCGTGCAGAACCAGTTCTTCCCGTCCTCGGACCGGCCGGAGATTCTGGTCGACCTCAACCTGCCGCAGAACGCCTCGATCGCCGAGACTCGCATGGCGGTGGATCGCCTGGAGGCGACCCTCAAGGACGACCCGGACATCCTGCGCTGGAGCACCTACATCGGCGAAGGCGCGATCCGCTTCTACCTGCCGCTGGACCAGCAACTGCAGAACCCCTACTACGCGCAGCTGGTGATCGTCAGCAAGGGCCTGGAATCGCGCACCGCGTTGACCGAACGCTTGAAAAAGCGCCTGCGCGACGACTTCGTCGGCATCGGCAGCTATGTGCAGGCCCTGGAAATGGGCCCGCCGGTGGGGCGGCCGATCCAGTACCGGGTCAGCGGCAAGGACATTGACCAGGTGCGCAAGCACGCCATCGAGCTGGCCACCGAACTGGACAAGAACTCGCACATCGGCGAGATCATCTACGACTGGAACGAGCCGGGCAAAGTCCTGCGCATCGACATCGCCCAGGACAAGGCCCGCCAGTTGGGGCTGTCTTCGGAGGACGTGGCGCAGTTGATGAACAGTATCGTCAGCGGCTCCACCGTGACCCAGGTGCATGACGATATCTACCTGATCAATGTGGTCGGCCGGGCCGACGACAGCGAGCGCGGCTCCCCGGAAACCCTGCAGAACCTGCAGATCGTCAACCCCAACGGCACCTCGATTCCGTTGCTGGCCTTCGCCACCGTGCGTTACGAACTGGAGCAGCCGCTGGTCTGGCGGCGCGACCGCAAGCCGACCATTACCATCAAGGCTTCGGTGCGTGACGACATCCAGCCGACCGACCTGGTCAGGCTGCTCAAGCCGGATATCGACAAATTCGCCGCCGGCCTGCCGGCCGGTTATTCGGTGGCCACCGGCGGTACGGTGGAGGAGAGCGGCAAGGCCCAGGGGCCGATCGCCAAGGTGGTGCCGTTGATGCTGTTCCTCATGGCGACCTTCCTGATGATCCAGCTGCACAGCGTGCAGAAGCTGTTCCTGGTGGCCAGCGTCGCGCCCCTGGGGCTGATCGGCGTGGTCCTGGCCCTGGTGCCGACGGGCACGCCCATGGGCTTTGTGGCGATCCTCGGGATCCTCGCGCTGATCGGCATCATCATCCGCAACTCGGTGATCCTGGTGACCCAGATCGACGAGTTCGAGCGCGCCGGTCATTCATCCTGGGATGCGGTGGTGCAAGCCACCGAGCACCGTCGCCGGCCGATCCTGCTGACCGCCGCGGCGGCCAGCCTGGGCATGATCCCCATCGCCCGGGAAGTGTTCTGGGGGCCGATGGCCTACGCCATGATCGGCGGCATCATCGTTGCCACCCTGCTGACGCTGCTGTTCCTGCCGGCGCTGTATGTGGCCTGGTACAAGATCAAGGAACCGAAGAAAACCACGGCCTGAGATCGCGTTCGTCCGAGAGGACGCTATCGCGGG
>NZ_JBQENK010000016.1:37389-152229 GCF_052044735.1 Pseudomonas sp. 22526
CGATGCAGGCGCCACGATCTATCAAACCTTGCGCCACACGCTGGCCAGCCACGGCTGCTGCTCCCGCGGCAAACCGGCTGGCCGGTAGTAATGCTCCAGCTCGACAAACCCCGCCGCCGTCAGCAAGTGCTGCCACGCCACCAGGTCGTGGTAGGCGCCATAACGCGGGCCGTTCCAGCCTTCGCGGTTGTCGCCGCGCGGGTTGGAGCTGAACAGCACGCCGCCGGGTTTCAGCGTGGTGCGCAGCTGGCGCAGCACTCGCGGCAACTCCTGCGAGGGGATATGGAACAGCACGGCATTGGCGAAGATGCCGTCGAAGCGTTCGGCGGGCAGGTCGAGCTTGAGGAAGTCCTGCTGCCAGACCTCGCAACCGCTGTCGTCGCGGGCCATCTGGGTAAAACGCTCGGAGCCGTCGAGGCCGATGGCGATATGGCCGAGGCGGGTGAAGGTCTGCAGGTCGCGCCCGGGGCCGCAGCCGAAGTCCAGCAGGGTGAAGGGCGCCGTGCCCTGGATATGCCGCAACAGGGCATCGATGTTCTGGCTGACATCGTGGTCGCGGGTGCCTTCGCGGAAGTCTTCGGCCACTTGGTTGTAGTGACCCAGGGTGGTGGAGGTGATCTGGTCGAGGTCGGCGGGAGCGAGTTTCATGGCGGGCTGCGTTGGTTGAGGTGGTGTGCCGAATATACTCCATGCCCATCACGCCGGCCCTCTGTAGCCGCTGCCGAAGGCTGCGATCGGCTGCGAAGCGGCCGTGCTCTTGAGGGCCTCGAAGGCCCTTCGGGCNCAGCCTGCGGCAGCGGCTACAGGGCGTTCGCCACGACAAGGTGGCGTTGCTCAACGCTTGTTGAGCACCCGCGCCAAACGGTCGCCGCCGAGCTGGATCGCGGCGACGAGGATCACCAGCAGCACTATCACCGTGAGCATGATCTGGCTGTCGAAACGCTGATACCCATAGCGATAGGCAATGTCCCCCAGGCCACCGGCGCCGATGGCCCCGGCCATGGCCGAGGAGTTGATCATGGTCACCAGGGTGATGGTGAAACCGCCGACGATGCCCGGTAGCGCCTCCGGCAACAGCACATGCCAGACGATGTGCCAGCGCCGGCAGCCCATGGCCTGGGCGGCTTCGATCAGGCCGTGGTCGACCTCGCGCAGGCTGACCTCGGCGATCCGCGCGAAGAACGGCGTGGCGGCGATGGTCAGCGGCACCACGGCCGCCCAGACGCCGTAGGTGGTGCCGACGATCAGCCGGGTGAAGGGGATCAGCGCCACCATCAGGATCAGGAACGGGATCGAGCGGAACAGGTTGACGAAGGCCCCCAGCACGCTGTTCAGCCTGGGAGCTTCGTAGATCCCGTCCTTGCCGCTGGTGACCAGGATCACCGCCAGCGGAATGCCCGCCAGCAAGGCGATCAGCGACGACACGCCGACCATCAGGAAGGTATCGATAACGCCCTGGAGCAAGCGATCAAACCACATAACCCAGCACCTCTACCTGTTGTGTCCATTGCTTCTGCAAAAAGTGCTGCGCGCGCAGGCGCTGTTCCTCGGCGCCCAGGGACGAGCCGCTGACCGCCAGCAGCAGTTGCCCCAGGGCATGCCCCTGGATCCGTTCCACGCCGCCGTGCAGCAGCCGCACGCGCCCGCCCAGGGTGCTGAACAGCGCGGCCAGGTCCGGCTCGTCGCTGGTCCTGCCGGTGAACTGCACGCGCAATACCACCGCCGCGTCCGAAGACTTCGGCTGGCTTTGCAGGCGGTTTTGCAGCTCCTCCGGCAAGCCGTGCTGCAAGGGCGCCAGCAGGGTCTTGCTGACCTCGTGCTGCGGGTTGCCGAACACTTCCCAGACCGGCCCCTGCTCGACGATATGCCCGTGCTCCAGCACCACCACCCGGTCGCAGATATCGCGGATCACCGCCATCTCGTGGGTGATCAGGATGATGGTCAGGCCCAGGCGCTGGTTGATCTGTTTGAGCAGGCCGAGGATCGACTGGGTGGTCTCCGGGTCCAGCGCCGAGGTGGCCTCGTCGCACAGCAGGATCGCCGGGTCATGCACCAGCGCCCGGGCGATGCCCACCCGCTGTTTCTGCCCGCCCGAGAGCTGCGCCGGGTAGGCCTTGTGCTTGTCCTTCAGGCCCACCAGTTCCAGCAGTTCGCGCACCTTGCGCTCGCGCTGTTCCTTGGGCACGCCGGCCACCTTCAGCGGCAGCTCGACGTTCTGCCACACGGTCTTGGCCGACATCAGGTTGAAGTGCTGGAAGATCATGCCGATGCGCCGGCGCAGCTCCACCAGGCGATCTTCGTCGAAGTCGCCGATGTCCACCTGATCGATCAGCACCCGGCCGCCCGAAGGCTGTTCCAGGCGATTGATGGTGCGGATCAGCGATGACTTGCCGGCGCCGCTGCGGCCGATGATGCCGAACACTTCGCCGCGCTGGATTGCCAGGTCGATACCGTGCAGGGCCTGCACCGGGCCTTGCTGGCCCTGGTAGGTTTTGGTCAGGCCGATGAAGCGTACATGGGCGTGATTCAGATCCGGATGCAGTTCGGTCTGCTGCGCGTTTTGCAGCTGTTCGGGCGGCTGCTTGGAGGCCTTGTGCGGGAGGTAGGCGACGCTCATCTCAACCTTCCCAGCCGGCTTGGTAGAGCTTGCCGTGGGCTTTATCCAGGGCGGCGCGCACAGCCGGTGAATGCTGGTAGATGTCGACGAACTTGATCAGCCGCGGGTCGGTCTTGCTCTTGGGCTGGATCACGAACTGGATCACGTATTCCTTGTGGTCGAGGCCGTCGAACAGCAGTGCCGAGCTGGCGTCGAAGGTCTTGGCCAGGCGGATATAGGCCGGGTAGCCCTGCACCAGGTCGGCGTCGTCATAGGCGCGTACCAGTTGCACGGCCTCGACCTGGAGAATCTTCAGTTTCTTCGGGTTGGCGACTATGTCGTCTTCGGTGGCCTTGTAGCCGACGCCTGGCTTGAGGCTGATCAGGCCGGCCTTGGCCAGCAGCTGCAAGCCGCGGCCGCTGTTGATCGGGTCGTTGGCGATGGCGACGGTAGCGCCTTCGGGCAGCTCGTCGAAGCTTTTGTATTTTTTCGAGTACAGGCCGACGTTGTTGATGATCCCCGGGGCGAACGGCACCAGGTCGAAACCGGCGGCGGCCTTGGCGTTTTCCAGGAACGGGATGTGCTGGAAGTAGTTCACGTCGATATCGCCGGCGGCCAGGCTGACGTTCGGCGCGATCCAGTCGCTGAACTCCACCAGTTCGACTTTCAGGCCCTGTTTGCCCGCCTCTTCGACGGCGGCCTCCAGGGGAATGGCGAAGGCGGCGGTGGTGCCGACTTTCAGCGGCGCGTCGGCGGCGAATACCGCGTTGCTGAACAGTCCGAGGGTGAGGGCCAGTGCTTTGACTGGGTGGCTTAAGAGCTTGGTTTTCATGGTTGTGGTTCCAGTCAGTGCATTGAAGTTTGGGGGTGTTTGTACTGGCCTCATCGCGGGCAAGCCTCGCTCCTACAGACACANCGATGCCGTTAGCGGCGGAAAGCCGCGCCCGTGTGTTGCTCCGGCAATTGCGCTTCGCGCTGGAACAGCTTTTCGCGCAGGGTGCCGTTGTCATAGGCGGTCTTGTACGAGCCGCGGCGTTGCAGCTCGGGGATCACCAGGTCGATGAAGTCGACATAACTTTCCGGGGTGACGATGCGAGTCAGGTTGAAGCCGTCGAGGCCGGTTTCGGCGATCCAGGATTCGAGGTCGTCGGCCACCTGCTGCGGCGAGCCGACCACCGTGATGTAGCGCCCGCCGAGGGCGTGCTGGTCGAGCAGCTTGCGCCGGGTCCAGTCGTTGTTCTGCAGGTTTCGGGTGGCCGACTGGATGGCGTTGCTCTTCACGTACTGGATAGGTTCGTCGATCTCGTACTGGGAAAAGTCGATGGCGGTGGACGCCGAGAAATGCGCCACCCCGGCCTCCGCGCTGGCATGGCTGCGGTACTCCGCGTGCTTCTTCCAGGCCAGTTCCTCGGTCTCGGCGACTATCACGTTGAGCCCCATGAACACCTTGATGTCCTCGGGGTTGCGCCCGGCCGCCACGGCGCTGGCGCGGACCTTGTCCACCTGGGCCTTGGTCGAAGGCTTGTTCTGCCCGCTGATGAACACGCATTCGGCGTGGCGCCCGGCGAACAGCAGGCCGCGATCCGAACTGCCGGCCTGGAACAGCACCGGCGTGCGTTGTGGCGAGGGCTCGCACAGGTGATAGCCCTCGACCTGGTAGAACTCACCCTTGTGCTCGACCTTGTGCACCTTCTCCGGCCGGGCGTAGATCCGCTGTTCGCGGTCGTTGATCACCGCGTCGTTTTCCCAGCTGCCTTCCCAGAGCTTGTAGAGCACTTCCAGGTATTCGTCGGCCTGGTCGTAGCGCCGGTCATGCTCGGCCTGTTCGCTCAGGCCCATGGCCTTGGCGGCGCTGTCGAGGTAACCGGTGACGATGTTCCAGCCGACCCGGCCACGGCTCAGGTGGTCCAGCGTGGACATGCGCCGGGCGAACAGATACGGCGGCTCGTAGGTGAGGTTGGCGGTGAGGCCGAAGCCGAGGTTGCGGGTCACCGCGGCCATGGCCGAGACCAGCAGCAGCGGGTCGTTGACCGGCAGCTGGATCGACTCCTTGAGCGTCACGTCCACCGAGTTCTGGTAGACGTCGTAGACCCCGACGATATCGGCGATGAACAGCCCGTCGAACAGCCCGCGCTCCAGCAGCTGCGCCAGTTCGGTCCAGTATTCGAGGGTCTTGTACTGGGTCGAGTTGTCCCGCGGATGGGTCCACAGGCCGTGGTTGATGTGCCCGATGCAGTTCATGTTGAAGGCATTGAGCAGGATCTTTTTTTTGCCGTTCTCAAGAGCACTCATCAGATGGTCCCCCGCAGTGGCGGGTTCGTCTCGTTGAGGTAGTAGTTGCCCACCGCGTGGTACTTCCAGCGTACCGGGTCGTGCAGGGTGTGCACCCGGGCGTTGCGCCAGTGACGGTCGAGGCCGTGTTCGGCCAGGGTCGCCTGGCTGCCGGCCAGTTCGAACAGGGTGCTGCCGGCGGCCAGGGAGATTTCGGTGCTGATGGCGCGGGCCTCGGCGACCGCGATGGACGCAGCCGCCACAGTCTCGGCGTTGGGCTCGGCCTGGGCCGCGTCGAGGAACTCCCCGGAACGCTCCAGCAGCGCCTCGGTGGCGTGCAGGCGAATGCTCAGGTGGCCGAAGCTCTTGATTGTCAGCGGATCTTCAGTGGCCTTGTCGTTGCCGGAGTCGATCCACGGCCGGGTCTTGGTGCGCACGAAATGCAGGGCGTCTTCATAGGCGGCACGGGCGATACCGGTGTCGATGGCGGCATGGAGAATCTGCGCCAGCGGGCCGACGGTGGTCGGGCGTTCGAAGGCGCTTTGAAAGGGAATCACGTCCTCGGCGGCGACGAACACATCCTCGAACACCACCGAGCCGCTGCCGGTGGTGCGCTGGCCGAAGCCGCTCCAGTCGTCGATCACGTTCAGGCCCTGGCTGTCCGCCGGGACGAAGGCCAGTTGCTGCACACCATTTTCATCCACCACCGAAGTGGGGATGCGCTGGGCGTAGATGGCGCCGGTGGAGTAGAACTTGCGGCCGTTGATGCGATAGCCGTCGCGTCCTTGCTGCACGTCACGGGTCAGGCGAGTGGTGCGGTCGTGGGCGGTCTTGGTGCCCAGCTCGGCCAGGGCATTGCCGAAGCGCTGGCCGGCCAGGACCTCGGCGTACAGGCGTTTTTTCTGCGCCTCGCTGCCGTTCACCCGCAGTACTTCGAGGGCGTAGAAATGGTTCTGCGGGATCTGCCCCAGGGAGCCGTCGGCCTGGGCGATCAGGGCGATGACCTTGGCCAGGGTGACGTTGGACACGCCGGCGCCGCCGTATTCCCTGGGCACGCTGATGCCCCACAGGCCGGAGCGGGAAAAGGCTTCGAGTTCGGGGTGGGGCAGGCGGCGTTCGCTGTCGCGCAGGGCGCTGTCGCGCTTGAAATCCTCGGCCAGGTCGCTGGCGACGATCAGGGCTTGCTCATCGCTGGTTATGACCGCGACGTGTTGAGAAAGAGTCATGTACTTCTCCAGAGATCTGGTCGCTTAAATCCAGGAATGGCGAGCCGGCAGAGTGCCGTTCAGGTGGTAGGTGCCGACGGCGTGGTATTTCCAGCGCACCGGATCGTGCAGGGTGTGGACCCGGGCGTTGCGCCAGTGCCGGTCGAGGTTGAACTCGGCGAGGGTGGCGCGGCTGCCGGCCAGTTCGAAGAGCTTTTCGCTGGCCAGCAGCGAGATCTCGGTGGTCAGCACCTTGGCTTCGGCTACGGCGATCGAGGCGCGGGCAGCGGACTCGGCGCTGATCGGCGCGGCGCTGACCTGGTCCAGCACTTGGCCGGCCTTGCGCAGCAGGGCCTCGGCGGCGTGCAGTTCGATTTTCAGCTTGCCGATGTCGGCAATTACATAGAGGTCGTCGCTGGCCCGTTCGACGTTGGCGTCGACCCACGGCCGCGAGCGTTCACGCACGAAGTCGATGGCGTCGTCGATGGCGGCGCGGGCGATGCCGGCGTCGATCGCCGCCTGGATCAGCTGCGAGACCGCGCCCTGGATATTCGGCGATTGGTTGATGCGCCAGTTGTCCACCACCAGGTCGGCATCGACCCGCACGTTTTTGAGCAAAATGGTGCCGCTGGCGGTAGTGCGCTGGCCGAAGCCCGACCAGTCGTCGACGATGCGCAGCCCCGGGGTGCCGCGCCGGACGAAGGCCAATACCTGCTTGCCGTCGTCGTTCAGCGCCTTGACCGCTACCCAGTGGGCGAACAGGGCGCCGGTGGAATAGAACTTCTGGCCATTGAGCAGGTAACCGTCGCCGTCGGCGGTGATCCGCGCCTTGAGTTCCAGGGTGTTTTTGGTCCCGCGTTCCGGGCCGGCGTTACCGATGCGCCAGCCTTCCAGCACACTCTGGAACAGCTGCTTTTTCTGCCGTTCGGTGGCGCTGCCGAGAATCAGGTTGAGAATGCCGAACTGGTTCTGCGGGATCTGTCCCAGGGCCGGGTCGGCCGCGGAAATGATCGCGAAGACTTCCGCCAGGGTCACGAAGGAAACCTGCGGGCCGCCGTATTCGCGGGGGATGGCAATACTGCCCAGGCCACTGCGGGTGAAGTGTTCGATTTCCGCCCATGGCAGCTTGCGCTGCTGGTCGCGCCGGGCCGCCTGCTGGCGGGCGACGGTGGCCAGTTCATGGGCGGCTTGAAGGGCTTCTGCGTCGTTCAGCAGAACCCGTGCGGGCAACAACAGGGGGGCGATATCCAGATCGCTCTGGACATTTGCATCGGCCAGATTGGACATCAGTGCCACTCCTTGGCTGCACGCAATGCCCTGGCGATTTGCACTGGGGTGATTGTGTTCCGGACCATACCTACCTCACATCTTTGGAAGTGCCGCGTCATGAGCGGCGAAATCGGGTTCAAGAATGTCCGGTGGTCCGGTGCATATACCCTATGCGCGTATAAAAATTAAATAAACTAACTTTTATGAATATGCATAGAAGGGGTTTACGTATACGGCAGGTAGGGTGGGATCAGGGGTAACAGGGCTTGGGTCAGGGAGATTTTTGCGCCGCTGCCGCAGGCTGCGAACGGCTTCGAAGAAGACGTGGTTTGTGGTTCCGGCGCAAGGCCCTGCGGGCCTTGTCGCAGCCTCGCGGGGCTCGGCAGCGGCTACAGGGGGCGCGGTTTCTGTAGCCGCTGGCGTAGCCTGCGCTCGGCGGCGTAGCCGTCGTAAACCGGGATATGGGATGTGGCGGGTTAGCGTTCGCTGCACAGCCCATCCTGGGCCCGGCAGCGAGGCACAGGTCAGGCCTGGGGATGGCCCGCGGTGAGGAACTTGCTGAGGAATTGCCGGGTGCGTTCTTCCCTGGGGTTGGCGAACAGCGCCTTGGCTTCGCCCTGTTCGACGATCACGCCCTTGTCGAAGAAGATCACCCGGTTGGCCACGTCGCGGGCGAAGCCCATTTCGTGGGTGACGATGACCATGGTGCGTTTCTCCTCGGCCAGGCCGCGGATGGTCGCCAGCACTTCGCCCACCAGCTCCGGGTCGAGGGCCGAGGTCGGTTCGTCGAACAGGATCACTTCCGGTTCCATCGCCAGCGCCCGGGCAATCGCCACGCGCTGTTGCTGGCCGCCGGAGAGGCGTCGCGGGTAGGCGTCTTCCTTGCCCGCCAGGCCGACCTTGGCCAACAGTCCGCGGCCCAGGGCCAGCGCCTGCTCGCGGGGCGTCTTCTTCACCACCAGCGGGCCTTCGATAACATTTTCCAGCGCGGTGCGATGGGGGAACAGGTTGAAGTTCTGGAACACGAAACCCACCTGCTGGCGCAGTTGCCGCACCAGGCCCTGCTGCTGGGTCAGCGGCCGGCTGCCATCGATTTCGATGTTGCCGACCTTGATCCGGCCGCTGGTAGGTTCTTCGAGAAAATTCAGGCAGCGCAAAAAGGTGGTCTTGCCCGAGCCGCTGGGGCCGATGATGGCGACCACCTCGCCTTCCGCCACTGTCAGGTCGATACCATTGAGGACGGTCTGACCCTTGAACTGCTTCGTCAGTTTTTCAACCACAATCATGGGTTCAGGACTCCTGGTCGTGCCGATTGACCCGCTCTTCCAGTCGGTTCTGCAGGTGCGCCAGCACGCTGGCCAGAACCCAGTAGATCAGCGCGGCGGCAAGATACATGGTGAAGACTTCGAAGGTCCGGGCGGTGATCAGCTGCGCCTGGCGGAACAGTTCCGGGACCTGGATGGTGGCGGCCAGGGCGGTGTCCTTGACCAGCGAGATAAAGCTGTTGCCCAGGGGCGGCAGGGCCGTGCGCATGGCTTGCGGCAGGATCGCCCGGCGCAGGGTCTGGGCCCGGGTCATGCCGATGCTGGCCGCCGCTTCCCACTGCCCGCGCTCGATGGAGCCGATGGCTGCGCGCAGGATCTCGCAGGCATAGGCCGCCATGTTCAACGAGAAGCCGATCAGCGCCGCCGGCAGTGGGTCAAGCTCGATACCCAGCTGCGGCAGGCCGTAATAGATCACGAACAGTTGCACCAGCAACGGCGTGCCGCGAAAGAACGACACATAGACGCGGGCGATCCAGCTCAGCAGCTTGAAGCGCGACAGGCGCATCAGCGCCAGGGCGAACCCCAGCGCCAATCCGAAGAACATGCCGCCGAGGCTGAGGATCACTGTGAAATACGCGCCCTTGAGCAGAAAGGGCGCGGAGTTCAGCAACAGCTGTGTGGTTTCGGCGATTTGCTGGCTCAACTGCGGAAAATACAGTTCGAACTGAAAACCTGCTTCCATTATTGAGTGACGTCAGCGTTGAAGTATTTTTCCGAGAGCTTTTTCAGCGTGCCATCAGCGCGCAGTTCCTCGATCGCCTTGTTCACCGCGGCCAACAGTTCGGGTTCGCCCTTGCGCAGGGCCACGCCGGCTTCCTGGCGGGAGAAGGGCTCGCCGGATACGGCCAGGGTGTTGTTGGTTTTCTTGATCAGTTCGAAGGCGGCCAGGCGGTCCACCAGGATCGCGTCGATACGGCCTACGCGCAGGTCCTGGTACTTGGTCGGATCATCGTCGTAGGTCTTGATGATGGCTTTGGGCACGTTGTCCTTGAGCCATTGTTCGTAGTTGGTGCCCAGGCCGACACCGACCTTGTGCCCGGCCAGATCGGCGGCGTTCTTGAACTTGCCTTCGTCCTTCTTCTGGGTCAGGGCCTGGATGCCGGAAACGGTGTAGGGGGTGGAGAAGTCGTATTTCTTCTTGCGCTCATCCGAGATGGTCACCTGGTTGATCACCGCGTCCAGGCGCTTGGACTCGAGGGCGGCGAGGATGCCGTCCCACTTGGTCGGCTGCAGTTTGACCTTCACCCCCAGCTTCTGCGCCAGGGCTTCGGAGAACTCCACTTCGAAGCCGGCCAGCTTGCCGCTTTCGTCGACGTAGCTGAAGGGTGGGTAAGTGCCTTCCAGGCCGACGTTGATGGTGCCGGCGTCCTTGATCTTCTGCAGTTGCTCACCGGCAACCGCTTGCCCCAGCAACCCGGCACTCAGTGCCAGACCCAGCGAGCCAACGAGGATATTTCGACGTAGTGCGGAAAAAATCATGACAAGCCCCTGTGTTTTCTTATGAAGATGCGGTTGGGAAATGCAGGTCAATCGGTGAGCGGGAACGAGCGCCTTATCCTGCACTAAATGCAGCGTATGCGTCTCTCGGCAAATTCGCCTGCGGCGCGACTATAAGTGGCTGCTTATAGATGTAAAAATAATATAAATTCACATTGTTATTCTTTATTTATATATACGTTCTCGGTCCCTGTAGCCGCTGCCGCAGGCTGCGATCGACCCCGAAGGGGGCGCGCAGGATCNGTGGCCCGGACCATCGCAGCCTGCGGCAGCGGCTACACAGTGTTCAGGCAAAGGATCCGGCATAAGCGAACAGCGCCGGCGCGCCACCGGTGTGCAGGAAGATGATCGGGCCGTCGTCGAAGCGCTGGCGGCCGATGCCGTCGAGCAGGCCGGCCATGGCCTTGCCGGTGTAGACCGGGTCCAGCAGCAGGCCTTCCTGGCTCGCCAGCAGTTTCACCGCGGCCAGGGTGCCAGCATTCGGCTCGCCATAACGCGGGGCGAAATATTCGTCCCACAGTTCCACCTTGAAGCTGTCCGGCAGCGCCACCCCGAGCAATTCGGCGGTGCGTTCGGCCAGGCCCTGGACCTTTGGCCGCTGTGCTTCGTCGGTGCGCGACACGGTGACGCCGATCACCGGCAGTTGCGGCAGCACTTCGCTCAAGGCCAGGGCCAGGCCGCTGTGGGTGCCGGCGCTGCCCGAGGCCAGGACCACGGCGGCGAAGTCGAGCCCGGTGTTGTTGATCTGCTCCGCCAGCTCCAGGCCGGCGCGCACGTAACCCAGAGCGCCCAGGGCGTTGGAGCCGCCAATCGGCACCAGGTACGGTTGCTTGCCGCTGCTGCGCAGACGCTCGGCCAGGGCCTGCAACTGCTCGTCGGCGTTGTCCAGGTTGTCCACCAGCTCGACCTTGGCGTCGAACAGGTCGAGCAGCAGGCGGTTGCCGTTGCCCAGGTAATTGCCGTCATCGGTGCCGATGGGGTTTTCCAGCAGGGCAACGCAGCCCAGGCCCAGCTTGGCAGCTAGGGCCGCGGTCTGGCGCACGTGGTTGGACTGGATGGCGCCGGCGGTAATCAGGGTGTCCGCGCCCTGGGCCAGGGCATCGGCGGCCAGGTATTCGAGTTTGCGCAGCTTGTTGCCGCCCATGGCCAGCGGCGTGGCGTCGTCGCGCTTGACGTAGACATCGCGGCCCAGCCAGGTGGACAGGCGTTCGAGTTTTTCCAGGGCGGTGGCACCGCCCAGCAGGTCGAGACGGTTAAAACGGTCGAGCTGTCGTTTGATCATGAGGCCGCACGGGTTGTCAGAGGTGTCAGGGACTATAGGCAGCGATATTTGCCGGGGCAACCGTCAATCGCTTATGCCAAAAGGTACTTAGGCCAGCACAATTAGTTCTTAATTTGGCCTGGGGCGCATACCGTAAAGTGGCGTCGTTTACGCGGCCAGACAGTCCGGCCGCCTGAGTGAGGAGTCCTATCGTGAGCGAGCGTTCCAGCCATTGGCAATTGCAGACCATAGTCGGTCAACTGCGTGATGCCCGCGACCAGTGGCGTACCCGCAACGGGCGGGTCAGCGGTGAGCAGGGCGGTCGGGAACTGCCGTCGCGCGCGGCCATGGCCGAGATTCTCGAAGCGCTGTGCGGTGCCCTGTTCCCGATGCGCCTGGGCCCGGTGGACCTGCGCGAGGAAAGCGAAGATTTCTACGTCGGCCATACCCTGGACGCGGCCCTCAATTCGTTGCTCGCCCAGGCTCGCCTGGAGCTGCGTTACGCTGCGCGCCAGAGCGGCGAGTCGGACGAAGACGTCAACGCCAGGGCCATCCGCATCATCCAGGACTTCGCCCTGGCCCTGCCGGGCCTGCGGGTGCTGCTCGATACCGATGTGCTGGCCGCCTACCACGGCGACCCGGCGGCGCGTAGCGTCGATGAAGTGCTGCTGTGCTACCCGGGCATCCTGGCGGTGATCCACCATCGCCTGGCCCACCACCTGTACCGCGCCGGCCTGCCGCTGCTGGCGCGGATCAGCGCGGAAATCGCCCACTCGGCCACCGGTATCGACATTCACCCGGGGGCGCAGATCGGCCGCAGTTTCTTCATCGACCACGGCACCGGTGTGGTGATCGGCGAAACCGCGATCATCGGCGAGCGGGTGCGCATCTACCAGGCCGTGACCCTGGGCGCCAAACGCTTCCCGGCGGACGAGGACGGCCAGTTGCAGAAGGGCCACCCGCGCCACCCGATCGTCGAAGACGACGTGGTGATCTACGCCGGCGCGACCATCCTCGGGCGCATCACCATCGGCAAGGGTTCGACCATCGGCGGCAACGTCTGGCTGACCCGCAGCGTGCCGGCCGGGTGCAACCTGACCCAGGCCAACCTGCAACATGACGATGGGTCGCAGAAGTAGGAATCTTCTGCGCCTGTTGGATTTTTCGCGGGCAAGCCTCGCTCCTACAGAAGCATGTGTAGTNGGCTTGCCCGCGATGCTTTTCAGCGGTTTGCATGCCTGATGGCAATCCGCTTATTTAGCGCTGAACGATTCCCTCCGCCACACATCAGACCTTTCCTAAAACCTGTGAAATCAGGTGACCGCCGAGCCCGGCGATTAGTCCTTGCGCGCCTAACCGTGTTTAACTTGAACGCTTGTTCAAGTTAAACCGGCAGCTCGCTGCCCGCTCACAACAGGAGGCTTACCTTTGCTGAGTCCGATCTTTTCAGCCGCGCTTTACCCCCTCGAGGTGCACCTTTCATGAGTGCATCGTCCATTCCCGCCAGCGGCCTGATCCGCATGAATCCGCCGGTGTTCTACTTCGCCGCGAGCTTTATCCTGGCCTTCGGCCTGGTGGTCATTGCCCTGCCGGAACAAGCCGGCGCCTGGTTGCTGGCTGCGCAAAACTGGGCGGCCAATACGGTCGGCTGGTACTACATGCTGGCCATGACCCTGTACCTGGTCTTCGTGGTGGTCACCGCCTTGTCCGGCTACGGCAAGATCAAGCTCGGTGCCGACCACGACGAACCCGAATTCAGTTACCTGTCCTGGGCCGGCATGCTGTTCGCCGCCGGGATCAGCATCACGCTGTTTTTCTTCTGCGTCTCGGAACCTTTGACCCATATGCTGCAACCGCCCCAGGGCGAGGCCGGGACCGCGGACGCGGCGCGCCAGGCCATGCAGATTCTCTTCCTGCACTGGGGCCTGCACGGCTGGGGCGTGTTCGCCTTCGTCGGCATGGCCCTGGCGTATTTCGCCTACCGGCATAACCTGCCGCTGGCCCTGCGTTCGGCGCTGTACCCGCTGATCGGCAAGCGCATCAACGGCCCCATCGGCTACGCGGTGGATGGCTTCGGCATCATCGCCACGGTGTTCGGCCTCGGCGCCGACATGGGCTTTGGCGTGCTGCACCTCAACTCCGGCCTAGACTACCTGTTCGGCATCGCCCACACCCAGTGGGTCCAGGTGGGCCTGATCAGCCTGATGATGGGCGCGGCGATCATCGTTGCGGTGTCCGGCGTCGACAAGGGCGTGCGGGTGATGTCCGACATCAACATGCTGCTGGCCTGTGCGCTGCTGCTGTTCGTGCTGTTCGCCGGTCCCACCCAGCACCTGCTCAACACCCTGATCCAGAACCTCGGCGATTACCTCGGCGCCTTGCCGACCAAGAGCTTCGACCTCTACGCCTATGACGAACCCAGCGATTGGCTGGGTGGCTGGACCGTCTTCTACTGGGCCTGGTGGATCGCATGGTCGCCGTTCGTGGGCCTGTTCATCGCGCGGATTTCCCGTGGCCGGACCATCCGCGAATTCGTGTTCGGCGTGCTGTTGATTCCCCTGGGCTTCACCCTGGCCTGGATGTCGATCTTCGGCAACAGCGCCATCGACCAGGTGCTCAACCACGGCATGAGCGCGCTGGGCATGTCGGCCATCGAGAACCCCTCGATGACCCTCTACCTGCTGCTGGAAACCTACCCTTGGAGCAAGACCGTCATCGCCGTGACGGTGTTCATCAGCTTCGTGTTTTTCGTCACCTCGGCCGACTCCGGTACTGTGGTGCTCTCGACTCTTTCGGCCCGTGGCGGCAACGCCGACGAAGACGGGCCGAAATGGCTACGGGTGTTCTGGGGCGCGATGACCGCGCTGGTCACCAGCGCGCTGCTGTTCGCCGGCAGCATCGACTCGCTGAAGTCGGCGGTGGTGCTGACTTCGCTGCCGTTTTCGATGATCCTGCTGCTGATGATGTGGGGGCTGCACAAGGCCTTCTACCTCGAATCGCAGAAGCAGATCGCCCAGTTGCATTCGCTGGCGCCGGTGTCGTCGTCCTCGCGTCGCGGCAAGGGCGGCTGGCGCCAGCGCCTGAGCCAGGCGGTGCATTTCCCGTCACGCGACGAGGTGTATCGCTTCCTCGATCAGACGGTGCGCCCGGCCATCGAAGAAGTGACTGCGGTGTTCGTCGAGAAAGGCCTGAACGTGATCACCCAGCCGGACCCGGCCAACGACAACGTCAGCCTGGAAATCGGCCATGGCGACCAGCATCCCTTCGTCTATCAGGTGCAGATGCGCGGCTACTTCACCCCGTCCTTCGCCCGTGGCGGCATGGGCCCCAAGGAGATGCGCAACCGGCGTTACTACCGGGCCGAAGTGCACCTGGCCGAGGGTAGCCAGGACTACGACCTGATGGGCTACAGCAAGGAGCAGATCATCAACGACATCCTCGACCAGTACGAACGCCATATGCAGTTCCTGCACCTGGTGCGTTGATCGCGGGGCGGTGGCGTTTGTGCCACCACCATCGCGGGCAAGCCTCGCTCCTACAGGTNCCCGCGATCAGGGCCCTCAGGCCGGGCTCATTACCGTGAACAGCACCAGCGCCGCCACCGGCACGCCGAATACCACACTGCCGACCGCCAGCTCCGTGCTCAGGGACTGGCCGGCGTGGACCATGCCCACCGCGCCATTGATCACCGTCAGCGCCAGCCAGAGCACGACGAAGCTGTAGGCCAGGATCTGGCGGCCGAGGCCGATTTTTTCGCCGATAAACAGCATCAGCGCCAGGAGGACCAGACCGAAGGAGGTGATGATCGCGGTGTGCATGATGAAGTCCTCGCGGGGGATTCAGGGTTGGCCTTGATGCGGTTATCGCGGGCAGGCTCGCGATGTCCTTTCCAACCTGCTGATCAGAAGTGTGGTCGAGGGCGCGATGTCCTGCCGGGGAAATCGATCCGTCCCCGAATCACCGTTCCCGGCAGTAAAAGGCCTGGGCTCAGACAAGCCCGCCGTTGGCGCGCAGGATCTGCCCGTTGACCCAGGCGGCCGCCGGGCTGACCAGGAAGGCGATGACGCTGGCGATGTCTTCCGGCTGACCGAGGCGCTCCAGGGGCGGCATCTTGGCGAAGTTCTGGATCTGCTCTTCGCTCTTGCCGTGCAGGAACAATTCGGTGGCCACCGGGCCGGGGGCGACAGCGTTGACGGTGATGTTGCGACCGCGCAGTTCCTTGGCGAACACCTGGGTCAGGGATTCCACCGCCGCCTTGCTGGCGATGTACACGGCGTAGCCCGGCAGGTTGAGGCCGACGGTGCTGCTGGAGAAGTTGACGATGCGCCCGCCGGCGTTCAAGCGGGTGGCGGCTTCGCGCAGGGTGTTGAAGGTGCCGCGGGTATTGATGGCGAAGGTCTGTTCGAACAGCTCGTCGCTGTGTTGCGCCAGCGGCAGGACCTTGAGAATACCGGCGTTGTTGATCAGCACGTCGACCTTGCCCAGTTGGGTTTCGGCCTCGTCGAACAAGCGGCGCACGTCATCGGCATTGGCCACGTCGGCCTTGATCGCTATGGCCCGGTGGCCGGCCTGGCGCAGTTCCACCACCAGGGCCGAGGCCTCGGTGGCGCTGCTGGCGTAGTTGATGGCGACGGCGAAACCTTCGTTGGCCAGTTGTCTGGCGATGACCGCGCCGATGCCGCGGGAGGCGCCGGTCACGATGGCCACTTTCGAAGTCTGGGTAGTCATGGCGAATTTCCTTCTGGGTAACGGCTGGGGTGTGGAAGCAGGTTCACATGTTTACCCTGGGCGATAAATGCGCCAGGGTTGGCTTTACTGTTCAATAATCGCCAACAATCAACTGCCCGGGAGCCAATCGTGGATCAAGTCAAAGCGATGAAGGTGTTCGTGCGGATCTACGAGCGCAGCAGCTTCACCCTGGCCGCCGACGACCTGAACCTGCCGCGCGCGACCCTGACCCATACCCTCAACCAGTTCGAAGCCTGGCTCGGCACCCGCTTGCTGGAGCGCAGTACCCGCCGCGTGCGCCCGACCCTCGACGGCGAGGCCTATTACCTGCGCTGCGTACAGTTGCTGGCGGAGCTGGAAGAGGCCGAGCTGGCATTTCGCACTGTGGCGCCGAAAGGGCGTTTGCGGGTCGATCTGCATGGCACCCTGGCCAAGTACTTTGTGATTCCGGCCTTGCCCGAGTTCATGGCGCGCTACCCGGAGATCGAGTTGTCCATCAGCGAGGCCGATCGTTTTGTCGACCTGATCGCCGAAGGGGTGGACTGCGTGCTGCGCGCCGGCACCCTGGGGGACTCGTCGCTGATCGGCCGGCGCGTGGCCAGCCTGCAGCAGATCACCTGTGCCAGCCCGGCGTACCTGCGCAAATACGGCGAGCCGAAGAGCCTCGACGAGCTGTCGCGGCACCGTGCGGTGAACTACGTCTCGCGCACTACGGCCAAGCTGTTCCCCTTCGAATTCATGGTCGATGGCGAACTGCGGGAAGTCGCCATCGATGGCGCGCTGTCGGTGTTCGGCGCCGAGATCTACGCCGCCTCGGCCGTGGCCGGGCTGGGCATCATCCAGTGCCCGCGCTATCGCATGGTGCAGCAGATTTCCCAGGGGCTGGTGCAGGAAATCCTCACTGACACGCCGCCGCCCCCCATGCCGGTTTCCGTGCTGTACCCGCACAACCGCCAGATGTCGCCACGGGTGCGGGTGTTCGTCGACTGGTTGGCGGAGGTTTTCGCCAGGGCGGTCTGAGCAGTGCCAGGGCGGCGCCGGTCATCGCCGCTTTCTGTATTGCTTATCCAGATGTGTATAGTGTGTATTGTTCGCCTTCGGCTGGGTATTGTGGCTTTTCGGGACGTATCGAAAGGACACGGCAATGCGCAGTCGGGAACTGATCAGGATGATCGAGGAGGACGGGTGGTATCTGATCGCGGTCAAAGGCAGTCATCACCAGTACAAGCATCTGCACAAGCCGGGGCGGGTCACTATCCCTCACCCGGATGCGGATCTGCCCAGGGGCACGATCCACAGCATCTTGAAACAGGCGGGCCTGAAATGAGGCCGGCCTTGAACGAAGAGGTCAACGAGATGAAATTCCCGGTCGTGCTGCACAAGGATGCCGACTCCGAGTACGGGGTTATCGTCCCCGATGTGCCGGGCTGTTTTTCCGCCGGCCATACCGCTGCGCAAGCCTTCGAGAATGTGAAAGAGGCCTTGTCGCTGCATTACGAAGGCCTGGTCGCCGATGGTGAGCCGCTGCCCCAGGTGCATGAGGTCGACGCGCATATCGACAATCCCGACTACGCCGGCGGCGTATGGGGGGTAGTCGAGTTCGATATCACGCCTTACTTCGGCAAGGCGGTGCGTTTCAATGCGACGTTGCCGGAGCAACTGTTGGAGCGCATCGACCAGACAGTGAAGCGCGACCAGCGTTACCGTTCGCGCTCGGGTTTTCTCGCGGCAGCGGCACTACGCGAGCTCTCCGCCTAGGCATTGCCCGTCCCCATGGTCCTCATGGGGGCATGCCTGGCATCTGCCCCTCGGCAATTTTCCTGTACCGCCCAGGCTTGGGAACCTTCGGTTCGGCCCGGCAGGGCGGTGTTTTACCGTCTATAAACAACTGATGCAGCGCTTTGTTCGATGCCGTATTCCTGGCTTTTCCAGGCAGCGCCGGCACCGACAGGGCCCTGTGTTTCCGGTGTTTTCGCCCCTTATTCCTGCTCCCAGCCAGCATTGCCATTAACCGGGATATTGCGTCGATCGAGGCTGCCTCTGAGCGACGATTTCGTACTGTATTACGTGGTACGTAATAAAATATTTCTATTGTCATATTTTCCTTCTGTTTTCTGGTCATTTCATTTCGGCAGCAGTGCTGTGCCAATGTCGTGTCCGGGCGTTCCGCCAGCAGGTGTCAGATGGTTTCAGTCATTGGCCGATCCTGAAGTGGCCGCGATCTCGCCTGGGCGTATGCTGGGCAACGTTCAGGCGCTCCGCTGATTCAGAAGTTGCGAGGGCGCTTGCCCTGCACCAATGTGCATGTGCTTAAACCTGGGTGTTCAGGATAAATAGAGAGGGTTCGATGACTTACCTTGCTGCCGAAAACCGCTACGACTCCATTCCCTACCGCCGCGTCGGACGCAGCGGCCTGGTGCTGCCGGCGCTGTCCCTGGGCCTGTGGCACAACTTCGGCGACAGCACGCCGATCGACACCCAGCGTTCGTTGTTGCGCACCGCCTTCGACCTGGGCATCAACCACTTCGACCTGGCCAACAACTACGGCCCGCCCTATGGCAGTGCCGAGATCAACTTCGGTCGCCTGCTGCGTGAAGACTTCAAGCACTACCGCGACGAGCTGATCATCTCCAGCAAAGCCGGCTGGGACATGTGGCCCGGTCCCTATGGCCAGGGCGGTGGCTCGCGCAAGTACGTGCTGGCCAGCCTCGACCAGAGCCTGCAACGCCTGGGCCTGGACTATGTGGATATCTTCTATTCCCACCGCTTCGACCCGGACACCCCGCTGGAAGAAACCGCCAGCGCCCTGGCCACCGCGGTGCAGCAGGGCAAGGCGCTGTACATTGGCATCTCGTCCTATTCCGGGGTGAAAACCCGCGAGATCGCCGCCCTGCTCAAGGAGTGGAAGGTGCCGCTGCTGATCCACCAGCCGGCCTATAACCTGCTCAACCGCTGGGTGGAGAAAGACCTGCTGGACACCACCGACGAGCTCGGCGCCGGGGTGATCGCCTTCACGCCTTTGGCTCAGGGGTTGCTGACCGACAAGTACCTCAATGGCGTTCCCGAGGACGCGCGGGTCAATCGCCCGGGCGGTGGTTCGCTGCAAGCCTCGCACCTGTCCGAAGCCAACCTCGCCCAGGTGCGCGCCCTAAACGAAATCGCCAAGCGTCGCGGCCAGAGCCTGGCGCAACTGGCCCTGGCCTGGACCCTGCGCGACCCGCGGGTGACCTCGGCCCTGATCGGTGCCAGCCGGCCAGAGCAGATAGTCGAGAACGTCGGGGCGTTGCAGAACCTGAACTTCAGCGCGGAAGAACTGGCAGAGATCGATCGTTTCGCCCGGGAAGGCGGGATCAATCTGTGGGAGAAACCTTCAACCGCGGAGTGAAACCTGCCTGCGGGTTGTGAGGCTATCGCGGCTTCTGTAGGAGCCAGGCTTGCCGGCGATCGAGGCGGTGTGTGGTGTCAGGCATACCGCTATCGCGAGCAAGCTTCGCTCCTACTTGGAGCAGGGCGGAATCCAGCTGTAGCTGTAATGAAGGGAAGCGCCTCTTCATGGAGGGGCAGGCAAATTCTATTTGTCAGGGATTGCGACTTGGCAATTCAAGTTCAACCCCGTTGCATTCGCCAAAGCGGGTACGGATTCGGCTGCCAAGACTCCGGATGTCGATTTCTTGAGGGAAGGCCTTGAGCAGTATCTGGCGTGCTTCCTCTTCTATCGAATATCCGTGGGATGTCGTCTGTTTTTGCAGAGGCAACATGATCGGGCCGATGAGCTTGTATAGGGCAATGGTCATGAGAGGCACCTCTCAACTCGCAAGAAATCGAGAAGCTAACATCGGCGGCCCTGATCTGGGCCGCCCTCGGTCTTATTCAGATTTCTCCCAAGTAGACTCAACGAAAAAACGGCACATCCCCAAGAATCGTCGCGCGGTGCATCACGCGGCGTTGCGGGCGGTAGTCGTCGACCGCGTAGTGCTGGGTCACGCGGTTGTCCCAGAAGGCCACGTCGTTGGTCTGCCAGCGCCAGCGGATGGTGAATTCCGGGCGGGTGGCGTGGGCGAACAGCAGTTTCAGGATGACTTCGCTTTCGCTGTCCGACAGCTCGTTGATCCTGGTCGTGAAGCCTTCGTTGACGAACAGCGACTTGCGTCCGCTGACCGGGTGGGTGCGGATCACCGGGTGCGACAGCGGCGGGTTTTTCCGCTTGGCTTCTTCCCAGCGCGCCAGGCCCTCCGGGGTATTGCCGAAGCGTTCCAGGGGAAAGGACTTGATGAACTCGTGAGTCGCGGTCAGGCCTTGCAGCAGCTTCTTCATCGGCTCCGAGAGCGCCTCATAGGCCGCGATGCCGCTGGCCCACAGGGTATCGCCGCCGTAGGTTGGCAACAGCTTGGCGCTGAGCACCGCGCCCAGGGCCGGGGTCGGCAGGAAGGTCACGTCGGTGTGCCAGATGGCGTTGTCGCGCACATCGGTTTCCGCGGTGTCGAGGATCAGCACTTCCGGCTGTTCCGGCACGTTGGGGTAGATCGGATGGATATGCAGGTCGCCAAAGTTCGCCGCGAAGCGCGCCTGTTGCTGCGGGTCGATCGGCTGGTCGCGGAAGAACAGCACCTGATGCTGGAGCAGCGCCTGCTCGATGGTATCGCGCTGTTCGCTGGCCAGTGGCTGGCTGATGTCGACGCCACTGATCTGGGCGCCCAGGGCGGAGCTTAAAGGGGTGATGGTCAGGCTCATGTCGTTCTCGAATGGAGCGCCGAATTGCCGGCGTGGTCAGTTCTGTCTGTAAGAAATCTTGCCCGCTACCCCTGTAGCCGCTGCCGAGCCCCGGCGAGGCTGCGATCGAGCGCAAAGCGCTCGCAAAANGCTACAGGGTTATCGGGGTTTCAATGGGCCTGGCCATGCCAGGGCACCAGCTTGCGCTGCAGGGCGCGCAGGCCCATTTCCATGGCGAAGGCGATCAGGGCGATGACCAGGATCCCCAGCACCACCACATCGGTGACCAGGAACTGCGCGGCGGACTGCACCATGAACCCCAGGCCGCTGGTGGCGGCGATCAGTTCGGAGGCGACCAGGGTCGACCAGCCCACCCCGAGGCCGATGCGCACGCCGGTGAGGATGTCCGGCAGGGCGCTGGGCAGGATCACATGGCGAATCAGCTGGGCCCGGGTCGCACCCAGGGACTGCGCGGCGCGCAGCCGGGTCGGGTCCACGGTGCGCACGCCGGTGGCGGTGGCGATGGCGATCGGGGCGAAGATCGCCAGGTAGATCAGCAGCACCTTGGACAGCTCGCCGATGCCGCACCAGATGACGATCAGCGGCAGGTAGGCCAGGGGTGGAATCGGCCGGTAGAACTCGATCAGCGGGTCCAGCACGCCACGGGCGATGCGGTTGTGGCCGATGGCGATGCCCACCGGAATCGCGGTCAGCACGGCAAAACCCAGGGCCAGGCCGATGCGTCCGAGGCTCGCGCCCAGGTGCTGCCACAGGGTGGAATCCATATAGCCGCTGGTGACCAGCAGCCAGCCCTTTTGCAGCACGGCGGAAGGTGGCGGCAGGAACAGCGGTTCGATCAGGCCGCTGGCCGTCACCGCCCACCACAGGGCGAGCAGGACCACCAGGGTCAGCACGCTGATCCAGCGGGTGCTCAGGCTGCGGCGCAGGGGCGCCGCGGTGCGTGGGGTGGCGGCTTTGGTCGTGGTGGCCGGGAGGTCGTAGCTGTTCATGCGCGCTCCTGCCGCAAGACGGCACTGCGTTGGGAGAACACCCGGGCCAGCACGTGTTCGCGGGTTTCGATAAAGCGCGGGTCGGATTTGATTGCCCGGGCCGATTCGCCGGCCGCGTAACGCCGGCCGAAGTCCAGGCTCAAGCGCTCGACGATCTGCCCCGGGTTGGGCGCCAGCAGGATCAGGTCGGTGGCGAGGAACACCGCCTCCTCGATGTCGTGGGTAATCAGGAACACCGGCTTGGCAGTGCGTTGCCAGACTTGCAGCAACAGCTCCTGCATCTGCTCGCGGGTGAAGGCATCGAGGGCGCCGAAGGGCTCGTCCATCAGCAGTACCCGTGGGTCAGCGGCCAGGGCGCGGGCCAGGCCTACACGCTGGCGTTGTCCGCCGGAGAGCTGCCAGATGCGCCGCTTGTCGAAGCCGGCCAGGTCCACCAGGGCGAGCATTTCCCGGGCGCGGGCTTCACGTTGGTCGCGGGCGATGCCGGCCAGTTCGAGGCCGAAACCGACGTTGGCCAGTACGTCCTGCCAGGGCAGCAGGGCATCGTCCTGGAACACCACGCCGCGTTCGGCGCTCGGGCCGGCAACCGGCACGCCATCCAGGGTGATGCGCCCGGCGCTGGGTTCGACGAAACCGGCGATCAGGTTCAACAACGAAGTCTTGCCACTGCCGGAAGGGCCGAGGGCGACCAGCAGCTGCTGGGGCCCGAGCGTCAGGGAAATATCCGCCAGCACCGGTTCGGCGGCGCCGGGGTACTGTGCGCTGATGCGCTCCAGTTGTAGCAAGGCCATGGCGGCGCTCTCCTTATTAGATGCAGCCTTTTTAGATGCTGCTTTTGCAGGTGCAAGACGTGCTACGAGAAGCGCCGGGCCTGGGCCCGGCGACTTCTGCGGCGAACCTTCAGTTGGTGATGTACTTGGCGCTGACGTACGGCGCGTAGTCCGGCAGAACCGCCTCGACCTTGCCTTGCTCCTTGAGGAACACCGCGGTGTCGGTGATGGCCTTGGTGGTCGGCGCGCCAAGGCTGATGACCTGGTCGGCCGCCAGCGGGTAGACGTTGCTCTGCAACAGCAGCGGAATGTCGCTGGCCTTGGCGCCGGAGAGTTTCACCAGCTTGTCGACGTTGCTCTGCTCGGCCAGCCAGGCTTTTGGGTCCTTGCGGTAATCGGCATAGGCATCCAGGGTCACCTTGGCGAAGGCGGTGACGATTTGCGGGTGCTTCTCGGCGAAGTCCTTGCGCACGATCCAGGCATCAAAGGTCGGCGCGCCGAACTGGGCCAGTTCGCCGGAGGTGATCAGCACCTTGCCGTTTTCCTTGGCCACGCCCAGCGCCGGGTCCCAGACGTAGGTGGCGTCGATGTCGCCGCGCTTCCAGGCGGCGATGATCGCCGGTGGCGCGAGGTTGAGAATCTGTACTTTCGCCGGGTCGATTTTCCAGTGCTTGAGCGCGGCCAGCAGGCTGTAGTGGCCGGTGGAAACGAAGGGCACGGCGACTTTCTTGCCGACCAGGTCCTGGGGCGTCTTGATCCCGGACCCGTCGCGGGCCACCAGGGCTTCGGCGGCGCCGATCTGGGTGGCGATAAGGAAGGTTTCCACCGGCACCTTGCGGGTGATCGCGGCGGTCAGCGGGCTGGAACCGAGGTAGCCGATCTGCACATCGCCCGACGCGATGGCGGCGATGATGTCGGCGCCGTTGTCGAACTTGCGCCAGTCGATCTTGGCCTGGGTGACTTTTTCGTAGGTGCCGTCGGCCTGGGCGACTTTCGCTGGATCGACGGTGGTCTGGTAGGCGACGGTGACGTCGGCTGCCTGGGCGAAGAAGCTCGCGGTGGCCAGGGAGACGGCCGCCAGGAGGCGAAGGGGAAAGTGCAGTTTCATCATGAAGCTCCTCAGCAGGCGACCAAGTGTGGACGTGGGAGGAGACTAAATGATCTAAGAATCTAAAAATAAATAACTTTTTAGAATTAGCTTAAAAGAGGAATCTTCTAAAGAGAGCACTTTTTTGAGGGGGAGCGCTTTGCGCTCCATCGCGGGCAAGCCTCGCTCCTACAGAACAGCGCTGTGTAGGAGCGAAGCTTGCTCGCGATGTAGGCGGCGCGGTGTGTCTATCAGTTGCTCGCTCCCGTAGGAGCGAGGCTTGCCCGCGATAAGCGCCGCAGGCGCTTAGTTGCTGATCGCCAGGATACTTGCCTGATACGAGCCGACAAACACGTCGAAATCGCCGACTTCGTTCTGTTCCAGCTCGGCCTGTTGTTGCAGGGAGCTGCGCGCCGCTTCTTCGAAACGCGCCTGGTCTTCCTTGTCCAGGGACTCGCTGCGGAAGAACTCGGAGTGGGCCAGGCTCTGGCGCAGGGAGAACTGGCTGAAACTTTCCTTGTGCTCCTGCATGGCGGCCAGGACCTGGGCCGAAGGCGTCAGGGACGCATCCTTGACCTTGGCCAGCTGGTCGTCCAGCGCCTTGCTGTGGGCGTCGCCACCGTGGCTGCGGTCGAGCAGGGCGGCCAGCGGCGCGATCTTTTCCAGCAGTTCGCCGGCCCATTCCTTGAGGTCCACCAGCTGTCCCTGGTGCAGCAAGTGCAGGCCCGGACGGCGTCCTTCCTTGACCACCTTGAGGAAGTTCGAGGTGGCGTTGCCGCACTCGTTGTTCTCCAGCAGCGGGCTTTCGTTGAGCGCGCAATACAGCAGGAAGGCGTCGAGGAAGCGAGCTTCCTGCACGTCGATGCCCATCGGCAGGAACGGGTTGATGTCCAGGCAACGCACTTCGACGTACTGGATGCCACGGGCCATCAGCGCCTGGATCGGCCGCTCGCCGGTGTAGGTCACGCGTTTCGGGCGGATGTTGGAGTAGTACTCGTTTTCGATCTGCAGGATGTTGGTGTTGAGCTGGACCCACTCACCGTCCTGGTGGGTGCCGATCTCCACATAAGGCGCGTACGGCGTGGCGACGGCCCTGCGCAGGCTGTCGGTGTAGCTGTTCAGGTCGTTGTAGCAAGGGGTCAGGCCGGCCTGGGCGTTGCTCTGGTAGCCCAGGTCGCTCATGCGCAGGCTGGTGGCGTACGGCAGGTACAGGGTCTCGGCGTCCAGCTGTTCCAGCTGGTGCGAGCGCCCGCGCAGGAAGCCCGCGTCCAGCGCCGGCGAGGCGCCGAACAGGTACATCAGCAGCCAGCTGTAGCGACGGAAGTTGCGGATCAGCGCGATGTACGCCGACGACTGATAGTCGCGGTCGCTGCCGACGAAGCCTTCGGCCTGCTTGAGCAGCGGCCAGAGCTGCTCCGGCAGGGAGAAGTTGTAGTGGATCCCGGCGATGCACTGCATGGTCTTGCCGTAACGCAGGGCCAGGCCCTTGCGGTACACATACTTGAGCTGGCCGATGTTGGAGGTGCCGTAATAGGCGATCGGGATGTCTTCCTCGGCCGGCAACGGGCACGGCATCGATGGACTCCACAGGTACTCGTTGCCGAGCTTGCTGTAGGCGAAACGGTGAATCTTGTCGAGGCTGGCCAGGGTATCCGCCGGATCGGACAGGGCCGGGGTGATGAACTCCAGCAGCGACTCGGAATAATCGGTGGTGATCTGTTCGTTGGTCAGCGCGGAACCCAGTTCTTCCGGGTGCGGGGTCTGGGCCAGGCGCGCTTCGCCGGTCACGCGCAGGCATTCGCGCTCGATACCGTGCAGGCACTGCTCGAGCAGGGAGAGGTTAGCGCGCTCGCCGAGCAGAGCCAGGCGGCGGTTGAGAAGTTCGCTCAAGTTGGATTCCTTCACGCGTCAGTCGCCCCAATATGGGGGTGGGCAGGACGGTCTACAAGGGTGAAGTTGAAACTGGCGTTTTCGCCTGGTCGTTGAGCCGGCCTGGCCCTGTTTTGCAAGCACCACGCTTCATCCCTGAATCTGGCTTTAGCGCAGGCAGAAAACTCCGACGCCGCTTTCGCAGCGCCGAAATTAACTCAAATCGATGACGGGGAGCTAGGTTTGTCGATGTTCGAAGGCGGGCCGCGTCGCTAGCGGACGAATTGGCGTCGTGGCTGTCACCAAAGGGGCCCTCAGAGGACCGCGAACGTGCCTTGTGCCTTGGCGACCAGTTTGTCGCCTTGCATCACATCGGCCTCGACCACCAGGGTGCGGCGGCCCGGGTGGATCACCCGGGCGTGGCAGACCACGTCGCCCTCGGCGACGGCGCGGATGTAGTTGATCTTGCACTCGATGGTCGCGCTCTGCTGGTCGAAGCCGTGGGCGCTGGAACAGGCCAGCCCCATGGCAATGTCGACCAGGCTGAAGATCGCCCCGCCGTGCAGCTTCTGGCCGCGATTGCGCAGCTGCGGCGTCAGCGTCAGGGCGACGTCGGCTTCCCCGACCTCCAGGCGCTGCAGACGGCAGCCGAGCAGTTGGCTGAACGCGCTTTCGGTCAAGCCGGCCGGGATCTCCATCAGCGTTTCTTCAACTGCTTGGCGTTGGCGAACAGCGAAGCCATGGCGTTGTTGGTCGGAGCCGCAGCCACAGTTTCCTTGCGCGGGGCGCTGTTGCCCGACGAGCGCGGCGCCGAGCCTGGACGCGAACCGCGAGCGCCGTCGATCTTCTCGCCCGGGGTGTCGCTCATGCGCATCGACAGGCCGACGCGTTTGCGCGGGATGTCGACTTCCATGACCTTGACCTTGACCACGTCACCGGCCTTCACCGCCTCACGCGGGTCCTTGATGAACTTCTCCGACAGCGCCGAGATGTGCACCAGGCCGTCCTGGTGCACGCCGATGTCGACGAAGGCGCCGAAGTTGGTGACGTTGGTCACCACGCCTTCGAGGATCATCCCCAGTTGCAGGTCCTTGAGGTCTTCGACGCCTTCTTGGAACTCGGCGGTCTTGAACTCGGGACGCGGGTCGCGGCCGGGTTTGTCCAGTTCCTGGAGGATGTCGGTGACAGTCGGCAGGCCGAAGGTCTCGTCGGTGAACTTCTTCGGATCCAGGCGCTTGAGGAAGCCGCTGTCGCCGATCAGCGAGCGGATGTCGCGGTCGGTCTCGGCGGCGATGCGCTGCACCAGCGGGTAGGCTTCCGGGTGCACCGCGGACGCGTCCAGCGGGTTGTCGCCGTTCATCACACGGAGGAAGCCGGCGGCCTGTTCGAAGGTCTTTTCACCCAGGCGGGCAACCTTCTTCAGCGCGGCGCGGGTCTTGAACGCACCGTTTTCATCGCGGTGGCTGACGATGTTCTGTGCCAGGGTGGTGTTGAGGCCGGAGATCCGCGCCAACAGGGCCACCGACGCGGTGTTGACGTCCACGCCGACGGCGTTCACGCAGTCCTCGACCACCGCATCCAGGCCACGGGCCAGCTTCAGTTGCGACACGTCGTGCTGGTACTGGCCGACGCCGATGGATTTCGGATCGATCTTCACCAGCTCGGCCAGCGGGTCCTGCAGGCGGCGGGCGATGGACACCGCGCCACGGATCGACACGTCGAGATCAGGGAATTCCTTGGCGGCCAGTTCCGACGCCGAGTACACCGAAGCGCCCGCCTCGGAGACCATGACCTTGGTCATGCGCATGGCCGGGTATTTCTTGATCAGCTCGGCGGCCAGCTTGTCGGTTTCCCGGCTGGCGGTGCCGTTGCCGATGGCGATCAGGTCCACCGAGTGCTTGGCGCACAGCGCGGCCAGCACGGCGATGGTCTGGTCCCATTTGTTGTGCGGCACGTGGGGGTAAACGGTGGCGTGGTCCAGCAGCTTGCCGGTGGCATCCACCACCGCCACCTTGCAGCCGGTGCGCAGGCCCGGGTCGAGGCCCAGGGTCGCGCGCGGGCCGGCCGGCGCGGCCAGCAGCAGGTCGTGCAGGTTGTGGGCGAAGACGTTGATCGCCTCGGTTTCGGCGCTGTCGCGCAGCTCGCCCAGCAGGTCGGTTTCCAGGTGGGTGTAGAGCTTGACCTTCCAGGTCCAGCGCACCACTTCACCCAGCCATTTGTCCGCCGGGCGGTTCTGGTTCTGGATGCCGACCTGCTGGCCGATCATGCCTTCGCATGGGTGCATGGTGCCCGGCAGTTCGTCGCCGACTTTCAGCGCGGAGCTGAGGATGCCTTCGTTGCGGCCACGGAAAATCGCCAGGGCGCGGTGCGACGGCATGCTCTTCAGCGGTTCGTCGTGTTCGAAGTAGTCGCGGAACTTGGCGCCTTCCTCTTCCTTGCCGGCGATCACGCGGGCACTGAGGGTGGCTTCCTGCTTGAGGAAGTTGCGCAGCTTGTCCAGCAGGCTGGCGTCTTCGGCGAAACGCTCCATGAGGATGTACTTGGCGCCTTCCAGTGCGGCCTTCACATCGGCCACGCCTTTTTCGGCGTCGACAAAGCGCGCGGCTTCGCTTTCCGGGGTCAGGCTTGGGTCGTTGAACAGGCCGTCCGCCAGTTCGCCGAGGCCGGCTTCCAGGGCGATCTGGCCCTTGGTGCGGCGCTTCTGCTTGTACGGCAGGTAGAGGTCTTCGAGGCGGGTCTTGGTGTCGGCGAGCTTGATGTCGCGGGCCAGTTCCGGGGTCAGCTTGCCTTGTTCCTCGATGCTGGCGAGGATGCTGATGCGCCGTTCGTCGAGTTCTCGCAGGTAGCGCAGGCGCTCTTCCAGATGACGCAGTTGGGTGTCATCGAGGCTGCCGGTCACTTCCTTCCGGTAGCGGGCGATGAAGGGCACGGTGGAGCCTTCATCCAATAGAGCGACGGCCGCTTCGACCTGTTGTGGGCGTACACCGAGTTCCTCGGCAATGCGGCTGTTGATGCTGTCCATAAAACCACCTGAAAAATTGTCAAAGCAGGCTCGCCGGCACGGAAAATTGGGCTCGTCGAGTCTGGTTGAGCGGCCTGGCGTGCGCCGCTGCCTGGATCAAAAGGCTGCCTGTTGACCCGTGAAATCGAACAATTACTGCCTGGCCGGGAAAAATAAAAAGTGGCCACGGGCGATAACGATCAGAGGTTGCCTGACACAAAAGGCGGCGCATTATAACCAGCGTTCCAGTCTTCGGGGGTATCGGCCCACTGGCGGCCGACGGCGGGTTTTCTGGCGGTTGAGGAAAAATCTGCTAACAATGCACACGGTGCGTATAACGGCAGCTACGCCATAATGCGCACCGAGATAAAAGGAGCATCTGATGAGCAGCACTGCACAAACTGCCGAAGGCGAAAAAATTCTTATTGTTGACGACGACCCGGGGCTGAGCAGCCTGCTGGAGCGCTTCTTCGTCAGCAAGGGCTACCGTGCCCGCGCGGTTCCCAACACCGAGCAGATGGACCGTCTGCTGGGTCGCGAAGTATTCAACCTGGTCGTCCTCGACCTGATGCTGCCTGGCGAAGACGGCCTGACCGCGTGCCGCCGCCTGCGCAGTGCGAACAACCAGATCCCGATCATCATGCTTACCGCCAAGGGCGACGAGCTGAGCCGGATCAAGGGCCTGGAGCTGGGCGCCGACGATTACCTGGCCAAGCCGTTCAACCCCGACGAACTGATGGCGCGGGTCAAGGCCGTGCTGCGTCGCCAGTCGGCTCCGGTGCCGGGCGCGCCGGGCAGCGAAGACGAAAACGTCACCTTCGGCGACTACGAGCTGTCCCTGGCCACCCGCGAACTCAAGCGCGGCGCCGAAGTGCACATGCTCACCACCGGTGAGTTCGCGGTGCTCAAGGCCCTGGTGATGAACGCTCGCCAGCCGCTGACCCGCGACAAGCTGATGAACCTGGCCCGTGGCCGCGAGTGGGATGCTTTGGAGCGTTCCATCGACGTGCAGATCTCCCGCCTGCGCCGGATGATCGAGCCCGATCCGTCCAAGCCGCGTTATATCCAGACGGTCTGGGGCGTGGGTTATGTGTTCGTGCCGGATGGCACCACCACCAAGTGACCGATGATTTGTAGGAGCGAGCGCCCGGGCCGGCAAACGACCCGGGCGCTCGCATTCCGCAACTCTGCGAGCGCGACTCGCTCCTGCAAAGCGTGTAATGGCTGTTTATGAAAACCCCGCTGTGGTTCCCGCAAAGCTTCTTCTCCCGCACCCTCTGGCTGGTGCTGATCGTGGTGCTGTTCTCCAAGGCGCTGACCCTGGTTTATCTGCTGATGAACGAGGACGTGCTGGTGGACCGCCAGTACAGCCACGGCGTGGCCCTGACCCTGCGCGCCTATTGGGCCGCCGACGAATCTAACCGCGACCAGATCGCCGAGGCCGCTGGGCTGATCAAGGTGGTCGGCAGCGGCGTGCCGGCGGGCGAGCAGCATTGGCCCTACAGCGAGATCTATCAGCGGCAGATGCAGGCCGAACTGGGCGCCGACACTGAAGTGCGCCTGCGCATGCATGCCCCGCCGGCGCTCTGGGTGCGCGCGCCGAGCCTGGGTGATGGCTGGCTGAAAGTGCCGCTGTATCCGCACCCGCTGCGCGGGCAGAAGATCTGGAGCGTGCTCGGCTGGTTCTTGGCAATCGGCCTGTTGTCCACAGCTTCGGCATGGATCTTCGTCAGCCAGCTCAACCAGCCCCTCAAGCGCCTGGTCTATGCCGCCCGGCAACTGGGGCAGGGGCGCAGCGTGCGCCTGCCGATCAGCGACACACCGAGCGAGATGACCGAGGTGTACCGCGCCTTCAACCAGATGGCCGAGGACGTAGAACAGGCCGGGCGCGAACGCGAGCTGATGCTGGCGGGGGTGTCCCACGACCTGCGCACGCCGCTGACCCGTCTGCGCCTGTCGCTGGAGCTGATGGGCAGCCACAACGACCTGACTGACGACATGGTCCGCGACATCGAAGACATGGACGCGATTCTCGATCAGTTCCTGGCCTTTATCCGCGACGGCCGCGACGAGTCGGTGGAGGAGGTCGATCTCAGCGACCTGGTGCGCGAAGTGGCGGCGCCCTACAACCAGAACGATGAAAAGGTGCACTTGCGCCTGGAGCCGATCCCGCCGTTCCCGCTGCGTCGGGTGTCGATGAAGCGCCTGCTGAACAACCTGATCGGCAACGCGTTGAACCACGCCGGTACCGAAGTCGAAGTGGCGGCCTATGTCTCGGGCGACACCAGCGCGCCTTATGTGGTGCTGAGCGTGATGGACCGTGGCGCGGGTATCGATCCGTCGGAGCTGGAAGCGATCTTCAACCCCTTCACCCGCGGCGACCGTGCCCGGGGTGGCAAGGGCACCGGCCTGGGCCTGGCCATCGTCAAGCGGATCGCCTCGATGCACGGCGGCAATGTCGAATTGCGCAACCGCGCCGATGGCGGCCTGGAGGCGCGGGTGCGCTTGCCGTTGGGGTTGTTGCTGCCCAGGGATGCGGTTTGACCTGTAGCCGCTGCCGAAGGCTGCGATAAGGGCCGAAGGACCTTCGTTCGATTTGCGAGTGCTGCGTCTGCTACGCAGCCGATCGCAGCCTGCGGCAGCGGCTACAACTCAGCCTTTTCCTTTAGTCCGAGTCATGTTCGGGCCACCGTTCTTCTCGATGTGCTCGATGATGATCCCCGCGACGTTCTTGCCGGTGGTGGTCTCGATGCCCTCCAGGCCCGGTGAGGAATTCACTTCCATCACCAGCGGCCCGTGGTTCGAGCGCAGGATATCCACGCCCGCCACGCTCAAGCCCATGACCTTGGCCGCGCGCAGGGCGGTCATGCGTTCTTCCGGGGTGATCTTGATCAGGCTGGCGCTGCCGCCACGGTGCAGGTTGGAGCGGAACTCGCCCGGTTTGGCCTGGCGCTTCATCGCGGCAATCACCTTGTCGCCGACCACGAAGCAGCGGATGTCGGCGCCGCCGGCTTCCTTGATGTACTCCTGGACCATGATGTTCTGCTTCAGGCCCATGAAGGCCTCGATCACCGACTCGGCCGCCGTGGCGGTTTCGCACAGCACCACGCCTATGCCCTGGGTGCCTTCCAGTACCTTGATCACCAGTGGCGCGCCGTTGACCATCTCGATCAGGTCGGGAATGTCGTCCGGCGAGTGGGCGAAGCCGGTCACCGGCAGGCCGATGCCACGCCGGGACAGCAGTTGCAGGGAGCGCAGCTTGTCCCGCGAGCGGGCGATGGCCACCGACTCGTTGAGCGGGAACACGCCCATCATTTCAAACTGGCGCAGCACCGCGCAGCCATAGAAGGTCACCGAGGCGCCGATCCGTGGAATCACCGCATCGAAACCCTCCAGCGGCTTGCCGCGGTAGTGGATCTGCGGTTTGTGGCTGGCGATGTTCATATAGGCGCGCAGGGTGTCGACCACCACCATTTCATGGCCACGCTCGGTGCCGGCTTCGACCAGGCGACGAGTGGAATACAGACGCGGGTTACGCGACAGCACAGCGATCTTCATGCAACACCTGTGGCAGAGGTAGTGGACACCGGGAACACCGGTTTGTCTTGAACGTATTTGATCCCCGGATTGACCACCAGCTGGCCATCGATCAGGGCTTTGGAACCGAGCAGCAGGCGGTAGCGCATGGCTTTGCGGCAGGCGAGGGTGAACTCCACCCGCCAGACCCGATCGCCGAGCGCCAGGGTGGTGCTGATCACATAGCGCACCTGCGCCTGGCCGTTGGAGCTCTTGATGGTTTTCATTGCCACCAGCGGCGCTTCGCAACGCCGGTGACGCAACTGCACCACGCTGCCCAGATGCGCGTTGAAGCGCACCCACTGCTCACCGTCGCGCTCGAACGGCTCGATCTCGGTGGCATGCAGGCTGGAGGTGCTGGCGCCGGTATCGATCTTGGCGCGCAGGCCGGCGACTCCCAAATCCGGAAGCGCCACCCACTCGCGCAGACCCACGACGGTCAAATGGTCAAATGTCTTCAAATGTGCTCAACCGCTGAGGAACCCGCTCGTACCGTCAAGCGGCCGAATTCGCGGTATTCACGCAGAATAATGGGTAAAAGGCGACAGATATCTAAGCCCGGTCCCGCAGCACCCGGACGGGCTGCTGCAAAGCCTTGCATTCTAAACCGAGCCATCGCAATTCATGGCACGAGAGAAACGGTAGTACAGTTCGAAAATATTTCAGAATGAGGAAATGCCATGGCACAAAAAGCCGAAGACGACGACAAGGTCCGTCTGGATAAATGGCTGTGGGCGGCGCGCTTCTACAAGACCCGTGCGCTGGCCAAGGCCGCCATCGAAAGCGGCAAGGTGCATCACCGTGGCGAGCGCTGCAAACCGGGCAAGGAGCCGAGGGTCGGCGACGAGTATGAGATACGCACCGGTTTCGACGAACGCACCGTAGTGGTCCAGGCCCTGTCGATCGTGCGCCGTGGGGCGCCGGAAGCGCAGACCCTCTATACGGAAACCGAAGCCAGCATCGCCAAGCGGGAAAACGCCGCTGCCCTGCGCAAGGCCGGCGCCCTGGGTGTGAGCACCGACGGCAAGCCGACCAAGAAACAACGACGCGACCTGTTCAAGTTCCACAGCCACGAATAAGCAGATGCTCTGCCCCTGTAGGAGCGAGGCTTGCCCGCGATCAGCTGCGAAGCAGCGGTTGCAGCCCTCTCACTATTCTCCAGAGGGCGCATCTTCTGCATTCAATCACCGGCAAGCCGGCTCCTGCTCAGGCCGTAGCCCGCACCACGTTCAGGTGCGACAGCAACGGCAGCTTGCCCAACAGGTTGAACAGCGGCTCGGTCAGCCGCAGCAGGAGGTTCGAGGCCTTGGCCGCGTACGGGGTGTAGTAGCCCCAGCCGAGCGCCCAGACCGCCAGCAGCACGCCGCCGATATAGTCGTCCTGGCCCCAGTGCGCGCCGGCCACCAGGCGCGGCATCATGAACAGCAGGGTCAGGCCCCAGATCACCAGGAACTGGCCGACGCTGCGGCTGAAGACTCCCATGAACAGCCCCCAGATCAACAGCACCGAAGCGTGATCGCCGGGGAAGCTCTGGCTGGAACGATCCTTGAGCTCCCAGGTTTTTTCCCAGTGCGGGAAGTAGTCGCTCATGCGCACGGCATCCGCGAGCATCATCGACGGACTGTCGTGCTGCCAACCCATGGTGTCGGCGAGCCGGGAGAACAACAGGCGGATAATCAGCATCAATAGCAGGATCGACAGGAAGCCGAAAAAGGCCCGACGCACGTCCACGGCCTTGAATACCCAGTCCCCGCGAATCAACAGGGTCAGCAGGATCAGCCCGACTATCGCGTCGAAAGGTCGCAGGCTGGCCACAGCCCAGATATGCAGCCAGGTGGAGTTGCTCGCAAGGGGAGCATTCAGCAGGCGGAACAGCCATTCGTCGAACATCACACAGAGCATGTGCCCGCTTGGCCATAACCAGAAACCCAACAGCGCCAGAGGGAGCAGATTGCACAACACCAGCTTGCCGAGGTTCCACCTTGCTTGGAACAAACCCGGATTGTTCATAAAATGCCTCCAACGGCAGAAAATCGCGCACCATAACGGTGCGAAAAATCGCAATTTTCATGTCTTGTAACCATTTTGTCATCACTTCAGATACCCAGACCTATGACTCATTTGCCGGATACCGACTTCACCCAACGCTTCATCTTCGATGACAGCGACGCCCGCGGCGAGCTGGTGGCGTTGGAGCGCAGCTATGCCGAAGTCCTCGCCAAACACGCTTACCCGGAGCCAGTCGCGCAACTGCTCGGCGAGCTGATGGCGGCGGCCGCGCTGCTGGTCGGCACGCTGAAGTTCGATGGCTTGCTGATCCTCCAGGCACGCTCCGAAGGCCCGGTGCCGCTGTTGATGATCGAGTGCTCCAGCGAGCGCGAGATCCGTGGCCTGGCCCGCTACGACGCGGAGCAGATCGCCCCGGACGCGACCCTGGCCGACCTGATGCCCAATGGCGTTCTCGCCCTGACCGTCGACCCGACCCACGGCCAGCGCTACCAGGGCATCGTCGACCTGGACGGCGCCACCCTGTCGGAATGCTTCACCAACTACTTCGTCATGTCCCAGCAGGTCGGCACCCGTTTCTGGTTGCACGCCGACGGTCGTCGCGCCCGTGGCCTGCTGCTGCAGCAACTGCCGGCCGACCGCCTCAAGGATGAAGAAGAACGCGCCGCCAGCTGGCAGCACATCACCGCGCTGGGCAGCACCCTGACCGCCGATGAACTGCTGAGCCTGGACAACGAAACCGTGCTCCATCGCCTCTACCATGAAGAAGCCGTGCGCCTGTTCGATGTGCAGCCGCTACGCTTCCGTTGCAGCTGCTCGCGGGAACGCTCGGGCAATGCGCTGGTCAGTCTGGGTCTGGAAGATGCGCAGAAGCTTGTGGTCGAACACGGCGGCAGCATCGAGATCGATTGCCAGTTCTGCAACGAGCGCTACCTGTTCGATGCGGCCGATATCAGCCAATTGTTCGCCGGAGCGGGTGTCGAGTCGCCGTCAGATACTCGTCACTAAAACGGTTCAGCGCAGGTAAATCACCTGGCAAGCGCCGGATTAACGCCGTTCTGACGGGAGGGCCCTACTCTTTTTGGGCTTTTCTGGCATAATCCGGCGCACTTTTTTCGCGGTAGTAGTGCACGACTTTCTACTACAAAACGTTTGGAGCACTCGGCCACTGGCCGACGGGGAACCTCATGACGCAAGCCAATAACGCCGTGTACACCGATCTGAGTGTTGATGATCTGGTTAAAGAAGCCCTGAACCGCGGTGAAGGCGAGCTTGCCGATACCGGCGCGCTGGTTGTTCGTACCGGTCACCGTACCGGCCGTTCGCCAGTCGATCGTTTCATCGTTGAAGAGCCGAGCACCCAGGACGCTATCGCCTGGGGCCCGATCAACCGCAAGTTCCCGGCCGACAAGTTCGATGCCCTGTGGGCTCGCGTCGAGGCGTTCAACAACGCGCAAGAGCACTTCGTTTCCCATGTGCATGTAGGTGCGGCTGAAGAGCACTACCTGGCCGTGAAGATGACCACCCAGACTGCCTGGCAGAATCTGTTCGGTCGTTGCCTGTTCATCAACCCGGCCCAGTACAACCCGGCTGGCCGTGATGAGTGGCAGGTGCTCAACGTTGCCAACTTCGAATGTGTTCCAGAGCGTGACGGCACCAACTCCGACGGTTGCGTGATCCTCAACTTCGCTCAGAAGAAAGTGCTGATCGCCGGCATGCGCTACGCCGGTGAAATGAAAAAAGCCATGTTCTCGGTACAGAACTTCCTGCTGCCGGCCGCCGACGTGCTGCCGATGCACTGCGCCGCCAACATTGGCGAAGAAGGCGACGTGACCCTGTTCTTCGGTCTGTCCGGTACCGGCAAGACCACCCTGTCCGCCGATGAAAGCCGTTACCTGATCGGTGACGACGAGCACGGCTGGGGCGAGGGCGTGGTGTTCAACATCGAAGGCGGTTGCTATGCCAAGTGCATCGACCTGTCCGAGAAGAACGAGCCGGTCATCTGGAAAGCCATCAAGCACGGCGCCGTGCTGGAAAACGTTGTGCTGGACGACGCCAAGAAGGCCGACTACGCCGACGGCAGCCTGACCCAGAACAGCCGCGCCGCCTACCCGCTGGAGCACGTCGAGAAGCGTTCCGCGAAAAACCTCGGTGGCGAGCCGAACGCCGTGATCTTCCTGACCTGCGACCTGACCGGCGTACTGCCGCCAGTGTCGATCCTCAGCGAAGAACAAGCCGCCTACCACTTCCTGTCCGGCTACACCGCTCTGGTGGGCTCGACCGAAATGGGTTCGGGCAGCGGCATCAAGTCCACATTCTCCACCTGCTTCGGCGCACCCTTCTTCCCGCGTCCGGCAGGCGAATACGCAGAGCTGCTGATCAAGCGCATCCGCGGCTTCGGCTCCAAGGTCTACCTGGTCAACACCGGCTGGACCGGCGGTGGCTACGGCGTCGGCAAGCGCTTCAACATCCCGACCACCCGTGGCGTGATCGCGGCCATCCAGAGCGGCGCTCTGGTCGGTGCCGCGACCGAGCACCTGGACACCATCAACCTGGACGTGCCACTGGCCGTTCCAGGCGTCGAAACCGGCCTGCTCAACCCACGCAACACCTGGGCTGACAAAGCCGCCTACGACGAAGCCGCCAAGGCCCTGGCCGGCCTGTTCATCGAGAACTTCAAGAAGTTCGACGTGAGCGACGCCATCAAGGCTGCTGGTCCGAAGCTGTAAGCATCGGATAAGTGGTTTAGAAAGCCGCCCTTCGGGGCGGCTTTTTTGTGGGCGTTATTCAGGAGGACTCCTGTAGCCGCTACCAAAGGCTGCGATCGCAGCTGTGCAGGTCTGCTGGGGCATTAGTGGGAATTGCCGGTCACGCCTTCAGGTGCAACACAATTGCCCCGACCAGCACCAATACCACTCCGATCATCTGTATCGCAGACAGGCGTTCCTTGAAGAACACATACCCCAGGATCGCTGCGATGCCACCGGACAGGGTACTGATCACCGTAACCACGGACACCGAGCCAGCCATTGCTCCCCAGGAGAACGCCGAAAAGCCGCCGAGGTTCATCAGACTGGCGCCAGTCAGGGCGGTGCAGTTTTTCAGCGGCGGTATGCGCAACCCGTCCTTGATTCTCAGAACCATAAGCAGCAGTACGCCAAGGCCTGGTCGCGATCCCTAGAGGCTTTCCAGCTCCTGAGTATCCCAGCGTTTCGCTTTGATCGCCTGGTAAAGCATGCCGATGGTCAGCGGGATCTTGTCGCCGCGCCCCTTGGCCCGGCGCTTGAGGAATACGTCGTAGCCTTCGGGCTGGAAATAGCGGTAGGCGTCGTAGTCGATAAAGTCGATGACGAACAGTTCTTCCAGTTCCTGCATCAGCTGTTCGGCGTCCGCGCCGTCGCAGCCCAGGTCGAGGTTGATGGCGGTCTTCAGGCTGATGCCTTTGCGTTCGGGCAGGCCGATTTCTTCGTGCAGCAACTGCATGAGCTGGCGCATGGTCGGATCGTCGGGGAAGCCGGGGGCGAAGTGCATGGTGGGTCGTCCGCAAGGTCTGTCGGTGGTGCCAGTCGGCCTCCAGTTTAGGGGCAATCGCTGGACTTCAACGAAAAAGAAAAGTCGCTCGACCAACTCGGATTTGCCTGACAGCCAGGACCCCCTTGCCCTGGTTACCGTGAGAGCCCCGGTTGAAGACCGGGGTTTCCCTGGCGACCGAGCAAAGGACTATGGCCCGCAACAAGGATGTGCCCCAGGTATGGCAACTCTACGACGCTGACGGCGGCGGTTATCACCGCCTGCGCGATATGACCGCGAGCGAATTGGCGGAGCGTGATGAGGCGCAGCGGCATTATGAGCAGATGCTCGCTCGCCAGCAGGCCTATGAGGAGCGGCTTCCGACTACACCGGTGGAGTCGCAACCAGAGCCCGTCGGTTGCGTATTCACCAAGTCTTGCAAGCTGCCGAACGCAATCATCGACTACGTCACCCCGACAGGCTTCATACCAACTGATGCGGTAGGGAATTACGGCGCGTTGACGCTGCTGGGCGGTCGTGAGGTCGAGGCGGGTGGGCGAGTGCCCCTCAAGCGCATCAGCGGTGCGCTGCCGGCCAATCTTGGCGCCTTGACTCTGGGTGGGGGCGCCGTGGGTTCTGGTACCACCGGCAGTGGCTTGGGGCTGATTTCCTCGGGCGTGGCGGCCGGTGCGTTGCTGGGGTTAGTGGCCTTGCTCGCTCCATCGAGCCTGGGTGATGGAGCGCTGTACAGCGAAGAGCAGCTACGCAACCTCAAGCAAGCCCGCACCCGGTTACGCCTACGAGTGGAACAACAGGCCGATGGCAGCCTCAAGGGCTACGGTTTCAACACCCAGGGACGCCGCGAGTGGGAAATGATTCCGGTGGCTCAATTCGAGGCCCGTGGCGAGCAGCAAGTGGCCGACTTGGGGGATGGCATCACTCTCACCTGGACCCCGGCTGTGGACCCTTCGAGCACCATAGGTATACCACCGCTGGAAGCAGCGCCACAGACACCTCCGATCTGGATTTTTCCACCGACTGAAGCGGCGGAGCGGATCATCGTCAGACCGATTTATCCGCCGGAGTATCGGGATTTTATTCTGGTGTTTCCGGTGGGGTCGGGTGTTCGGCCCCTGTACATCGTTTTGAATGTGCCTCGTAAAGGGCTTACTGAAGCAGGGCATGCATACCACCATCCTCCTAAGACTCAGGAAATCACTGCATTTCCAGGTTTGAGAGTGGCAAGGAAAAGAACGCCGTCGCAGGGTGGAGGGGGGCTTCGGGATCGCTGGATGGATGCAAAAGGTAGAACTATTTACGAGTGGGACTCTATGCATGGTGAGCTAGAAGCTTATCGTGCAAGCGATGGCAGCCACCTTGGCTCTTTTGATCACGTAACGGGTGAGCGGATAGATGCCCCTAAACCCGGACGAAACATAAAAAAGTATCTGTGAGGACAAAATGGGATTGAAAGTCAGGTTGGACTGGTACGACAAAAAAACTGATTTAGGCGAAGGGCAGGAGTATTCAGAGGACTTGGGTGATGATGCGTCGATTCTCGGCGCTCTCGGGTTACCGGTAGAAAACAATGTGAATAACGGAGGGTTTGATGTGGAGAGCGCTTGGGTTTCAGTACTCCAGCACCATTTTTCCCATGCCATTGATTTGTCGGCCTATGACTACCAGGTGTCTTTTGATTATCGAGATCAGTGGTAATCATCAAGGCAAGGGGCAGCGTTTATGGTGCTATGTAGCACTTGTTCCCCGTTCGGAGCGATGACGAGTCAGCACAACTGAGTAGCGCAGGTGTAAGGCTTTTCCTCGGAGCGCTTCATCTTTTACTCTTTGCCCCTCAGCAAACTTCAGGGATTCCCGCAGCCCCCCACCTTTCCCGATGGATTAGCGAGCAAACCCCGGAAAAACTGTGTATGGTGCGCGCGAAATCTGCCGGGTACCTTTGGGTGCCGACTTCATACACTTAAAGGGAATTAGGTATGCGCTTGTTTCGCGTGACTTCGATTTTTTCGTTGTGGGCATTGGCGTTTTCGGTGACGGCGCAGCAGCTGCCGGTCGAGGTGCTGAGTGCGGTGGTCAAGGACCAGAAGATCGCCGACGCAGAAGTGCTGGTGCAGCGCAATGGGGCCCAGAGCGTGGTCGGTCGTACCAATGCTCAAGGCCAGGTGACCCTGACCACCGACTTTGCCGATGACCCCAGCAACCTGCTGATCATCAAGAAACCCGGCTATTCCAACCTGGTGGTCAAGTGCCCGTGCAGCGGCATGACCTACGCCATCAGCCCGGTGATGCAGAACCTCGACGGTCTGCGCGTGGTGCTGACCTGGGGCGCTACCCCCAGCGATCTCGATTCGCACATGATTTTCCCGGGCAACAATATCTACTTCCGCAACCAGCAAGGTGAAGATGCCCATCTGGACGTCGACGATATCGACGGCTACGGCCCGGAAACCATCACCCTGGAAAAGAAACACTACGGCGAAAGCTATGTGTACGCGGTACATGACTACAGCAACCAGACCCGCCCGGAGTCCCGTCAGCTTGCCGCCAGCCAGGCCAAGGTGTTCGTGTACATGGGCCAGTCGCTGGTGCGCACCTACTACGTGCCGCAGGACCGCAGCGGTAACCTGTGGACTGTGTTCCGCATGACCGGCAATGGTGACTTCCAGGACATCAACACCCTCAGCGGCGTGACCGTCGATGCGCAGGACGTGTTGAACGAAGTGTCGCCGTTGCTCGACGACAAAGTGGAAGTTGCCGCCGTTGCCGTCAGCAGCAGCGCACAAGCCGATGCGAAAACCCTGAACCGCAAGGGCGAAGAGGCTTACCACGCCGGTAACCTGCAGCAAGCCATCGACTTCTACCGTCAGGCCATCGAGCTGAACAACGGCTACGGTCAGGCCTACAGCAACCTCGGCCTGGCCTATCAGAAAGCCGGCAACACCGCCGAATCGATCTGGGCCAACCGCAAGGCCATCGCCCTGGCCAGCGGCAGCTCGGCAGCCACCGTGCGCGCCAGTTCCTACTACAACATCGCGCGTATCTACGAAGCGGCCGGCCAGTTCGCCGATGCCCTGCGTCACTATCAGTTGGCCAAGCAGCAGAAGGCCAACCCGGTGTACGACAAAGCCATCGAGCGTGTGCAAAACCGTTGATTCACGGGTGTTGATCTGACCCCCATAACGCGCCGTCCCACGGCGCGTTATGCATTTATGGAGGTTGTTATGCGGGTTCTGGTTGTTGCGTTGATGTTGTCCCTGTGGACGTCCGTTGCCCAGGCTGCCGGCCCGATGGTGTTCGCCACCATCGACCGTGGCACCTGGCCGGGTTCGCTGGCCACGCAAGCGGGTTTCGATACCGCCTCGCGCGCGGAAATCCTGATGTTCGGCAAGGCCCTGCTGGCCAGCGAGGCGCTGGACGATGTCAGCCTCAAGCAGCGCCTGGGCGTCAAGGCGCTGGACCATCATTCGGTCGAGCAAGTGCGCGAGCGTTTCTGGATACGCCTGCTCAGCAGTTACCACAGCGCCAGCCAGGACTGTGAAGGCGCCGCCTTCTGCCCGCTGGTGCGTAACCTGGATGACTTGCGGCAACTGGCCCAGGGGTTCACCGGAACGGTCAGCCCGGCCTATGACGCCTGGGCCCAGGCGAGCCGCCAGTTTCATGAGCAGTACCTGACCGAACAGCTGCGCCTGGCAGCCTTGTTCCCGAAGATCAGCAGTGAGATCGAACGTTTCGACAGCGCCGAGCTGATGGGCGACGAGTTGGCGGACCGGCAGTTTCTGCTGACCTTCGACGACGGCCCGACGGCCGCGGGCGGCCACACCGATACGCTGGCCAATGTGCTGCGGGCCAACGATCTGCATGGCCTGTTCTTCGTGCTGGGCGAGCCGTTCCAGGCGCGTCTGCGCAAATCGTCGCCGGCGCAAATGCGCGAGTTGTACAGCGGCCAGTGCGTTGCCCTGCATGGCTGGGCGCATAAGTCTCATAGCGCCTGGAGCGAATGGCAGCAGTCCATCACCCGTTCCGCGACCCTGGTGCGCGGCACGTTGCCGGATGACTACCAGTCGCTGTTCCGCCCGCCTTATGGCCAGCGTCAGAGTGACAGTGCGGCGTTCTTCAAGGCCCAGGGCATCAAGGTGATGCTCTGGGGCATCGACTCCCAGGACTGGAGCAAGAGCCTCAGCGCCAGTGCGGCAAGCCAGCGGGTGCAGACCCTGATGCTGCTGTGGCGCCGGGGGATCATTTTGTTTCACGACATTCACAACAAGGCCCCCCTGGCGGTGCCAGCGCTGATCGCCGCGAACAAGAGCAATGGCGTGAAGTGGGTGGATTGCCGCGCAACGCGGTGAGCATAGGATTTTTATCGCGAACCATCGGGTGCCTGGTGGTTCGCGATACACCCTGAAAAACTCCGCATAACCCCAGCCGGACAGCCTTCTCCGCCTCCCTGTATCATCCCGTATCCTTTCTTCCCCGACCTTTTCCCGACCCTGTGCCAGTCTGCAAGGCACGTCAGCGGTCAAAGGAGTGACAGCTCATGCACGACACCCTCGAACAGGTCTTCGGTTATCCACAATTCCGTCCCGGCCAGGAGGCGGCGGTCAGCGCGGTACTGGCCGGGCGCTCGGCGGCGGCGATCTTTCCTACGGGCTCCGGCAAGTCCCTGTGCTACCAGCTGCCGGCCTTGCTGCTGCCGCACCTGACCCTGGTGGTCTCGCCGTTGCTGGCGCTGATGCAGGACCAGCTGGCGTTCCTCCAGCGGCACGGCATCGCCGCGGCGAGCATCGATTCGGCGCAGAGCCGCGACGACGCCAACGAGGTCATGGCGCGGGCGCGCTCCGGTGAACTGAAGATCCTGATGATCTCGGTGGAGCGTCTGAAGAACGAGCGCTTTCGCAACTTCCTGCAGCAGGTGCGGATCTCCCTGCTGGTGGTGGATGAGGCGCACTGCATCTCCGAATGGGGCCACAATTTTCGCCCCGACTACCTCAAGCTGCCGGACTACCAGCGCCAGTTCAACATTCCCCAGGCACTGCTGCTGACCGCTACCGCCACGCCCAAGGTGATCGCCGACATGCAGGCGAAATTCGCCATTGCCGGGCAGGATGTGGTGACCACCGGTTTCTACCGGCCCAACCTCAACCTGCTGGTGGAACCGGTGCGCGGCCAGGACAAGCGCCGGCGCCTGGTGCAGTGGATGAGCGAGCGTCCCGGGCAGCCGAGCATTGTCTATGTCACTTTGCAAAAAACCGCCGAGCACATCGCCGAGCATCTGAGTCGCAACGGCATCCAGGCCCAGGCCTATCACGCCGGTCTGCCCCATGAGCAGCGCGAGGCTATCCAGCGTCAGTTCATGGCTGGCCAGTCCAATTGCATCGTCGCCACCATCGCCTTCGGCATGGGCATCGACAAGAGCGACATCCGTAACGTGGTGCATTTCGACCTGCCCAAATCCATCGAGAACTACAGCCAGGAAATCGGCCGCGCCGGGCGTGATGGCCAACCTTCCGACTGCCTGGTGCTGGCCAACCGCGACAGCCTCAACGTGCTGGAAAACTTCGTCTACGGCGACACGCCGGAGCTGGAAGGCATTCGTTGTGTGTTGGACGAGCTGCAGGGCGCGGCGCCTGACGGGCAATGGGAGTTCCTGCTGGGGCCGCTGGCGGACCAGAGCAACATTCGTCAGCTGCCGCTCAAGACCTTGCTGGTGCAGCTGGAACTGCGTGGCCTGATCGCGCCGCGTTACGCCTACTTCGCCGAATACCGCTTCAAGTTCCTCGAGGAGCCGCAAGTGCTGCTGGCGCGTTTCGAGGGTGAGCGCCGAGAGTTCGTGGCGGCGATCATCGAGACCTCCAGCCGTGCCCGGACCTGGGCCACGGTGAACTTCGACGCGCTTTATCAGCAGCATCGGGCCGAGCGCAGCCGGGTGGTGAAGGCCCTGGATTACTTCCAGGAAAAGGGCTGGGTCGAGCTGGAAAGCAAGCAGATGACCGAGGTCTACAACCTGCTGGAGACGGGCTTCGATGCCGCGACCCTGAGCCAGCAATTGCACGCCTATTTCAAGCAGCACGAAAGCAGCGAGATCGCGCGGATCCACGCGATGCTTGCGCTGTTCGCCACCGAGCAGTGCCTGGGGTATCGCCTGGCGCAGTACTTCGGCGATGACCAGGCACCGCAGCGATGCGGGCATTGCTCGGTGTGCCACGGCCAGGTGGCCCGCCTGCCGGAGCCGCCAGCCTTGCCCGCGCTTGTGGATAAAAACTTCGAGGCGCTGTGCAGCGATTTTATCCACAGGCACCAACAGCACAGCGGCACGGTTCCGGGGGCGGAACGGCTGACGCGTTTCCTCTGCGGGATCAGCGTGCCGCTGTTCACCAAACTCAAGGCGCGGTCGATCCAGGGTTTTGCGGTGCTCGAGGATTACCCCTACGCCGAAGTGCGCGATTGGGCTGAACATTATCTTAAGGACTGAGACGCACCTGTAGCCGCTGGCGCAGCCTGCGATCGGCTGCATAGCAGCCGCAAATCCGGACACTTCAATATGTCTGGAGGAATGAGCCTCAGGATTTGCGACCGCTTCGCGCTGGATCGGCGAGCTGGTGCAGGCTGGCAAAGGGTTTGCTGATCACCGGACCATCGGTTGAAATAGGCGTTGCCTGATTGACCACACCTCACCCCGAGAGCCAGCCAATGACCGACCGTATGCCGCAACGCACCGACTACCGCCACTTCCAGCCCATCATCACGCGCTGGCACGACAACGATGTCTACGGTCATGTGAATAACGTCACCTACTACAGCTTCTTCGACACGGCGGTGAACACCTATCTGATCGAAGAGGGCGGCCTGGATATCCACGATGGCGAAGTGGTGGGCTTCGTGGTGAGTTCGGCCTGCGACTATTTCGCGTCGATCGCTTTTCCCGAACGCATCGAGATCGGCTTGCGCGTCGGCAAGCTGGGCAACAGTTCGGTGCAGTACGAGTTGGCGGTGTTCAAGGCGGGGGAAGCCGATGCCTGCGCGGCGGGGCGCTTTGTGCATGTGTTCGTCGATCGGGCATCGAACCAGCCGGTAGGGATTCCTGCCGGGCTGCGTGCGGCGCTGGAACGCTTGCTGGTGTGAAGCACAAAAAAGACCGCAGCCTTCGGGGAGCTCCTTGGGGTTCATCCCGGGGGTGATGATGAACCCTGTCTGGTAGGCGCTGCCGTCTGGCTGCGGTCGTTGTGGTCAGCAGGCCGCGACCTTTTCAGGTCTTAATCGTCGTCGTGCCAGTGACGTTTGTGCTTGCGATGCCCATAGGCATGGCCACGACCGCGGTGACCGTCGCGGTAGTAACGACGGTCGTCGTCCCGATCACGGTAGCGGCGGTCGTCGCGATCGCTGGAGTTACCCATGTGGTTGCCCAACGCACCGCCGACGCCACCACCTGCTGCTGCGCCGATCAGGCTGCCAGTGGTGCCCCCCATGCTGCGACCGACCACGTTACCGCCGGCTGCGCCCAGCGCACCACCGATAGCGGCTTCGCCACGGCTGCGTCTGTCGGCGCCCACGGCACTGCCGCCCGCGCCGCCCAGGGCTGCACCGATGGTGGAGCCGGTGCTGCCACCAATCGACTGACCGACGACCGAGCCTAGAACCCCGCCCAATGCGCCACCCACACCTGCTTCAGTGGTGCCGCCGGCAGAGGCGATGCCGCTGACCAGGCCAAGGGACAACAAGAGAATCGAGGAGAACTTCATAGAGGAGCCTCAAAGGGATGACGGCGCGATCCTGAGGCTGTGGCGGGGCGCTTACAATCGAAATCCGACGAATAGCACGAGTTGTACACAATCCCGTAACTTATTGTTTTTAGTAGGGAACTTATCCCGTTTTTGCGAGTCTGTAGCTACTTGGAAAAGGCCGCTTTCGTAGGAAAGCGGCCTTTTTTGTGCCTGCGATTTCGCCGCTGCTGGAACCGCTGTCTGACTGTAGCCGCTGCCACAGGCTGCGATCGGCTCCGCAGGAGGCGTTGCTCTCGAGGGCCCTGTAAGGCGCTGCGCGCCTTATCGCAGCCTGCGGCAGCGGCTACAGGGAATCAGGCCGACCGGGCCATGATCAAGCCGCTGTTGCTGGCCGCTTCCAGGCGGATCGCGATGAACTTCGAGGTCGGGGTATGGCTGCCGTCCCCGGTGCTTTCCAGCGGCACCAGCGGGTTCACTTCCGGGTAGTAGGCCGCTGCCTGTCCCGCCGGAATATCGAAGGCCAGCAGGGTGAAACCCTTGACCCGACGCTCGCGGCCGTCATCCCACAACGAAACGATGTCGGCTTTCTGCCCCGGCTTGAAGCCCAGGCGGATGATGTCGGCCTCGTTGACGAACAGCACGTCGCGCTGGCCCTTCACGCCACGATAGCGGTCGTCCAGGCCGTAGATGGTGGTGTTGTACTGATCGTGGGAGCGCATCGACTGCATGATCAGGTCCGGCAACTGCCCGGTGGCGCGGGTGCGTTCGTGCAGCAGATCCTTGGGCAGCAGGTTCGGACGGAAATTGGCGCGGCCCGACGGAGTGTTCCAGCGCCGCGCGCCGGCCGAGTTGCCGAGGTAGAAGCCGCCAGGGTTTTTCACTCGCTCGTTGAAGTCCTTGAAGCCGGGAATGGTGTCGGCGATCAGGTCGCGGATACGGCTGTAATCGGCCACCAGCCAGTTCCAGTCAACCGGGTGGCTACCCAGGGTGGCGGCAGCGATGCCGGCGAGGATCGACGGCTCGGAACGCATCTGCGGCGACAGCGGCTGCAATTGGCCGTTGGAGGCGTGAACCATGCTGAAGGAGTCTTCCACGGTCACCGCTTGCGCGCCTTCGCTCTGCAGGTCGATGTCGGTGCGGCCCAGGCACGGCAGGATCAACGCTTCCTTGCCGTGGGACAGGTGGCTGCGGTTGAGCTTGGTGCTGATCTGCACGGTCAGGTCGCAGTTGCGCAGGGCCTGGAAGGTCCGTGGGCTGTCCGGGGTGGCCTGGGCGAAGTTGCCGCCCAGGCCGATGAAGACTTTCGAGCGGCCTTCGAGCATGGCGTGGATCGCCTCGACCACGTTATGGCCGTTCTCGCGCGGCACCTTGAACTGGAAGCGTCGCTCCAGGGCGTCGAGGAAGGCCACCGGCGGCTGTTCGTTGATGCCCATGGTGCGGTCGCCCTGCACGTTGCTGTGGCCGCGCACCGGGCACAGGCCGGCGCCCGGACGGCCGATATTGCCGCGCAGCAACATCAGGTTGGCGATTTCCTGGATGGTCGGCACCGAGTGGCGATGCTGGGTGATGCCCATGGCCCAGCACATGATCACGTTCTTGCCCTTGGCGTACATGCGCGCCGCGCGCTCGATCTCCACCAGGGTCAGGCCGGACTGCTCGACGATCTCGTCCCATGGGGTGTCGTCGATGACGCTCAGGTAATCCAGCACGGCGGCGGTGTGTTCGTTGAGGAAGTCGTGATCGAACACCGACGGCGCGCCAGTCTTCTGGGCGTCGCGTTCCCATTGCAGGAGGAATTTGGCCATGCCGCGCACCACTGCCATGTCGCCGCCCAGGGCCGGGCGGAAGTAGGCGGTGTTGGTCGGCTTGTTGCCGTTGGTGAGCATTTCGATCGGGTGCTGCGGATGCTGGAAACGCTCCAGGCCACGCTCTTTCAGCGGGTTGATGCACACCACCTGGGCCCCGCGTTTCACTGCTTCACGCAGCGGTTCGAGCATCCGCGGGTGGTTGGTGCCGGGGTTCTGGCCCCAGACGAAAATCGCATCGGCATGCTCGAAGTCGTCGAAGGTCACGGTGCCTTTGCCGACGCCGACGCTTTGCGCCAGGGCTACGCCGCTGGCCTCGTGGCACATGTTCGAGCAGTCGGGGAAGTTGTTGGTGCCGTAGGCGCGCACGAACAGCTGGTACAGGTACGCCGCTTCGTTGCTGGCGCGGCCCGAGGTGTAGAACTCGGCCATGTCCGGGCTGGGCAGCGCTCGCAGGTGCTTGCCGATCAGGGCGAAGGCCGCTTCCCAGCTGATGGGCTTATAGCGATCGGTCTCGGCGTCGTAGCTCAGGGGCTCGGTCAGGCGGCCTTGGTATTCGAGCCAGTAGTCGCTCTGCTCCAGCAGCGAGCTGACGCTGTGCTTGGCGAAGAACTTGCCATCCACGCGGCGTTTGGTGGCTTCCCAGTTCACCGCCTTGGCGCCGTTTTCGCAGAACTTGACCATGCCGCTTTCCGGCGAGTCGCCCCAGGCGCAGCCCGGGCAGTCGAAACCGCCGTTCTGGTTGGTCTTGAGCATCATGCGGATGTTTTTCAGTGCGTTGTCACTCGTCAGCCAGGCCTGGGCGACGCTGATGAGCGCGCCCCAGCCGCCGGCCGGACCCTTGTAGGGCTTGTAGCGCGGGGTGGGTGTCTGGTCGGCTTGATGATGAGTGGTCACGCTTGTTTCTCCATCGCAGGGCTATAGACCCGTGGCGCACTTTTTTGCGGCAGGTGAATGAGGTTGAGGTTGTGCCGGCGTGCCCATTGCAGGGCCAGGCCGGTGGGCGCCGACAGGCTGACCAGGGTCTGGATGCCGGCGCGCAGGACTTTCTGGATCAGCTCCAGGCTGCAGCGGCTGGTGACGATGGCCACGCCGCCGGCAGTGGCTATGTTCTGGCGGATCAGCGCGCCGATCAGCTTGTCCAGGGCGTTGTGCCGACCGATATCTTCACGGCCCAGCAGCAGCTCGCCCTGGGCGTTCATGAACACCGCCGCATGCACCGCGCCGGAATGCTGGCCCAGGGGCTGGAAGGCGCTGATGCGCTGGCGCAGGCCATCGAGCCATTGGGCCGGCGGCAACGGCGCGCCGGGCAGCACCTTGAGGTCCGGCAGGGCCTGCTCCACGGCTTCCACGCCGCACAGGCCGCAACCGCTGGTACCGGCCAGTTGCCGGCGTTGCTGCTTGAGGTTCCAGAAGGCGCGGCTGGAGATCTGGACCTGGGCGTACTGGGCCGAACCGCTGCCGCTCAGTTGCAGGTCATAGATGTCCGAGGCGTCGCCGATGATGCCGCTGCCGAGGCTGAAGCCGACGATGAAGTCTTCCAGGTCGCTGGGGGTGACAAGCATCACGGCCTGGCTGATGCCGTTATAGGCGATCGCCAGCGCGACTTCCTCGGCGAGCGCGGTGCTGGCCGATTCCGAGTGGTCGAGATTGCTGTAGCGGTAGTTCTGACTGGCGGCGGGCGCGGGCGTTTTCGCAGTGGGCGTCGCGCAAGCCGGGCGCTGGGGTTTCATGGGGCATCACCGGCGGAATATCCAGCCCTAAGACTAAGCGCGTCAAAGTGTCGCGTCTAATTGCTAGTACTGATGTGCCGATAGATGCCGTCGATCAAGACTCGCTCGGTGATTTCTGCTGCAGGGCGAAGCAAGCCTCGGCCAGGGCCGAGCGCGGTGCGCTGCGGCGCATGATCAGGCCCAGGTGCGCCAGGGTGTTGGCGTCTGCTATGGGCTGCAGGCGCAGGTGTTCGGTGAGGGCTTCCAGGCCGCCGTCCAGCGGCATGATCGCGCAGCACAGGCCGCCATGCACGGCTTGCAGCAGTTGATGCACGGCATCGGTCTGCAGCAGCGGTTGTGGGGTGAGGCCGCGACTGTGGAAGTTATGGTCGATGGACTGGCGAAAATGCATGCCGCTGGTCAGCATGCCCAGCGGCAGTTCGATCAAGGTCTCCCAGCTCAGGGGCTGCTCGCCGAAGCTGAAGAAGCGTTGATCGTAGAGCAGGCCCATGCGGGTTTCGCCGAGGGCCAGGGATTCGAAGCGTTCGCCGTCCAGGCGCTCCAGATAGGAGACGCCGATATCCAGGCGATTGCTCGCCAGCTGTTCGAGGATCTGCTCGGAACTCAGCGCCGACAACTCGAAGCGCAGGTTCGGGTGCGCCTGGTGCAGGCGCTGCATCAGCGGCAGCGGGTCGAAGCTCGACAGCGGGACCACCCCCAGGCGCAGGGTACCGACCAGATTGCCGCGACAGGCGGCCGCCTCGGCCTGTAGCCCGTCGTAGGCGGCCAGCACACTGCGGGCCCAGGCCAACACCCGTTCCCCCGGGGCGGTGAAGCCCTCGAAACGCTGGCCGCGGTTGACCAGCGGCAGCTCGAGTTCCTCCTCGAGGTTGCGCAAGCGCATGGACAGGGTCGGCTGGGTGATGTGGCAACGCGCGGCGGCCTGGCCGAAGTGGCGGGTTTCGTCGAGAGCGATGAGGAATTTCAGCTGTTTGATGTCCATCTTCGCTTCCTGGGCGCGGGGGGAGGCGATTCTAACGTGCTTGCCATGCACAGAGTCATTGGTCGATTTTGAACCTCGTCTCTCAGGGCTGGTCTAGTCTTTCGCGTCTGGACCTATTAAACCCAAGGAGTGTGCACCATGAGTATTTTTAGCTTTGTGAAAGAAGCGGGCGAAAAGCTTATCGATTTGTTGACGCCGGGTAATGCCAATGCGGGCGAACAGCTGAAGGCGCACATCGCCAAGGTCGGCCTGGGTAACCCCAACGTCCAGGCTACCGTGGAAGGTGACAAGGTCATCGTGACCGGCGAAGTGGCCAGCCAGGAAGAGAAGGAAAAGATTCTGCTGGCCGTGGGCAACATCGAAGGTGTCGGCAGCGTGGACGACCAGATCACCGTCACCGGTCCTGTGGCTGCTGCCGCGCGTTTTGTCACCGTGAAAAAAGGCGACACCCTCAGCGCCATTTCCAAGGCCGTGTACGGCGACGCCAACAAGTACAACAAAATCTTCGAGGCCAACAAGCCGCTGCTGTCGCACCCGGACAAGATCTATCCGGGCCAGGTACTGCGTATCCCCGAGTAAGGCTCGGTCTGTAGCCGCTGCCGAAGGCTGCGATAAGGTCCGAAGGACCTTCGGACCGTTTCACGGTCGATCGCAGCCTGCGGCAGCGGCTACAGGGTTGCTCTACAAGCCTTCGATCAATTCTCGATAATCCCCCAGCGCGGCAAACTCCGCCGTGTCTTTCGGCCCCTTGCGGCTGTCCGGTTCACTCACCGCCAACAAATGGGCCACACCGAAATCCCGCGCACTGCGCAGGATCGGCAGGGTGTCGTCGATAAACAGGCTGCGTGCCGGATCGAAGCCGATATCCGCTTGCAGCGCGTCCCAGAACTGCGGGTTCTCCTTGGCGAAGCCGTAATCGTGGGAGCTGATCAAACGTTCGAAATAGGGCGCCAGCTCGACTTTTTCCAACTTCAATGACAACGAGTCGCGGTGCGCATTGGTGATCAGCACCACACGCTTGCTGGCCTGCTTGATCGCCGCGAGAAAGGTATCGGCGTCCGGGCGCAGGGCGATCAGGTGGGCGGTCTCCAGCTTCAGTTCGCGCACCGGCAACTTCAGTTCGGCGCTCCAGAAGTCCAGGCAATACCACTGCAATTGTCCGGCGTTACGCTCGAACAGTGGCTGCAGTTCCATTTCCGCCATGGCGCGGCTGACGCCATGCAGCTCGGCGTAGCGCTGGGGCAGGTGCTCCATCCAGAAGTGATTGTCGTAGTGCAGGTCCAGCAAGGTACCGTCCATATCCAGCAGAACGGTATCGATGTCGCGCCAGGGCAGTGAAGGCATGGAAAACGTCTCGAACGGTAGAAAGATATCCGACACAAACAATCGGGAAAGCCGCGTTATAGTAGCGCGTTCACGCCAAGGAGCCTTTTATGCGCCAGAAACCCACCGTACTCGCCCGCGAGATCGTCGCCACCAGCCGTCTGTTTTGCGTCGAAGCGGTGCAGTTGCGCTTTTCCAACGGTGTGGAGCGCACCTACGAGCGCCTGGTGGGCAAGGGCGCGGGCTACGGCGCGGTGATGATCGTGGCGATGCTCGATGCCGATCACGCAGTGCTGGTCGAGGAATATTGCGGCGGCACCGACGCCTACGAGCTGTCGCTGCCCAAGGGCCTGATCGAGCCCGGCGAGGATGTGCTGGCGGCGGCCGAGCGTGAGCTCAAGGAGGAGGCCGGTTTTGGCGCGCGGCAGCTGGAGCACCTGACCGAGCTGTCGTTGTCCCCCGGCTACATGAGCCAGAAGATCCAGGTGGTGCTGGCCACCGACCTCTACGAAGAGCGGCTGGAGGGCGACGAGCCCGAGCCGATGCGCGTGGACAAGATCAACCTGCGCGAGCTGTCGAGCCTGGCGCAGAACCCGCAATTCACCGAGGGCCGCGCCCTGGCCGCGCTGTACCTGGCCCGCGACCTGCTGACCCAGCGCGGCGCCTTTCAAGCATGAGCGAACAATCGATGAATTTTCCCCACCCATTGCTGGCGCCGGTGATCGACCTGGCCTTGAAGGCCGGTGAGGCGATCCTGCCGTTCTGGCGCGCCAACGTCGCCGTCACCAGCAAGGCCGACGAGTCGCCGGTGACCGCGGCCGACCTGGCGGCCCACCACCTGATCGTGCAAGGCCTGACCGCGCTGGATCCGAGCATCCCGGTGCTCTCCGAAGAAGACGCCGATATCCCTCAAGACGTGCGTGCCGGCTGGCAGCGCTGGTGGCTGGTGGACCCGCTGGACGGTACCAAGGAATTCATCTCCGGCAGTGAAGAGTTCACCGTCAATATCGCCTTGATCGAAGAAGGTCGGGTGGTGTTCGGCGTGGTGTCGATGCCGACCAGCGGTCGCTGCTATTTCGGCGGCGCCGGCCTCGGTGCCTGGCGCGCGGACAAGGGCGAGGCGCCGGTGGCGATCCACGTGCGTGACAGTCTGACGGCGGGCGAAGCCTTCACCGTGGTTGCCAGCCGTCGGCATACCAGCCCCGAGCAGGAACGTCTGCTGGCCGGCCTGAGCGCGACCCTGGGCGAGTTGCAGCTGGCGAATATCGGCAGCTCGTTGAAGTTCTGCCTGCTGGCCGAAGGCGCGGCGGATTGTTATCCGCGACTGGCACCGACTTCGCAGTGGGACACCGCGGCGGCCCAAGGTGTGCTGGAGGGCGCTGGAGGCGAGGTGCTGGATCTCGGTGGCGCGCCGTTCTGCTACCCGGCGCGGGAGTCGCTGCTCAATGGCTTCTTCCTGGCGCTGCCGGCCAAGGCCGCATGGCGTGGGCGCTTGCTGGAGCTGGCGCGGGGCTGAGGGCGAGCGCTTTGCGCTCGATCGCGAGCAAGCTCGCTCCTACACCGGACAGCGTCATTTCGTGGTGTGCACCGGCCCTGTAGGAGCGAGCTTGCTCGCGAAAAAATCTACCGGTGCAACACGTATTGCCCGGTAAAGCGCACCGCATCTTCATCGCTGCCGGCATTCACCACCCGGGTGTGCAGGATCAGCCGCGCGCGACCGTAGCGCTCATACATAGTCACGAACCTGTGCCACACCTCTTCGCTCGGCGCGGCGCAGATGGCCGTGGCGTCGCTGGTCACCGGCAGCGGGTAGTTGATCTGCCCTTCCTGAATCACGATGTGCCCGTCGTCGATCCCCGCTTCTTTCAATCGCAGGTGCAGCCAGCCCCAGCCGGCCAGCACCGCGCCGCAATACAGGCTGCCGCCGAACATGGTGCTCTTGTGGTTGACGTTGGCTTCCAGCGGCAGTTGCAGGCGCAGCTCATGTTCGCGCCAGTCGAGCACTTTCAGGCCCATGTCCCGCGTCAGGGGAATGTCGTGATGGAGGATGGATTCCAGGTGACGACTGTCGCGGTTCATGCAGGGCCTCGGTTGTGAAGATGGTGCTTTAACAAGATTAGTCGGCATCGCTCAATCGATGTCGTCGCCGCCGGAACTGGCGCCGCTGTCGCCGAAGCTCAGGCCGTGTTTGCGCAGTTTGTCATGCAGGGTCTTGCGTGGAATACCCAGGGCTTCGGCGAGGCTGCGCAGCGAGTTGTGGGAGCGTGCCAGCTCGGCGGCGATCAGGCTCTTTTCGAAGTTTTCCACCTGTTCGCTCAGGCCGCCCTCGACCACCGTCGGCGCCGGCTGCGAGGAGCCGCCATCCGCCGCGCTGTTGTCCAGGGCCAGCTCCAGGCCGAGGGCGAAGCGTTCGGCGGCGTTCTGCAGTTCGCGCACATTGCCCGGCCAGCTGTGGCGCAGCAGCAGGGCGCGCTGCCCCGGTTGCAGTTCGTGGGGCGGTAGGCCGTGGCGGGCGCTGGCCTCGTCGGCGAAATACTGGAACAGCAGCAGGGCGTCTTCGCCGCGCTCGCGCAACGGTGGAATACGCAGCGGCGCGACATTCAGGCGGTAGTACAGGTCGGCGCGGAAGCGTCCCTGGTCGGCCGCCTGGCGCAGGTCTTCCTTGGTCGCGGCGATGATGCGGATGTCCAGCGGGATCAGTTGATTGCCGCCCAGGCGTTCCACCACCCGCTCCTGCAGCATGCGCAGCAGCTTGACCTGTACGTCCAGGCTCATGCTTTCGATTTCATCGAGGAACAGCGTGCCGCCGTTGGCGAATTCGAACTTGCCGATGCGGCGTTTCTGCGCGCCGGTAAAGGCCCCCGGCTCGTGGCCGAACAGTTCGCTTTCGACCACCGATTCGGCCAGGGCGCCAGCGTTGATCGCCACGAACGGGCCATTGCGCCGGCTCGACAGGTCGTGCAGCGCCCGCGCCACCACTTCCTTACCGGCGCCGGTCTCGCCGAGGATCAGCACGTCGGCCTTGGTCGCCGCCAGGGCGCCGATCTGCTCGCGCAGACGCAGCATCGGCGCGGACAGCCCGACCAGCCGCGCGCTGAGTTCCTGGCGATCGCTCAGGGCCAGGCGCAAGCTGCGGTTGTCCAGGACCAGGCGCCGCAGGGCCAGCGCCCGGCGCACGCTGTCGAGCAGGGCATCGCTGGCGAAGGGTTTCTCCAGGAAGTCGTAGGCCCCGGCGCGCATCGCCTGCACCGCCAGCGGCACGTCGCCGTGGCCGGTGATCAGCAGCACCGGCAGCTCAGGGTCCTGGCCGTGCAGTTCGCTGAGCAGTTCGAGACCGTCCATGCCGGGCATGCGGATGTCGCTGACCACCACCCCCGGCCAGTCGCGCTCCAGGCGCGCGGCCAGGCCCTGGGCTTCGCCCAGCGGCAGAATCTTCAACCCCGCCAGGTCCAGGGTCTGGCTCAGGGCCTGGCGCAGGTGCGGATCGTCGTCGATCAACACCACCTGCACGTCACTGGTGATAGCTGTACTCATACGCTGCGGTCCTCGGACGGTTGCAGGCTCACTCCCGGCGCGCCGGCGCGCAGCCGCAGGGTAATCAGGGCGCCGCCTTCGCGGTGGTTGGAGAACGACAGTTCACCGCCAAAGGCGCGCATCAGGGTGTCGCAGATCGCCAGGCCCAGGCCAAGGCCCTGGGTACGGGTCTTGGTGGTGTAGAAAGGCTCGCCGGCGCGGCCCAGGGCCTCCATGCAGAAGCCCGGACCGTTGTCGCGAATGTACAGATTGACGCCCGTGGCGGTGGATTCGGCACTCAGCCAGAGTTTGCGCGGCGGGCCTTTTTCGGTCAGCGCGTCCAGGGCGTTGGCCAGCAGGTTGCCGAGCACCTGGCGCAGCCGCGTCTCCCCGGCCTCGACCCACAGGGTGGCCGCCGGCAGGTCGCGGATCAGCTCCACTTCCATCGCCCGTCGGCGCTTGGCCAGCAGCGCCAGGGCATCGTCCAGCGCCGGTTGCAGGGCAACGCTTTCCGGTGCGTGGCGGTCGCGGCGGGCAAAGGCGCGCAGGTGGGCGATGATCGAGGCCATGCGCCCGGTCAGCTCGCTGATCAGCTTGAGGTTGCCGCGGGCGTCCTCGGTACGCTGGTGGTCCAGCAGCACCTCGGCGTTTTCCGCGTAGCTGCGGATTGCCGCCAGCGGCTGGTTGAGCTCATGGCTGATGCTCGCCGACATGGTGCCCAGGGCCGAGAGCTTGCCGGCCTGCACCAGGTCGTCCTGGGCGCGCACCAGTTCCTGCTGGGCGTGCTCGCGCTCCAGCACTTCCTGCCTGAGGCGGCGGTTGAGGCCTTCCAGGTCGCTGGTACGTTCGGCCACGCGCATTTCCAGCTCGCGCCGGGCCTTGGCTTCGAAGGCAATGCGTTCCAGGTAATGGCGACGGCGCTGCATCATCAGCCCGAGCAGCAGCATCAGCACCAGCAGCGTGGCGCCGCCCACCGCCACCACCGTGCGCACCGGACGGTCGATCAGGGTGCGCGGGGCAAGGATGCTCACGCTCCAGCCGGTTTCGTCGATCTGCCGGGTCTGGGTCAGCCAGGCGCTGGAGTCGAGGTTCAACGGCCGCGGATCGCGGGTCGGGTAGGGCTGGATGGCGACTATGGCCTTGCTTTCGTCTTCGCTCAGCGGGCGGGTCGAGCGGAAACGCCATTCCGCCCGCGAGGTGAGAATCACCACGCCATTGTGGTCGGTGACCACCAGTTGCTCAGGGGTCTTGCCCCAGAGGCTTTCGGTGTGGTCCAGGTCGACCTTGACCACCAGCACGCCAATGATTTTCTCGCCCTTGCGCACGGCGGCGGCGAAGAAATAACCACGCTTGGCCGAGGTGGTGCCCAGGCCGAAGAAACGCCCCAGGCGCCCGGCCATGGCCTCGCTGAAATACGGACGGAAGGAGAAGTTGCGGCCGACAAAACTGTCGTGCTTGTCCCAGTTGGACGCCGCCAGGGTGTTGCCGGAGGTGTCCATCAGGTACATCACTTCGGCCCCGGTCTGGGCGCTGATGTTTTTCAGCAGGCGGTTGGCGTTGCCCTGGGTCACCCCGTCGTCCGGCGCCCCGAGGACCGCGCGCAGCGCCGGCAGCTCGCCGAGAATCTGCGGCAGCACTTCATAGCGGTGCAGGGTGCCCAGCAGGTTGGCAACGTAGAGGTCGAGGGTCTGGCGGTTCTGCCCTGCCAGTTCGCTGCGGTAATAACGCTCGGCCAGATGCTCCAGCGGCCACAGCAGCGGCGCCAGGCACAGGGCCAGCAAAGCCAGGCTACGCCAGCGGGGGCGTCGGGGGAGAGGTGGGGTCATGGGGGACATGCGCCTGTGGGTACAGGCGCATTATGCCTAGGCCTGACCGGCAAGACACTCGTGCAATGCGCTGCGCCACTGCGGCTGGCGCACGCCCCACTCGCGCGCCAGGCGGCTGCAGTCGAGGCGGGAGTTCAGGGGCCGCGGCGCGGGTGTCGGGTAGGCGCTGGAGGGGATCGCCTCCAGGGTCGCACAGGCCTTGCCCTGGGCCAGCAGGTGTTCACCGATGGCCTGGGCGAAGCCGAACCAGGAGGTCTCGCCAGCAGCGGTCAGGTGGTAGGTCCCCCATGCTTCTGACTGGCCCGCCTGCCAGCGCTCGATCAGGGCAGCGGTGCTGGCGGCGATGGTGCTGGCCCAGGTCGGCGCACCGATCTGGTCGGCCACCACGCGCAAGTGCGGTTTTTCCTGCAGCAGGCGTTGCATGGTCAGGAGGAAGTTCTTGCCGGTGTTCGAATACACCCAGCTGGTGCGCAGGATCAGGTGCGCGCCGCCGGCCGCGCTGATGGCCCGTTCGCCGGCGAGTTTGCTCTGGCCGTAGACGCTCAGCGGGTTGGGTTCATCGTCTTCGGTGTAGGGCGCCTGCTTGCTGCCGTCGAAGACATAATCGGTGGAGTAGTGAATCAGCGGGATCCCCAGTTCCCGCGCTTCCTCGGCAAACACCCCGGGAGCGCTGGCATTGATCGCAAAGGCCAGCTCCGGTTCGCTCTCGGCCTGATCGACGGCGGTGTGGGCGGCCGCGTTGATGATCAACTGCGGGCGCAGGTTGCGCACCTGCTGGCGAATGGCATCCGGTTGCGTCAGGTCGAGCAGGCCGCGCCCGGGCACGATCAATTCGTGCTGGTTTCCCAGGCATTGTTGCAGGGCTTGGGAAACCTGGCCGTGCTGGCCGCTGATCAGGATCTTCAACCGGCCGCTCATGGGAACAGCTCTGCTTCGCTGAGCAGCTTGCCGGCCTGGTCCTTGGCCGAGAGCTGCGCCGGGCCTGTGAGTTGCCAGTCGATGGCCAGGGTCGGATCGTCCCAGCGAATGCAGCGTTCGGACGCCGGCGTGTAGTAGTCGGTGGTCTTGTAGAGGAACTCGGCGTACTCGCTCAGCACCACAAAACCATGGGCGAAGCCTTCCGGTACCCACAGCTGGCGATGGTTATCCGCGGACAGCCGCACCCCGACCCATTTGCCGAAGTGTGGCGAACTGCGGCGGATGTCCACCGTGACGTCGAGCACTTCGCCGGCGACCACCCGCACTAGCTTTCCCTGGGTATTTTCGATCTGGTAGTGCAGGCCGCGCAGAACGCCTTTTTGCGAACGCGAATGGTTGTCCTGGACGAACTGGGTGCTCACGCCGGTCGCGGCTTCGAACGCCTTGGCATTGAAGCTCTCGTAGAAAAAACCGCGCTCGTCGCCAAACACCTTGGGCTCGATGATCAGCACGCCGGGCAGTTCGGTGGCCAGGACCTTCATTGGGTTTCTCCCGCCAGGCTGTAGAGGTATTGGCCGTAGCCGGTCTTGCCGAAGTACTTGGCGTGCTCGAGCAAGTGCTCGCGGTCGATCCAGCCCTGGTTGTAGGCGATTTCCTCGAGGCAGGCGACTTTCAGGCCCTGGCGGTGCTCGATGGTCTGCACATACTGCGAGGCTTCCAGCAGGCTGTCGTGGGTGCCGGTGTCGAGCCAGGCGAAGCCACGGCCGAAACGTTCGACGCTAAGGTCGCCGCGTTGCAGGTAGGCATTGTTGACGTCGGTGATTTCCAGTTCGCCGCGTGCCGAAGGCTTGACCGCCTTGGCGATGCTGACCACCGAGTTGTCGTAGAAATACAGGCCGGTCACGGCATAGCTGGACTTGGGTTGCGTAGGCTTTTCTTCGATCGACAGGGCATTGCCCTGTTCGTCGAAATCGATCACGCCAAAGCGCTGCGGGTCCTTGACCCAGTAGCCGAAGACCGTCGCTCCGGAAGGTTTCGCCGCGGCGTTCTGCAGCTTCTCGGTGAAGTGCTGGCCGTGAAAGATGTTGTCGCCGAGGATCAGGCACACAGGGTCGTCGCCAATGAATTCCTCGCCGATCAGGAACGCCTGCGCCAGGCCGTCCGGCGACGGTTGTTCGGCGTAGCTGAAGCGCACCCCGAACTGGCTGCCGTCACCCAGCAGGTTGCGGTACTGCGGCAGGTCCTGGGGGGTGGAAATCAGCAGGATGTCCTTGATGCCGGCCAGCATCAGCACCGAGATCGGGTAATAGATCATCGGTTTGTCGTAGACCGGCAGCAGTTGCTTGGACACACCCAGGGTGATCGGGTGCAGGCGGGTGCCCGAGCCACCCGCCAGAACGATACCTTTCATCATGCGATCAGATCCTTGAAGTCAGTGAAGCCAAGCCGTTGCCCTTGATAGCTGCCGTCCTGTACGTGCTGGCACCATTCCAGGTTGTCCAGGTACCACTGCACGGTCTTGCGCAGGCCGCTGGCGAAGGTTTCTTGCGGCACCCAGCCCAGTTCGCGCTCGATCTTGCCGGCGTCGATGGCGTAGCGCAGGTCGTGGCCGGGGCGGTCCTGGACGAAGGTGATCAGGTCGGCGTAGTGCTGCACGCCTTCGGGTTTGCGGGGCGCCAGTTCTTCCAGCAACTGGCAGATGCCGCGCACCACATCGATGTTCTTCTGTTCGTTGTGGCCGCCGATGTTGTAGGTCTCGCCGACCACGCCTTCGGTCACCACCTTGAGCAGGGCGCGGGCGTGGTCTTCGACGAACAGCCAGTCGCGCACTTGCAGGCCGTTGCCGTACACCGGCAGCGGTTTTCCGGCCAGGGCGTTGAGGATCACCAGCGGGATGAGTTTTTCCGGGAAGTGGAACGGCCCGTAGTTGTTCGAGCAGTTGGTGACCAGTACCGGCAGGCCGTAGGTGCGCTGCCAGGCGCGGACCAGGTGGTCGGACGCGGCCTTGCTGGCGGAGTAGGGCGAGCTGGGGGCGTAGGGCGTGGTTTCGGTGAACAGGTCGTCGACGCCGTGCAGGTCGCCGTACACCTCGTCGGTGGAAATGTGGTGGAAGCGGAAGGCGCTTTTCTCTGCCGGCGGCAGGGCCTGCCAGTAGGCGCGCGTGGCTTCCAGCAGGCTGTAGGTGCCGACGATGTTGGTCTGGATGAAGTCCGACGGGCCGTCGATGGAGCGGTCGACATGGGACTCGGCGGCCAGGTGCATGATCGCCTGGGGCTGGAAACGCTCAAGCAGGGCGCTGACGGTGGCCTGGTCGACGATATCGGCCTGGACGAACTCGTAGCGGGTGTCGCTGGCGATGCTCGACAGCGACTCCAGGTTGCCGGCGTAGGTCAGCTTGTCGAGGTTGAGCACTTCGTGTTCGGTGTTGCGGATCAGGTGGCGAATCAGCGCCGATCCAATAAAACCGGCACCGCCGGTAACGAGAATGCGCATATGGGTAGGCCTTCTTCCCTAAGACATGGAGTCGCAAATGGAGCATAGCTTGTCGGCAGCCAGCGGCCGCTGCAAGGGGCGCCGACGTCTGGCCCGGGTATTCGCATCCTGTTTACCTTCCTGGCGGCGGTGAAGCCCTTGTCGACTGCCCGGGCCGGGGGGTTGCGTAACGCCTGGCGCAGTGGCGATATACGCATCTGACAATAATTCCAGGGGTCGTTCCATGTTGCTCGCCACGTTGATTCATCGCGCCAGTCTGCCCGGTCCGCAGGTCACCCCACAGCAGGCGCTGGACCTGCTCGAGGTGCATTACGGCCTTGGCGGCACGCTGCAATCCTTGGGCAGCCAGCAGGATCTCAACTACCGGCTCGACAGCCCCCAGGGGCGGTTTGTCCTGAAGATCTGCCGTGGCGACTACGCCGCCCTGGAACTGCAGGCCCAGCATGCGGTGCTCAAGCACCTTGGCAGCCACCCCGAACTGCACGTCCCCCGAGTGATCCCGGCGAAGAACGGTGCCGACCTGCTGTCCCTGGAGCTCGATGGCCAGCCGGTGCATGTGCGGCTGCTCGACTACATCGAAGGCCAGCCGCTGACCCACCTCAAGCACCTGGGCCCTGAGCTGGCAGCCGGCTTCGGCCGCTTGTGCGGGCAGATGGACCTGGCCCTGGCGGACTTCCAGCACCCAGGACTTACGCGCACCCTGCAATGGGACGCGCGTCACGCCCATAGCCTGATCAAGCACCTGTTGCCGGTGATCGCCGATGAACAGCAGCGCAGCCTGATCACCGAAGTGGCCGAGCAGGCCGAGCGCCGTGTGCAGCGCCTGGCCGAGCAGTTGCCCGTGCAGGCGATCCATTTGGATATCACTGACGACAACGTGGTCTGGCAGCGTGATGCCCAGCGTCACTGGCAGGTGCAGGGGGTGATCGATTTCGGCGACCTGATCCGCACCTGGCGCATCACCGACCTGTCGGTGACCTGCGCGGCGTTGCTGCACCATGCCGAGGGCGATCCGTTGTGCATCCTGCCGGCGGTCCGCGCCTATCACGCGGTCAATCCGTTGCAGCAGGCCGAGTTGCTGGCGCTGTGGCCGCTGATCGTGGCCCGCGCCGCGGTGCTGGTGCTCAGCGGCGAACAGCAGGTGAGCATCGACCCCGGCAACCAGTACAGCCGCGACAACCTGAGCCATGAATGGGAGATCTTCCGCGTCGCCACCTCGGTGCCGTTCGAATTGATGGAAGCGGCCATCCTCGGGGCTGTGGGCCAGACGCTGCCAGCCATCGCCAGCGAAGGTTTCGCGCCCTTGTTGCCGGGCCTGGTGGGGCGCGAGTTCGCCCTGATCGACCTGGGCGTGCTCAGCCCGCACTTCGAGGCCGGCAACTGGGAGCAGCCGGAGATCGATACCCAGCTGTTGCAGCAGGCCGCGGCGGCCCATGGGCTGGCAGCCAGTCGTTACGGGCAGTACCGCCTGTCCCGGACCTGCCCGGACAGTGCCGTCGAGCCGGACACCTTCCCCTTGCATGTGCAGTTGCAGGTGCCGTCGGGCACCGCGGTCGAAGCGCCTTTTGCCGGGGTGCTGCACCGCGCCGCCGATGGTGCGTTGCGCCTCGACGGCCCGCAATTGAGTGTGCGGCTGTGGGGCGTTACGCCCTCGGTGCATACCGGCGCGGCGTTGGTCAAAGGCCAGGTGCTGGGGGCGGTGGACGGTGGGCTCAAGGTCCAGCTGTGCCGTGGTGCGCAGCTCGATCCGCCGCTGTTCTGCACGCCCTCGCGAGCCCTGGCATGGCAGGCGCTGTGCCCTTCGCCGGCGGCGCTGCTGGGCCTGGCCTGCGACGCCGAGCCGGAGCTGGACCCGCAAGCCCTGCTGGCGCGGCGCGACGCCAGTTTCGCCCGCATGCAGAAGCACTATTACCTCGACCCGCCGCGCATCGAGCGCGGCTGGCGCAACCACCTGATCGACATGCAGGGCCGCTCCTACCTGGACATGCTCAACAACGTCGCGGTGCTCGGCCACGGCCACCCGCGCATGGCCGCCGAGGCCGCGCGCCAGTGGTCGCTGCTCAACACCAACTCGCGTTTCCACTACGCGGCGATTGCCGAGTTCTCCGAGCGTCTGCTGGCGCTGGCGCCGGACTCCATGGACCGGGTGTTCCTGGTCAACAGCGGCAGCGAGGCCAACGACCTGGCGATCCGCCTGGCTTGGGCCTACAGCGGTGGGCGCGACATGCTCAGCGTGCTGGAGGCCTATCACGGCTGGACGGTGGGCGCGGACGCGGTGTCCACCTCGATCGCCGACAATCCCCAGGCCCTGAGCAGCCGCCCGGACTGGGTGCACCCGGTGACCGCGCCCAATACCTATCGCGGCGAGTTCCGCGGCCAGGACAGCACCCCGGACTATGTGCGCAGCGTCGAACACAACCTGGCCAAGCTGGCGGAGCAGAATCGCCAGTTGGCCGGTTTCATCTGTGAACCGGTGTATGGCAACGCCGGCGGCATCGCCCTGCCGCCGGGTTACCTGGAGCAGGTCTACGCGCTGGTCCGCGCCCGGGGCGGGGTGTGCATCGCTGACGAGGTGCAGGTCGGTTACGGGCGCATGGGCAAGTTCTTCTGGGGCTTCGAAGAGCAGGGCGTGGTGCCGGACATCATCACCATGGCCAAAGGCATGGGCAACGGCCAGCCGCTGGGGGCGGTGATCACCCGCCGGGAGATCGCCGAAGCGCTGGAGGCCGAAGGTTATTTCTTCTCCTCGGCCGGCGGCAGCCCGGTGAGTTGCCGGATCGGCATGGCGGTGCTCGACGTGATGCAGGAAGAAAGACTCTGGGAAAACGCCCAGCGGGTCGGCGATCACTTCAAGCAGCGCCTCGAAGCCCTGATCGACCGTTATCCGCTGGTGGGCGCGGTGCATGGCTCGGGGTTCTACCTGGGCCTGGAGCTGATCCGCAATCGCCAGACCCTGGAACCGGCCACGGAGGAGACCGCCCTGCTCTGCGATCGCCTGCGCGAGCTGGGAATCTTCATGCAGCCCACCGGCGACTACCTGAACATCCTCAAGATCAAGCCGCCGATGGTCACCACGCGCCAGAGCGTCGACTTCTTTGTCGACATGTTGGCCAAGGTGCTGGACGAGGGGCTCTGAAGCTCCTGATCCGGTCATAACCGGATCGCGAGCAAGCTCGCTCCTACAGGTTGGCNTAGGAGCGAGCTTGCTCGCGATAGCGCCAGAACAGACAACCCCATCCCCAGAACGATCCGATAAATACCGATAACAATCGGTATTTATCGGGTTTTATTTTTGTATTTATATCTTTATGGCTTCTAAAGTCGATTTTTATCGGTTATAAATCCCTCCCAGTCAGGACCCGGTCAAGCCGCGTCCGGCCTTTCCCCTTTCTGTCATCGGCCGATGCCACCATCGGTCCTTTGCTGCTGCCCAGGAGATGATTCATGAGCCGTATCCTTACCGTCGCCGCAACCCAGATGGCCTGTTCCTGGGACCTCGAAGCCAATATCGAGACCGCCGAAAAGCTGGTTCGCGAGGCCGCCGCCAAAGGCGCGCAGATCATCCTGATCCAGGAACTGTTCGAGACCCCGTACTTCTGCCAGAAGCCGAACCCGGACTACCTGCAGCTGGCCACCCCGGTGGAAGGCAACGCGGCCATCGCCCACTTCCAGAAGGTCGCCCGCGAGCTGCAGGTGGTGCTGCCGATCAGCTTCTTCGAGCTGGCCGGGCGTGCACGTTTCAACAGCATCGCGATCATCGACGCCGACGGCAGCAACCTCGGGATTTATCGTAAAAGCCATATCCCGGACGGCCCCGGTTACCACGAAAAGTACTACTTCAACCCGGGCGACACGGGCTTCAAGGTGTGGAACACCCGCTACGCGAAAATCGGCGTGGGCATCTGCTGGGACCAGTGGTTCCCCGAGTGCGCCCGCAGCATGGCGCTGCAAGGCGCGGAAATCCTGTTCTACCCGACCGCCATCGGCAGCGAACCCCACGACAAGAGCATCTCGTCCCGCGACCACTGGCAGCGCGTGCAACAAGGCCATGCCGGCGCCAACCTGATGCCGCTGATCGCCAGCAACCGCATCGGCAACGAAGAGCAGGACGGCTATGACATCACCTTCTACGGCTCGTCGTTCATCGCCAACCAGTTCGGCGAGAAGGTTGAAGAACTGAACGAGACTGAAGAAGGTATTCTTGTCCACAGTTTCGACCTCGACGAGCTGGAACACATTCGCAGCGCCTGGGGTTCGTTCCGCGACCGTCGGCCGAACCTGTACAGCGCGATCAAAACCCTCGACGGTTCCCTGGAGTCCTGAACCCATGACCACTTTGCACAGCACCCCTCGCGCCGACGGCTTCTACATGCCAGCCGAGTGGGCGACGCAGACCCAGACCTGGATGATCTGGCCCGAGCGCCCGGACAACTGGCGCCTGGGCGGCAAGCCGGCGCAAGCCGCGCACGTAGCGGTGGCCAAGGCCATCGCCCGCTTCGAACCGGTGACCGTGGCCGTGTCCGCGGGCCAGTATGAAAACGCCCGGGCGCGGCTGCTGGATGCGCCGAATATCCGCCTGGTGGAGATGTCCAGCGACGACGCCTGGGTCCGGGATACCGGCCCGACCTTCGTCATCAACGACAAGGGCGAAGTCCGTGGCGTGAACTGGGACTTCAACGCCTGGGGCGGTTTCGACGGCGGCCTGTATTCGCCGTGGAACCGTGACTCGCAGGTGGGCGGCAAGATCCTCGAGATCGAGCGCAGCCCGCGTTACCGCACCGAGGGCTTCGTGCTCGAAGGCGGCTCGATCCATGTCGACGGCGAAGGCACGGTGATCACCACCGAAGAGTGCCTGCTCAACCGCAATCGCAACCCGCACATGAACCGCGCCGAGATCGAAGCGGTGCTCAGCGCCAACCTGGCTGTGGATAAGGTCATCTGGCTGCCGGATGGCCTGTACAACGACGAAACCGACGGCCATGTGGATAACTTCTGCTGCTACGTGCGTCCGGGCGAAGTGCTGCTGGCCTGGACCGACGACCCGCAGGACCCGAACTACCCGCGCTGCCAGGCGGCGCTGAAAGTGCTGCAAGACAGCACCGATGCCAAGGGTCGCCCGTTCACAGTGCACAAGATGCCGATTCCGGGGCCGCTGTACGCCACCGAAGAAGAGTGCGCGGGCGTCGACCCGGTGGACGGCACCCAGGAGCGCAATCCGTCGGTGCGCCTGGCCGGTTCCTATGTGAATTTCCTGATCGTCAACGGCGGCATCATCGCCCCGAGTTTCGACGACCCGCTGGATGCCCAGGCCAAGGAAATTCTGCAGAACCTGTTCCCGCAACACGAAGTGGTGATGGTGCCGGGGCGCGAGTTGTTACTGGGGGGCGGAAATATCCATTGCCTTACCCAACAGCAACCGGCGCCGCACAAGGTTTGAGTGTTGTTGTAACAGCCTGTGACGCCTGATTGGCAGGCTGTTACATGGATCCAATCCGGCGTCGCCCGGCGAGCCCGCAGCCCTTATGGACTGCGGGTTTTTTTATATCCGAAAGCCAGCAATCACGGGACCTTGGCATAGCTCTTGTATCTCTTGAGAGGTCACTCTGAGGCCGGTGGAACTGCGATGTTCTGTCATAAACCTTGGATAAGTTAGCCGCTCACAAACCGGGAGAGAGCGCTGGAGATGAATATGGTCAGCGAGCGGACTTCACATCCCTTGGCAATGAATAGCGAATCGCTTCAGGTTCTGGCGCGATGGTTGAAGTCCAATGGAACGCGACAGGTCCGGGAAACCGACCCGCGCCGGATGATCCTCGATCGTTACCCAGCTGGTTTGTTCAGCGAGGCGGAACTCGAAGCGTTGTGGGATGTGTTGGAAGGATAGGCAAACAACGGATTGGTAAAGGCGCTGCCCGGATGGCAGCGCTTTTTTTTGCGCGGGTTTTGTCGGAGGGGATCGGCGACCCTTGCTTGCCTGTGATGGCAACATCGGGGTTTGTCTGATGCATCGCGTTATCCTTCATCGCGAGCAAGCTTCGCTCCTACAGGATTGGGGGCTTCTGTAGGAGCGAGGCTTGCCCGCGATAAGGACAGCGCGGTCTGGCTGATGCCCGCGTATCCGCTTAAAAGCTGTAGGTACCGGTCACCACCAGGCTGCGTGGATCGCCGAACTGGATCTGCCCGGCGCTGGTGGCCGAGGAGTAGTAAGTGCGGTCGCTGATGTTGTTCAGCGCGGCCCGCAGGTCCCAGTCCTTCTGCCGGAAGCCGGCCAGGGCGTCCCAGCGGCCATAGCCTGGAAGCATCACGGTGTTGGCGTTGTCGGCATAACGATCACCCACCAGGGTCAGGCCGGTCTCGGCGTACCAGCCCATTTCCGGTTTCCAGGTCACGAACAGGCTGCCATTGCGCTTGGCCACGTTGTTCACCCGGTTACCTTCGTCACCGTTATTGCTCTTGACCACGGTCGCGTCCTGCAGGCCGATGCCACCGCGTAGCGACCAGTTGCCGACGATCTTGCCGGCCGCGGTCAGCTCCACGCCGCGTGAGCGCTGCAGGCCGGTCAGCAGGATCACGTTGGGGTCTTCCACGCTGCGGCTACGACGGTTGTAGAGCTCCAGCTCATAGACCGCCAGGGTGGTGCTGAAGCGGTCGTCGAGCCAGTCGCTCTTGACCCCGATCTCCTTCTGCCGGGTGCGTTCGGGGCTCAGGTCGTTGGTGTTGCCGTTGGCGTTCGGGGTGATGCCGATCAGGCCACCGCCGACGGGGGAGAAGCTCTTGCTCCAGGAGGCGTAGAAGGAGTGGTTCTCCAGCGGGGTCCAGACCACACCCAGGCGCGGGCTGGTGCTGTGGCTGTCGCGGTCGTCCTTGCGATCCAGGAGCTTGTTGTGGGTCTCGACGTTGAAGTTGTCGTAGCGCAGGCCGGCGAGCACTTGCCACTGATCGTTCAGGCGCAGTTGGTCCTGGACATAGACGGCGCGGCTTTCCACCTCGCTGTGGTTGTAACTGGACGCCACCATTTTCCCGGTGTGGCGCAGGTTTTTATCCGGGTTGAACGGGTCCAGGGACGGCACGGCCTGGCCACCGGCGCTGACCGCCGCTGCGGTGTAGAGCTTCGGATCGCGTCGCTGGCTGCCCAGCTCGACACCCGTCAGCACCCGGTGCTCGAGGCCGAAGGTATCGAAGGTGCCTTCCACTTCGAGGTTGTTGTAGAGGTTGCGGGTGTTCAGGTCCTGCTGCCAGCGCTGGCGGTTCACCCGCTTGGTGCGGCTGTCGTAGCCGGTCTGGTAGGTGTTGTCGAAGTCGCTGTTGAGCTTGAACAGGCTCAGGGTATGGCGCAGTTGCCAGTTGTCGTTCAGCTCATAGCTGAGCTTGGAGCGCAGGGACTGGGACTTGTCGTCGATGTAGTCGCGCTTGTCGCCGTAAGTGGTGTCGCGACTCACGTCCGCCGGGCGCCCGTCGATCCCCGGGATGCCGCGGTCCGGCGTGCGGTTGTAGCGGCTGTATTCGTATTGCACCAGCCAGTTCAGGTCCGGCGTCAGCTGCCAGCTCATGGACGGCGCGAACAGCTGGCGACTGCCGCTGACGCCATCGCGGAAGCTGTTGTTGTCCTGGTTGCCCATGTTCAGGCGCAGGCTGATGTTCTCGCTGGGGTCGGCGCTGAGGTCGGCATACAGGCTGCGCAGGTCTTCGCTGCCGCCTTTGACTTCGACGCTGGAGTGGCGGCCGAACTGCGGCAGCTTGCTCACCCGGTTGACGATCCCGCCCTGGCTGCCACGGCCGTAGAGCACCGCCGCCGGGCCCTTGAGCACCTCGATGCGCTCGATGTTGTGCAGGTCGCGCACGTACTGGCTGTCGTCCCGGACGCCGTCGAGGTAGAAGTCGTTGCTGGCGTCGAAACCGCGAATGCGCAGGCTGTCGAAGCGGGTGTCGGCGCCACTGCTGACGTTGGGAATGCCGCTCAGGGCCGTGCCCAGGTCGTTGATGCCGTAGTCCAGCACGTTGCTGGTCTTCACCGAGTCGATGGCTTGCGGCACGTAGCGCACCGGCGTGGCGGTGCGGGTCGCGGTGCTGACTTCCTTGACCCTTGGGTCGTCGGCATCGACTTCTGCGCTGATGGCGGTGGCCGGCAGGGTGGTCGGGGCGGCGCAGGTGAAACCGGCGGTCAGCGAGGCGCAAAAGCCAAGGGTGAGGGGCGTCAGGCGGAAGGGGGCAGGCATGAAAAAAACGCATCCAGAAGGGGGAAAGAAACAATCGGCGCGAATGATAATGCTTGCTATTTGCTTTAGTTAATTATTCCTGAAAAGTTCCCGGAGTGGTTTGTTTCAATTTGTGTCTTGATTGTCATGGACCGGGTACATGGCCGATTCGACCGATTCGCGAAACAAACTAAAAGCCATTCCGGCGTTTTTCATCCAGGGTCAGAGGCATAGTCTGCCGCCATCGAATTTATCGGCCTTGTCCCGGAGCTTTTGCATGTCGGCAGCGACCCTTCATTACATCTACGATCCTTTGTGCGGCTGGTGCTACGGCGCCAAGCCGCTGGTACAGGCGGCCCAAGCGGTGCTGCCGGTGGTGACCCATGGCGGCGGCATGATGACCGGGCGCAACTGCCAGCAGGTTTCGCCGCAACTGCGCGATTACGTCATGCCCCATGACCGGCGCATTGCCGAATACACCGGGCAGCCGTTCGGCGAGGCCTACTTCGACGGTTTGCTGCGCGATTATTCGGCGGTCTTCGATTCGGCCCCGCCGATCGCCGCGGTCCTGGCGGCGCAGGCACTCGCCGGGCGCGGCCTGGAATTGCTCGGACGCTTGCAGACGGCGCATTACGTCGAAGGGCGACGCATCGCCGATGTCGGCGTACTGTTGGAGCTCGCCGAAGGCCTGGGCTTCGAGCGCGGCGAGTTCGAAGAGGCCTTCGAGTACGCCGCGGCGAACAGCCTGAATGAGCACATCAAGGCCAGTCGCGCCTTGTTGGCCCGGGTCGGTGGCCAGGGTTTCCCGACCCTGGTGCTGGAGCAGGACGGCCAGTTCAGGCTGATCGATATCAGCCCCTGGCTGGGCAAGCCGCAGGCGTTCGCCGACTGGCTGAGCGAGGCCTTCGGTGCGCCCGCGGTCGAAGTTTCACCCAGTCTGCAGGCCTGTGGCCTGAGCGGTTGCGCCCTTTGAACCACCCACTTATTGACGGAGTCACCCATGGATAACCTGGCACTGATCAAAAGCACCTACGAAGGGGCCAACTCCCAGGAGAACGCGAAAAACACCGCCGCCGCCCTGGCCGCCGATGCGCGCTGGACTGAAGCGGCAGGCTTTCCCTACGCCGGTACCTACTTCGGTTTCGATGCTGTGGTAGAGAATGTCTTCAAGCGCCTGGCCACCGAGTGGGAAGGCTTTGCCTTCACCGTCGAGAACTATGTGGCCCAGGGCGACAAGGTGTTCGCCTACGGCAATTACAGCGGCGTCTATAAAGCTACGGGCAAACCGCTGAACGCCCGCGTGGCCCATTTGTGGACCCTCAAGGATGGCAAGGTCACGCACTTCGAACAGTTCGTCGACAGCCATACCGTGCAACTGGCCATCAAGGATCGTTAAGTTCTTAGACGATTTTCGCCTATTTTCAGACGATTCTTGAAATTGACACATTGTTCGGGGCGCAGATAGGATTCGCGCCAACGCCTGTGGCCAACGGCCATAACATTAAAAAAATAAAAGGCCCGCCGCGATTCTTCGTGGGCGGGTCTTTTTGTTCTGGCCTGAAAAAAGAGCGCTTAAGCGCCGTTTCCAAGGAGCACCACAGCGCGTCATCAACCCGTAATAAGGAAAATAAAATGTTGAACAAGCGGATCGGTCTGATCGCACTGGGGATTCTGAGCAGTACTCAAGTTATGGCTAACGACCAGGCTGAGTCCAAGGGCTTTGTCGAAGACAGCAGCCTGAAAATTCTGCTGCGCAACGCTTACATCAATCGCGACAAGAAAGACGGTAACGATGACCAGCGCGAGTGGGGTCAAGCGGCCATCGGTACCTTCTCGTCGGGCTTCACCCAAGGCACCGTGGGCGTGGGCGTCGACGCCTTCGGCCTGTACGGCCTGCGCCTGGACAAAGGCAGCCACAGCGGCGGCCAGGGCATCGACTTCTTCAAGCCAAGCGAAGGCGGCAACAAGAGCCCGGCAGGCGACCTGGCCAAGGCCGGCGCCGCGGTCAAATTCCGCCTGTCCAACACCGTGCTGACCTACGGTGACCAGATGCCGGCCCTGCCGGTGCTGAGCTACGACAATGGCCGTCTGCTGCCGGAAAGCTACACCGGTACCCTGATCACCTCCAAAGAGATCAAGGGCCTGGAGCTGAACGCCGGTCGTTTCACCGCCGAGTCGCGTAAAAGCGCCGAAGGCCGTGACAGCGGTGGCCTGAAGTCGATCAACGTATTGGGCGGCAGCTACCAGTTCACCGAACAGTTCAAGGGCTCGCTGTACGCTTCCGACGTCGAAGACGTGCTGAAGAAGCAGTACGTGAACCTGAACTACGTGTTCCCGCTGGCCACCGATCAGTCCCTGACCTTCGACTTCAACGGCTACCGCACCAAGCTGGACAAATCCTACGCCGAGTTCAAAGAAGCAGGCGGCCAGGACAACAAAATCTGGAGCCTGGCGGCCACCTACGCCACCGGCCCGCACTCCTTCACCCTGGCGCACCAGCGCAGCACCGGCGACAGCAACCTGGGCTACGCCTACGGCGGCTACCAGAAAGAGCAGCGCCGCGTGGGTGACGGTGGCAATACCATCTACCTGGCCAACTCCTACTGGTCCGACTTCAACGCTGAAGACGAACGCAGCTGGCAGCTGGGCTACGGTCTGGACTTCGGCGCCTTCGGCGTACCGGGCCTGACCTACAACCTGGCTTACGTGCGTGGTGACAACATCACCTCCACCAACAGCGAGGGCCACACCACCACTGGCGGCACCGAGCGCGAAATCTTCAACCAGTTCAAGTACGTGGTCCAGAGCGGCCCGGCCAAGGACCTGAGCGTCAAGGTGCGTAGCTCGATCCTGCGCGTGTCGCAGAAATCCAGCGGCTACAACGACAGCGGTAACGAACTGCGTGTGTTCGTCGACTACCCGATCAACGTGTTCTGATGCACGTCTGATCGCGGCCTGATGCAAGGCCGGCAATAGAAAAAGCCCCGACTGGCTCGGGGCTTTTTTGTGGGCGCAGCGAACTCAAACCCCAAGAGCAACAAAAATCCCTGTAGCCGCTGCCGCAGGCTGCGATCGGCTGCGAAGCAGCCGTGCTTTTAGGGGCTGTGGTAAATCCGCCGCCCTATCGCCCGGTTACTCCAACACCCTCACCACATCATCGATCAGCGCCTTGCTCATCGCCTGCAAGTAATGCGATGCCCAGGCATGGCGGTCGGTGCTGCGCTCCATGGCCGCGTCTTCGGCCAACCGCTTGGCGATATGCAGCAGGTCCGAGGCATGGGACAGGGCCTCGCGGATCGGAATGCCGCTGCTGAAGTGAAACAGGGGTTCGCCTGAGTGGTGGGGGCAGGGGGTGAGGCCGGGGGTTTTTAGGTCCTGTGGATTGCTTGCGTACATGGTCTGGCTCCTTGAGATGGGAAGCCGCCACTTTTTTGTGGCGCTCGTGCGCCTTGACTGGTTCGAGTTCTCACACCCGGTCGCTGAATGGGCAACGACGAGAGGGAGGTTAGCGTGAAGGATTTGGGTGCGACAACAGCGGGCAAAGCAAAGTGACAATTCGCAGGTTTAGGACGCTTGTTGTCCGCTTTGATTTGTCAGGTCACTCAGGGCTGTTGCGCCTGAAAGCTCTGCAGATAAGCCAGCAGATTATCGATCTTCTCCTGATCGCTCAGCCCCCAGAAGATCATCCGCGTACCGGGCACCACTGCTTTTGGATCTTCGAGGTAGGCCACCAGTTTGTCGCGGGTCCAGATGATGCCGGATGACTTCATCGCGTCGGAGTAGTGATAGTCCGCCACGCTCCCCGCCGTGCGCCCGAAAATGCCATTCAGTTGCGGCCCAAAGGAACTGCGCACCGAAGGCCCGATATTGTGGCAGCCACCGCAGATGCGCTTGAACAGCTTGCCACCGGCCTCGGCATCGCCCACCGCTTCTGCCTGGGCGTGGAGCGATAGCAGGCTGAGCATCAGGGCCAAGGTCAGGGCGGCGGTTCTTTTCATGTTCGGCTCCGGATCGGGTGTGGCTTGTGGCAAAAGCGGGGGGCTATTTGAGCATGGTTGGCGGGTGTTGGGGATGGTCATCAGGGGAAAGGGACGGGGTGGTACCACAGCTCCCTGGCCCTGTGTCGCGTAGGGACCCGGCGCCGCACGTCCGTTGGGGCGCACTATACTTTTCAAAAGATTTGCCCCGGGGATAGAGGCAATGTTCCAGCAGGCTTGGGAGGAGGGTTAAGCATCGGTGTGACGCTGCGGTTGGGCGACGTTGCGTTTGCATGGCCACAGAACAACCGGCACGGGATGACGAGAAAATGGCGATAGCAATCATCTTGGTTCTAGTCGTTGTCGCTTCAGTGCTGTTTCACCTGCTTGCTCCCTGGCAGATGACGCCGGCGGCTTCCAACTGGGGGTCGATAGACACCACGCTGCTGATCACCCTGGTCATCACCGGAATCTTTTTCATCGCTATCACGGTATTCATGGCCATCGCCGTGATTCGCTTCCGTCACCGGGAAGGTTCCCGGGCGCACTACCAGCCGGAAAGCAAGAAACTGGAAGGATGGCTGGTCATCCTCACCTCGCTGGGCATCGTCGGCATGTTGGCGCCCGGGCTGGTGGTCTACAACGATTTCGTCCAGGTGCCGCAAGAGGCCACGCAGCTCGAAGTGGTTGCCCAGCAGTGGCAGTGGGCCTTTCGCTTTCCCGGACAGGACGGAAAGCTCGGCAAGGCGGATGTCAAATGGATCGATCCCGGCAACCCCTTCGGTCTTGATCGCAACGACCCTGCGGGGCAGGACGATGTGCTGGTCATGAACAATGAAGTGCGCCTGCCCATCGATCGGCCGGTAAAAGTCCTGCTGCGGGCAAAGGATGTCTTGCACGATTTTTATGTTCCGCAGATGCGCGCGAAGATGGATATGGTGCCGGGCATGGTGTCCCACTTCTGGTTCACCCCGACCCGGCTCGGCAAGTTTGAAGTGCTTTGCGCGGAGTACTGTGGCCTGGGCCACTACAACATGCGCGGCCATCTGATCGTCGAGGAGCAGGGCGCTTTCGACCAATGGTTCGCCAGCCAGCCGACCTTTGCCCAGACGCTGACCAGCGTCGCCACGCCGAGCCGGGACAGCCTGCTGGAAAAAGGCCGCCAGTTGGTGGAAAACCATGGCTGCCGCGCCTGCCATAGCCAGGACGGCAGCGCCAGCCTGGGCCCGGGCTGGAAGGACCTGTACGGCCGCGCGGAACAACTGGCCGATGGCAGCAGCGTCCAGGTCGACGAGGCTTACCTCAAGGAATCGATTCTCGAGCCGCAGGCCAGGCTGGCCCAGGGCTTTCCGCCGGTCATGGTGGCCTATACTTTCACCCAGGATGACCTGGCCGCCGTGGTGGCCTTCATCAAGTCGCTGAGTGCCGCGGGGCAGAACGAGCAAGGCCCTGCTAGCGCACAGGATGAGTTGGCGGCGCAGGGACAGCGGCTGGCCGAATCGCTGGGTTGCCTGGCCTGCCACAGTGTCGATGGCAGCCAGGGTATCGGCCCGAGCTGGCAGGGTTTGTACGGCAAGACGGAAACCCTGGCCGATGGTTCTCAGATCAAGGTCGATGAGGGCTACCTGAAGGATTCCGTGCGCCAGCCTGGCGCTGCGATCGTCAAGGGTTATGCCGCAGTGATGCCGACCTTTACCCCCAATGACAAGGAACTGGACGCTCTGATCGCCTTCATCAAGTCGAAAGCTGCTGTCGACGCTGATGCCGGCAAGGTGGAATCGGGCAAGTCGCCGTAGATAGCCGGAAATGCTCCGAAACTTACCGGAGGATGACCTGATGGCTTATGTCGAGCACGCAGAAACAGAAGTTCTTCACGAACCGAAGAGCTTCTTCACGCGCTATATCTGGAGCCAGGACCACAAGGTCATCGCCATCCAATATTCCCTGACGGCCATATCCGTGGGGCTCGTCGCCCTGGTGCTGTCCGGCTTGATGCGCATGCAGATCGGCTTTCCCGGCAGCCTCGAGTTCATGGACGCCAGCACCTATTACCAGGCTATGACCATGCACGGCATGATCATGGTCATCTACCTGCTGACGGCCCTGTTCCTGGGCGGTTTCGGCAACTATCTGATTCCGCTGATGGTTGGCGCCCGGGACATGGTCTTCCCCTACGTCAACATGCTGAGCTTCTGGTTCTACCTGCTCTCGGTCCTGGTGCTGCTTTCCAGCTTCTTCGTCCCGGGCGGGCCCACCGGGGCGGGCTGGACACTCTATCCGCCGCAATCGATCACACGGGGCACCCCGGGTACCGAATGGGGCATCGTGTTGATGCTGGTGTCGCTGGCGATCTTCATCGTCGCCGCCACCATGGGCGGGCTGAACTACGTGACCACGGTGCTGCAGGCACGCACTCGCGGCATGACCCTGTTTCGCATGCCGCTGTCCGTCTGGGGCATCTTCATGGCCTCGATCCTGGCCCTGCTGGCCTTTCCGGCCTTGTTCGTCAGCGCCGTGATGATGCTGTTCGACAAGCTGCTGGGCACGAGCTTCTTCATGCCGGCGGTGGTCTCCATGGGGCAGCAGCTCGCGCATCAGGGCGGCAGCCCGATACTGTTCCAGCATCTGTTCTGGTTCTTCGGCCATCCGGAGGTCTACATCGTCGCCCTCCCGGCGTTCGGCCTGGTCTCCGACCTGATCAGCACCCATGCGCGTAAGAACATCTTCGGTTATCGCATGATGGTGTGGGCCATCGTCGCCATCGGCGTGTTGAGCTTCGTGGTCTGGGCGCACCACATGTACGTCAGCGGGATGAACCCGTACTTCGGCTTTTTTTTCGCCGCCACCACCTTGATCATCGCCGTGCCGACCGCGCTGAAAGTCTACAACTGGGTGCTGACCCTGTGGCATGGCGACATTCACCTGACGGTGCCGATGCTGTTCGCCCTGGCCTTTATCGTCACCTTCCTGGTCGGCGGTCTCACCGGCTTGTTTCTCGGCAACGTGATTGTGGATATCCCGCTGTCGGACACCTACTTTGTGGTGGCCCACTTCCATATGGTTATGGGGGTCGCGCCGATCCTGGTGGTATTTGGCGCCATCTATCACTGGTTTCCGAAGATCACCGGGCGCCTGCTGAACGACACCCTGGGCAAGCTGCATTTCTGGATAACCTTCCTGGGTACCTACTGCATCTACTTCCCCATGCACTACCTGGGGCTGCTGGGCATGCCTCGGCGCTATTACGCCTGGCAGAACTACGACTTCATCCCGCAATCGGCGCAGCAACTGAATGCGTTCATCACCGTTGTCGCGCTGACGGTCGGCGTATTCCAGCTGCTGTTCCTCTTCAACCTGGTCTGGAGCGCCTTCAAAGGCAAGCCGGCAGGCCCGAACCCATGGGGCGCGGCCAGCCTGGAATGGCAGACGCCGGACACTCCGCCAGTCCATGGCAACTGGGGCGCGGAGCTGCCGGTGGTGCACCGTTGGGCCTATGACTACAGCGTGCCCGGGATAGAGCAGGACTTCGTGCCACAGACAGTCTCCGCCGAGGAGTTGGAGCAGATGAGGCAGCGCGACGCAGAAGCCAGGATCGCGGGCGAAAGACCATGAACGGGCCGCTACTGAAAAACACCGAAAGCGCCGGCGCCGGAGGCAGTTGGAGCCAGCCCCCAGCGGAAGGCTTCGATAGGGCGAAAGCCGCGAAAGTGGGCCTGCGCGTGTTTCTGGGGGTGGTGACCTCGCTGTTCCTGCTGTTCCTGCTGGCCTTTATCGCGCGTTCGCAAATGGCCGACTGGCAGCCTCTGACCGAGCCTTTGGCGCCGTTGGCCAGCGCACGGCAACTCTGGTTGAACACGCTCCTGCTGGTGCTAGGCAGTATCAGCCTGCAGTGGGCACGGATGGCCGCTCGGCGGGGCGCGTTGAACGGGGCCACCCTCGGCTTCACCCTGGGCGGGGTCTTTGCGATTGCCTTCCTGGGGGGGCAACTCTGGGTCTGGAAGCAGTTCGTCGACTGGGGCTATTTCGTCTCCGCTAATCCAGCCAACAGCTTTTTCTATCTGCTGACCGGCGTGCACGGGCTGCACCTGCTGGGAGGCCTGGCGGCCTGGGGCAGCGTCGGTGCCAGGTTCCTGCGACGGGTTCCGCTGTCGCAACTGGCGCCCAGCGTGGAGCTCTGCGCCATCTACTGGCACTACCTGCTGGGGCTCTGGATCGTCCTCTTCGCCCTGCTGACCAGCACGCCGGAAACCTATCAAGCCATCGCCGCATTCTGCGGCCTGAGGTGAAGCCATGGCATTGCCCTCAGCAACCCCTCCGGAAGATCCCGTCCCGCCCCCAGCCGATACGCTGGTAGCGGGATGGAAGAGCATCGCCACCGACTGGGCCTCGGATCAGGATGCGTTCAAGCGGGTGCCCTGGGGCAAGGCGATGATGTGGATCTTCCTGCTCAGCGACACCTTCATCTTCACCTGCTTCCTGACCGGCTACATGTCGGTGCGCATGAGTGCCACCGCTCCCTGGCCGAACCCCAGCGAAGTGTTCGCCCTGACCATCGGTGGCGTTGAAATCCCCTTGATCCTGATCGCCATCATGACCTTCGTGCTGATCAGCAGCAGCGGCACCATGGCCATGGCCGTGAACTTCGCCTATCGCCGCGTGCGCGGCAAATGCGCGGCCCTGATGCTGGCTACCGCAGCCTTCGGGGCGACCTTTGTCAGCATGCAGGCGTTCGAGTGGAGCAAGCTCATCGCCGAAGGCGTACGCCCCTGGTCGAACCCCATGGGCGCCGCGCAATTCGGTGCCAGCTTTTTCATGATTACCGGTTTCCACGGGCTGCATGTATCGGTCGGCGTCATTTACCTGTGCATCGTCGCCTTCAAGGTATTGCGCGGTGACTACGAGCGCTCCGGCAACTATCAGATCGTCGAGATAGCCGGCTTGTACTGGCACTTCGTGGACCTGGTGTGGGTATTTATCTTCGCTTTCTTCTACTTATGGTGAGCCCGCAGAGGAGTACCGGCGATGGCACATGCACAAGGTCAACAGCATCCAGTGAGCTTGTACCTGAAGATCTGGGGACTGTTGTTCGTACTCAGTACCCTGTCCTACTTGGTTGACTACTTTCACTTCCAGGGCTACTTCAGGTGGTCGATGATCCTGGTGCTCATGTTGTTGAAGGCTGGCCTGATCGTTTCCATCTTCATGCACATGGCCTGGGAACGCCTGGCGATGGTCTACGCCATACTCGTCCCGCCATTGTGCTTGCTGGTGCTGGTTGGCCTGATGGCAGCCGAGGCGGACTACGTGTTTTCCACCCGGGGGATTTTCCTCGGGCAATGACCGGCTTCCGCCTCCGGCATTCAAGCGCCGCTATATCGTGCGCTTGAACTGATGCCATTTCTGCAGCCAGGCCACTACCCAGTGAGGAGCTGCTGCGCCGGTTCCGGCGAGCTGTAGCTGTGGGTGATGGCTGATGACCCGATCCAGGACTGTTTCCTGAGCGGGTTCTACATCCACGAAGAAGATGTGCTCGCCGTCTCTTAGCGTCTTTTTCAAATTGCTGAAGTGGGCATTGGGTACCTGGATACCGAAGAAGCCGCCTTCCCAGATACAGAAGCCCAGGATCACGATCGCCAGAAAGATGAACGGCACCCAGCCTGCCGCGGACTCGGTCCAACCTGCCAGATAGGCACCGAGCAGTACCAATGCCGCGAGCGGTATGCCAATGACCGCGCCAATCTCGCCAGAGTGAACGACATCCTGCTTCATGAGTGAGTTCACATCATGCAGGTGATGCTGTTCCACGTCCGCATCCCGGTCGCTGAGCACATGAATCTGCTCGGTACTGATGCCGCTGGCTTCCAGTTCGCTTTCAACGGTTTCCAGATCGTCGAGATTATCGCTGATGTAAAAGTGTCGGTTCATGAGTCACCTCCTACTTCATCGTCGCAGAGGCCCCCCTTTTTCTGCAGTCGTTATCTGAAACTCCAGACCGTTTTCCTGTCGCTCTGGATAACACTGCACGCTTGTTGCTAGCTAAAAAAGTATAGCACCCACCTTGGCAACGCCTTGCCAGCCGGGGGCTACGGGCACATAGGGCAATCCGAGGGGGGGAGTCCTTCTGTTCGATTTGGCCTGGTGAAGTGGGTATTAGCGGTTTGTTGCCCGTAGGAGACCTGGCAGCCCTTGCGCTTAAAGCCTGCCGAGCTTTTGTGCATGCAGGGGACAAATGATTGGCCTTCCGGAGAAATTTCATCGGCATGGGGTTGCGTCGAAGTACTGTATGTATGTACAGTTATTTTGGCTGGGATTCTATCCAGTTCAACTCAATGCAACATTTTTCCATGGAGAGAATTTATGAAGGGAAGCTTTATCCGTCTTGTGCTTTCGCTTGGCCTTGCTGCTGGGGCTGTTGGCGCAGCGCATGCTGATAGTTCGCCTGTTGGCTTATGGCGGATGTCGACGCTCACCATTCCAGGCGGAGCGGCGGCGACTGTTCAGACGGTTTGCTTAAAAGCCGATAACACCTGGTATTCCACAAGCGAACCCAATTGGAACGGCAACTGGTTCAAGAACGAAAAAGATGTCCATTGGTATGGAAGTATTCCCATCTCCCAGATCGGTACTATTGCGAGCATGGCGATGGGTAAGCTGGACAGCCCTACCGCCATGACAGGCAACTATGCGGAGTGGACCGCCCCCGGTACTCCGCCCCTGTCTTTCGATAGGCATTTCACTTATTCGATGGTTTTCCTACAGGCTGACTGCCCGCCACCAAAGCAATGATCAGCAAGTTTGGGAGTAGCTAAAACTGGCGGCCCCTGTAACTCTTTTGAATTGAGCTTTGGCGGTAGAGCGCGATGCCTCATTTGGGCACGTGGATCAAAATGGATGCCGGCTTACTCGTATTGCAAGATCAGTTGCCCGCTCCCGGATAGCCGGACCGATGTGCGACGGAGCCACGATTATGTTTTGTATGAGCGGCAGGTGTGGATAACTCAAGAGCCGCTAGAACAATGTACGTCTGGTAGAAACAACAAAGCCCTCGCATCGTTGCGAGGGCTTTGTTTTGTAGGGTGCCGCACCGGGAGTCGAATCCAGACACTGCTTATGCAGTGTCTGCCTCTGCGTACACCTGGCGATTTGTTACTTGCTCAGTTTGACCGCCAGTTGTGCCACGTACTGGCCCTGGTGACGAGCGATGTCCAATTCACGAGCATCAGGCTGACGAGAGCCGTCACCACCGGCAATGGTGGATGCGCCATAAGGCGTGCCACCGCCGACACTGGAAGTATCGAACAAGGCTGGCGAGCTATAGCCGATGGGCACAATGATCATGCCGTGGTGAGCCAGGGTGGTCCAAGTGGAGGTAATGGTCATCTCCTGGCCACCACCCGTACCCGTCGAGGTGAATACGCTGGCGAGCTTGCCAACCAGGCCGCCCTTGGCCCACAACCCGCCAGTCTGGTCGAGGAAGTTGCGCATCTGGCCCGACATATTGCCGAAGCGGGTCGGAGTACCCAGGATGATTGCGTCGTAGTCGCCCAGCTCGCCTGGTGTGGCAACCGGAGCGCTCTGATCCACTTTCCCATGGGCAGCCTTGAAGGCTTCCGGGTCCATGGTCTCTGGTACACGTTTGAGGGTGACCTCGACCCCGGGAACGCTCCGGGCACCTTCCGACACGCTCTGGGCCATTGTTTCGATATGACCGTACATCGAATGATAAAGAACCAATACCTTAGCCATGCGTACTTCCTCTTGAGGTGTGTTTTGAGCTGACTGACTGCCTGTTAAATAGGCGATCAGATTAGTTATCCATCCCACCGTTTCACCCTGCATCTGCGTGAGTCGTGGCGCATGATCGATCTAATTGGCTTCTGTGAATATGAGAAAATATCGAACGGGATGTTCGAGAAAATTGATCGTTGTAAAACAACGATAACTGATGAGGATGACTGTTCTTTTAGGAGCAGGTCATGAATGTTTTTATTTTTTGCGGCAGGAATACGTTTTTAATTGATTGAAAAGTATAAGAAATATATTTGGATTAAATAATTGATAGCACCCTTGATGGGGCTTGAAGCGCGGCGTAGTACTGAAGGGGATTTGAAAGCGAGGGGGATGTCGGACAAGGTTCTATGAAAGCCTCAGAATCGCCCACTGATACCCAACAGTGGCCCCTTCTGGACAATGTCGTAGACAAAACCGTCATGGCGATAATTCACCCCCATGGCCCGGTAACCGGCCACCGCAGAAAAGCCGGGCAAGAACTCCCAGCCCGCCAGTGCGGCCAGATCCCAGTCTTCCCGGGACTGCCCGGCGCCCACCATGCCCCAGGATGACAACCAGAATCGGTCATTCACGGCATAGTGCCCACGCAGCCCCGCCATGGCGTCCGCCCAGGTAGCCTTGTCGGACCCGGACAGGCCGCCAGCAGGTCCACCATGCAGGGTGATGGTGGTGCTGCTGTACCAGACGCGCACGCCGCCCGCGACGTCCAACCGATGATCGTCATCCCCCAGCACGGTGTAGCCGCCCCCCAGGAATCCGGAAGCTGTCTTGCTTTCCACCTCAAGCTTGGACGCCGGGGCGCCCTCTGGCAGACGATTACGGGTGTCGGTGTCGATGTACATCAGGTCGGCGAGCACGCTGTACGGCCCGCGTCGCGCCTCGCCCATCAGCATCACCGACATATCGACAGTGCGCGCGATGTCCGAGAAGTCGGACTTTATAAACTGGGTCCCGGTGCTACGGTGGCCCACGTGCCCACGGATCCCGGCGCCCCACAGGTAAGGCCCGCCGTTGAACTGCCAGCCATCACCGTCTGCCGCCATGGCCACCATCGGCAGACTGGATCCGGCGGTCGTAAAGGCGCTGAACAGCAGAGCCAGGCGGGCGTGCTGACGCCACAACGGCGAGCGCGGGTTGTCACTGTGCATCATGGTGCTTCTCCGGTCAGTGCTGGGTCAGCGAGAGCGCCACGCTCTCGGCCGCACAATCCTCTGTAGGTTTCAGGCCTGTCTTTTGAGCAGCCTTGACCTCTTCCTTCGCCGCCGCGAGGTCCGCCAGGAACGCCGGATTGCCATGCAGGCTCGCCACAGTGGCGGCCCCCATGATGCGGCCAGCATCCACGTCGCTCTGCCAGTGTGCGTCGCAGATCACCCGGCTCTGGCCGTATGACAGGCCACGGGTCATCAGTTCGGTGGCGCGTGCAGGATTGATCTCGGCCAGGACCAGGCCCCACGCCCAGCCCGCAGCGGAGTGGCCGGACGGCCAGGAGCCATCTGTGCGCAGCAGTGGCTCCATGTCCTTGCGGCACGTGCCTTCGTTATGCGCCACGAATGGGCGGGTACGGTTGTAGGCATTTTTCCCGGCGTAGGTGGAACCGCCCGCATCCGTTAGGGTGCGCTGCATCAAGGTATAAAGATGCGGTGTGCTTTTCTCGGTGATCTGCGTACCCAGCGCGCAGGAGAATGTTTTCGCCGGGCCCGGGAATGACAATTCCGCGTCCGCTGCTGCGAGTTTCTCCCGGGCCGTACCACGTAGCGCCAGCGCCGCACGGCGTGCTTCCTCATCCCGTGCAAGCGCCGCAGAGTCAGGCTTTGGTGGGGCGCCAAGCAAAGCCAGGCGTACTGGCAAATCAGCCGGGTCAAGATAGCCTTTAGCCAGTTCGAAGTCAGGGTCCGTTACTTTCGTGGCAGCATCGTCGGCAAGCACCAGCCCTGACCAAAGCAAGCCGGCCAGCGATAGCGTCAGCCCCAACTGTTCCTGTACTTTTTTCATCGATTGCTTCCTTGTCTATCCATGTGTCGGACGGTGTCGGTACCAGCGGTTTATCAAAATCGGTACAAGGCGTTCAGATAGGCACCTGCACCGACCTTCTCACCTGTCAGCGGGCTGTTGCGGGCGTCGGAGACCAGGGCGTAGGTCTTGATGCCGCCTTCCAGTGCCAGCTGTGGCTGCCATTGCCAGGTGAGGCCCAGCTTCAAGGTCACGTCCCGCATCCCGCCACCCGGGTGGTATTCATCGAACCGGGTGCGTGCGGCTTGCTGGGCCGTGACACCGAAGCGGGCCATCATGTCGTTCTCATTGCTCCAGGTGCCGTACAGCGTCGAGTCCAGGGTCAATGTCGAAGACAGTGGGTATGCAGTGGCGACCCCGGCTTCCAGGTACGCCGTATGCCCCAGGCTTTCGCCACCGTAGTTGCGGTTCTGGCTCGATTGCAGACCGCGAACGAACAGGCGGCCGGCCGGCAGGATCCAGTACACTTCCGCCCCGACCAGGGCAGTGCTGTCCAGGTTGCCCATTCCCTTCAAGTAGTCATCACGACCGTCCAGGGTATGAATTCTTTCCTTGCGCCCCTGGTCATAACCGATCAGCAGAGCCACCCCGAAAGGCGCCAGCCCCGGCAAGTCCCAACGCAGTCCATCCGGGAAGGCCGCGGTAAAGGTGCCCCAGTCTTCGGTAGGCAAGACCGCTTTCAGTTTCAGCGACGGGAACGCGGCGTAATGTGAAGAGCCTTCATACAACGGGCCAACGGCAACTCCGCCACCTACCGTCACGGATGGAGTGCCGTTTGAATCGTCAATGGCTGCGTGTGCAGGCAACGCCAGCGTCAATGCGAGGGCTGCACCTATGATGAACATCACCGGATATCTGAAAGAATTTGGATTATCTTCGGTTGTCATTGTTTATTTCCTTTGGCGTGAACTCTGTAGTTCAGAGCCATCCCTGACTTAATAAGCCATATCAAACTTGGTGACCTTTGCGTTTAACGCTACTGAGGTGCCAGCCAATTAATCTGACGAACCAGCGACTATTCGAATGATTGAACTTATAGAGCGACGGGCTGCGGCTGTGGAAAACTCCATTGGCCATTCAGTATTTCGTTACTCGGCTGATAAAGCCTGACCGTATAGTTCCAGTCGGGCGTAATAGGCAGGCAATTGGCGATCTTTCCGTCGCAACCACCGAATTGAATGACAATCGAGCCATCATCACTTTTTTTGGCAGTGAGGTTATTCAACGAATAGGCGTCATATGGGTTTTTCTGAAAGTATCCGTCTGCGTTGTAAACACTCACAGACCAGAAACTGTTGACCGGGACATGTCCAACTTTGAGACGGTAAACGGTTTTCCCATCGTTCTGCGGCATCACACCGCCGAGGTAGATTGCGTCCTTGCTCGGATTTCCGCCCCACCCCGTCGCAGTTCCGATCAGGTGGTGGATCGGATCGACCTTGCCTTTAGGGCCAAAGGACTGGTTGTAGTTGGGAATCGTCGATCCAAGAACAGCCAGGGCATCACGCATCTTTTTCTGGCTCGCCTGATCCCACTTCGGTACTGCGAACTCCCCTGGCTTGGCCTGGCTGACCTTGATTGCGTCCTGCAGCACATGCACCTGCTCAAGGTCTTCCCGATCTGTGGGATCGAAGAACATGCGGACAGCGACAAAAATATAGCGTGTACCGATATCCTCTTTCGTCAGCGTATGGCGGCCGGCACCGTAAACGACGGCGGTTACGTAGTGATCTTCGTTGACCACTTGCATCGACAGGAACCTCTCACCAGCCTCAGGCAATGTGATGGTGACTGGACCGGCATCGAGATCGAACACAGCTGACGAGTAAAGCGTGTCCCGATTCATTCGGATGACATTCTGATCGTCGATGGGAACCGGTTCGCGGCTATGAACAAACCGACCAAAACCTCCACTGGTCACCATTTTGCCCATGTAGAGGTCGGACTCGGCACGGACAAAATTATCGACACCCACCTGCGTCGCCGCATCGGAGGATGACTGAGCGTTTGCGCTCGCAAGAGTTGCCAGCGTCAATGCGACGATGCAGACCGTGGATGAATAGGACATTTAAACCTCTTGATCTTATAAGAAGTGATTCCATTCACCAGCTTCAGACTTTTCTTGTGCCTGGATTGCTTGCTGCACCGCTCGCTGGTGTTGGCATTACCTTTTCAGACTGTATAAGAACGTCTTCATGGAAACTTGCCATTTGGTGCCAAAAGGCGAAGCCATTACGCAGCGCCGTTGGCGGAGTTCGCACAGAAATGGCTGCCGAGATCAGGACGACAAGCCATATCCCGGTAGTTGCAGGCTTCGCGGGTCTCTATTGGAAGGCATAGCCCGAAGTGGGCCAGATGGTCTGGCGGGAGGGGGGAGGTGGTTAGGCGAAGACGCTGTCTTGAATTTTAATAATCATGTTTCAAGGCCGAGCGGTAGCGCGACGGTAAACTCCCAGTCCAGCGTTTGAAGGCTCGAGTAAAGTGCGCTTGATCGCTGTAACCCACCATGTAGGCAATTTCGGTCGCGGTGTATTTACCGCTGGCAATGAGCTGAAGGGCTTCGCTGCGACGCGTCTCGTCGCGTAAATCTTCGAAGTCGATGCCGCAATATTTGAGACGACGCTGCAGTGTTCGAGAAGACAGTCCGATGTTTCTGGAAATAGCGGTAAGTTTGGATTGATCCTGGTCCGATATCTGCTCGATAAGCACGCCTGCCGCTTCCGCTGTCGACCTCAAGGCTTCGGTGACTTTCCAGGCGTCATCCCGAACAGGTTGCAGGGGCGTGCCTAGCAGCTCACGGTCGAATTCGATCATGTTGTACTGCGCATTCATTTCGAGATTCGGCCCCAGGTATTCTTCAAGCGCCTCGTCTCCTCTTTCCCTTGGGTTTTGCAGATGCACGCGTATGGCGCCAGGCTCACCGGACATGAGCGGTACTTTTCTAAGCAGCGCAAGAGTGCCGAGAATGACTTGCTTCGGATCAGCCCCGTGCTGTCCGGTAAATTGGTGGATCAGTTTCGTCGTACGGCCTTCGGTGACGATTTCTACTTCTCCTCCTTGATGCAGTAAGTCCGTATAGATCGACGCCACTGCACAAGCCTGGGCGAGGTTGGTTGAGTCCAATATCAACTCGCCCCAGGCACCGAGAGAGCGTACTTCGATCAGGTGTCCCACACATGCACCACCGAAGGGGTCCTGTGCGATAGCTGCCATTTCGTTGGCTATATGAAAGCAGGCCGCTCGCGGTACCCAGGCGTCAGGGTTTTGAAAAACATGAGGGGAAATACCATAACGCCGAAAGAACTCCAGCGGCGACACCCCTCGCATGCTCAGATAGGGGGCTATGTGCCGAAGAGTGCTGAGTTTGATGGACGGCGTAGCATTCGTCATAAGCGTTTGCACCTGTTTTTAAAGGCAATGCACGTGAAAACCGTCTTAGCCCGCAGGGAAACACTAGCGCAAAACTTTTGCCAAGGTAGAGGTCGTCGCCGTCGAAAGCTTGTAGGCGCAGTTGGTGGGCTTGGCTGAGCGGCAAGCCGAATCGGAGAGTGGAGCCGTGGTGTGCGACATAAGGGGACTCCCCTTGTATCGAATTGCCTTAGCCCTAAAACGGCCGCAATCCACCAGGTTTTGCCATAACCCGACAGAGCCCCAAAACGAAAAAACCCGCCAGAAGGCGGGTTTTTCGGGAGTTCCAGAGATTTTGAAAGCCTTCTCTGGAACCTTGTATGGTGCCGGCACCAGGAGTCGAACCCGGGACCTACTGATTACAAGTCAGTTGCTCTACCAACTGAGCTATACCGGCGTGTCAGGGCGACGATTATAGCGATTGGCGGGGTTCTGTAAACCCCTGAAATCTGACTATTTTTGCCTAGTGCCGGGCACTAGCCGCGGACCAGCACTTTCTTGAGTTTTTCGATGGTGCGCCATGAGCGGCTGTTGCGCAGGGCGTGGAGTTCGGCTTCGGCGCGGTCGGCGCGTTGGCGTTCGGCGATCAGGGCCTGTTCCAGGTCGGTGTCGGGGGCGACGAAGCTGTGGCCGGGGCGGAACTGGAATTCGTCGAGGTTGCACGGCGGGAGGTCGAAGGCGCCCTTGAGGTTCAGGTGTTCTTCGGCCAGGTAGAAGGTGTTGATGCCATCGAACACTACTGGGTGATAGCCGGCGCCGGTAACCAGGCTTTCCCAGGTCTGGTCGCGGTTCCACGGGGTTTCGATCAGCAGGATCCACGGCCGCCAGCGGCTGAAGTCCATGCTGCGCAGCACGGTTTCTTCGTGGCCTTCGACGTCGATCTTGAGGAAGTGGATGGGGCCGTCGACGTGGGCTTCGCAGATATCGCTCAGGGTGCGCGAGCTGACGATCTGGGTCTGCACCGGCATGCCGGCGTCCTTGTGCTGCTGGGCGATGGTGGGGTCGAGGGTGGACAGGCCGGTATCGGCGATGCTGTAGAAGGTCAGGGCCTCGGCGTTGTCGCCGGCCGCGCATTGCAGGTTGGTGTCCCGGGGGCGCTCCTGGCACAGGGCGTTGTAATAGCTCGGTACCGGTTCGACGTTGATCCCGCTCCAGCCGCGATCGTAGAAGGCGCGGGTTACGGAGTCCGTGGTGGGATGGTTGGCGCCGACGTCGATGTAGAAGCCTTTTTCGACATGTTTGAGCGCGCGCCACAGGCGGATGTCTTCGAAATTCTGTGCATAAGAAATGAACGTCACTGTCTTTTCCCGTCAGTCACAAAGGTTCTGGCTCGGACGCGTCCGCGAGCGCCTGCGTCTGTATAACAAGCGCCGCCAACCGGCGCAATTTGCTGTCTACCAGGTGCCGGTTTTCGGCGGTTATGTCCTTTGGTGTTAACGCTTATGCACAATCGATTGCCGTTGCGCGGCGATTCCGGCCGATTTTGTGGATCCGTTCTCAATTCGCCGCAACTGGCTGTTTTTGCGTTGATTTATTTTTATGAACAAAAAATGACCAGCTATGTATCAGGCCTGTAGCAGGCACTTTCAGCGGCTTTGTCATGAATTCATCAACAGAGTTATCCACAGGCTGGATGGGGTGGTGGATCCAAGTTATCCACGCTCCGCCAGCAGCATCAGGTTGCGTGGGGTGAGCGGTGCCGGGCAAAACAGGCCCAGTTGCACACGGTAACCCTGTTCCTGCAAAAACAGCCCGCGATCGAGCACCAGCCACAGCTCCAGGGGGCGGCGGAACAGGCCGCGCAGCAGCTCCAGGTTGCGCACCTGGGCCAGGCGTTGCCAGCCGGCGGCTTCCAGTGCCGGCCAGTCCTGCGCACCGACTGTGGATAAGTGCTTGAGGGCGGCCAGGTCGCGGCAGTAGTCGGCGAAGGGTTTGTCCAGCCAGCTGGCGGGCAGCGACGGGGTGGGCAGGTAGTCATCGACGCCGCGCAGTTGGCGTTGCAGCAGGTCGAAGGCCAGGCGCCGGGCCATGGAGCTGTCGCGCTGGCGGCGTACCCGGGCGCCGGCGGTAACGGTCTCGCTCAGGGGCAGGCCCAGGTCGTCGAGGGACAGGTGCAGCGCCGAGCCCTTGGCAGGGCCGGAGAGCGGCTGGTATTCGGCGTGGTGGATGCGGTTGTAGCAGCAGGGTGCGATGGCCAGTTGGCGACAGCCGCGCGCGCTGGCCAGTTGCATCAGGCGTACATGCAGGTCGCCACAGGCGTGCAGGGCCACCGGGGTGTGTTCGGCGTTCAGGCGGGCAGCGGCGTCGGCGGCGAGCACGTCCTGCTGCAGGTGGCTGGCCGGCAGCCGATGGTGTTCGCTCAGTTGTCGGCCGCTGGCGACCAGGGCCGGGTCGTATTCCAGGCAGGTCAGCTGTTGCCCGGGTTGCAGCAGGCGGCGGCCGAGGTGGCCCTTGCCCGAACACCAGTCCAGCCAGTGGCTGGGTGTCTGGGTGAATTCCAGGCAGGCGGCGAAGGCTTCGATCTGTTGCCATTTACGCCCGGGCACATCGACGTTGAGACGCTGGCGGGCGGCTGGCACCTGGTGCGTCCGCAGCTCGGCCACGGCGCCCAGGGTGGCGGCAGTCCGCGCCAGATCGGGGAAGGGCGCGGGCGCGTCGAGCAACTCGGGGTGGTTATGGCTGGCCTCGGCGTCGTCCAGGCTGCGCTGGCGCAGCCATTGGGCGAGTTCGTGGTGTTGGGCTTCCCAGGGTAGTTGCAGCTCGGTGAAGGGGCGTGGACGCCAGAGCTGTTGATGGTCGAGCAGGAAGCGGTCCAGGGCCTGGAAGCGGGTGAGGAGTTCGGGGCCTTGGAGGATGGAGGGCATGGCGGGCAGCTCAGGGTGTGGTCTGTAGGAGCAGGGGGGACGCCTAGTCCTTGCCCGCGATAAGACCGTCGCGGGTTGTTTGATATACCGCGTTATCGTTTATCGCGGGCAAGCCTCGCTCCTACAGAAGCATTGCGTCAGCGGCCTTGGCACTGCTCGACGCGCAGCCAGCGTTCCAGCAGCTTGAAGCCTTGCACCAGCACGTAGGACATCAGCAGGTAGAACACCCCGGCGGCGAAGAAGATCTCCACCGGCAGGTAGGTGCGGGCGATGATGGTGCGGGCCATGCCGGTCAGTTCCAGCAGGGTCACGGTACTGGCCAGGGCGCTGGCCTTGAGCATCAGGATCACTTCGTTGCTGTAGGCCGGCAGGCCGATGCGCGCGGCCCGGGGCAGGATGATGTAGAACAGCGCCTTGGGCTTGGACATGCCCAGCGCCCGCGCCGCTTCGATCTCGCCCGGCGGGATGGCCTGGATCGCCCCGCGCAGGATCTCGGCGATATAGGCCGCAGTGTGCAGGGTCATGGTGGCGGTGGCGCACCAGAACGGATCGCGCAGGTACGGCCACATCGCGCTGTTGCGCACCGCGTCGAACTGCGCCAGGCCGTAGTAGACCAGGAACAGCTGCACCAGCAGCGGCGTACCGCGGAAGAAGAAAATGTAGGCATAGGGCAGGGCGCGCACGTACCACAGGCGCGACGAGCGGGCGATGCCCAGCGGAATGGCCAGCAGCAGGCCGGCGATGACCGCGATGGCCACCAGCTCCAGGGTCAGCGTGGCGCCCTGGGCCAGCTTGGGCAGCCACTTGATGATCACTTCCCAGTTCATTGGGCGCTCCTCGCGAAGCCGCGTGCGGCGCGTTTTTCCAGGAAGTGCATGCCGGTCATGGCCAGCACGGTCAGGCCCAGGTACATGAAGGCCGCCACCATATAGAAGGTGAAGGGTTGCTTGGACACGGTCACGGCGATCTGCGAGTGACGCATGATTTCTTCCAGGCCGATCACCGAAACCAGCGCGGTGTCCTTCATCAGGATCATGAACAGGTTGCCCAGGCCCGGCAGGGCGATGCGCCACATCTGCGGCATGATCAGCTTGGTGAAGATCCGCCATTTCGACAGGCCCAGGGCCACGCCGGCCTCACGATGGCCCTTGGGGATGGCGAGGATCGCGCCACGGAACACTTCGGTGGCGTAGGCGCCGAAGCACAGGCCGAGGGCGATGACCCCGGCGGCGAAGGCGTTGAGTTCCAGCTCCGGGTTGCCGAAGAACTCACCCAGGGCGCGCATCAGGTTGACGGTGCCGAAGTAGATCAGCAGCACCCAGAGCAGCTCGGGAACGCCGCGCACCAGGGTCGAATAGGTGCCGCCAAGCCATTGCAGCGGCTTGTAGGGGGAAGTCTTGGCCAAGGCGCCGAGCAGGCCGAGCACCAGGCCCAGGCACAGCGCCGAAAGAGCCAGCTTGACGGTCATCAGCGCGCCAGCGGCAAGCGCCGGGCCGAATCCGTAGAGATCGATATTCATGGATGGTTATTCAAGTCGCGGCAGGCTTTGCTAAGGACCGGCGCCCTCGGGGAGGGCGCCGGGCAGGCCAGTCAGTATCAGTAGATGCTGAACGGGAAGTACTTGTCGTTGATCTTCTTGTAGGTGCCGTCGGCCACGATTTCTTTCAGGGCGGCGTTGAGCTTCTCGCGGATCGGATCGTTCTTGCGCACGGCGATGCCGATCTTGTCGCTTTCTTCAACCGGGTCGCCCTTGAACTCGTAAGGCTTGCCCGCTTCGCTTTTCAGCCACTCGTAGTTGACGTACTTGTCGGCCAGGATCGCGTCCAGGCGGCCGGAAGTCAGGTCGAGGAAGGCGTTTTCCTGGGTGTCGTAGAGCTTGATGGTGATGTCGTCGCCCAGGTTGTCTTCCAGCCAGGTACCGGCCAGGGTGGCGCGCTGCGCACCGATGATCTTGCCCTTGAGGGAAGCCTTGTCGGTCTTGAAGTCGGCCTTGTCTTTAGGGGCGATGAACTGCAGCTTGTTGGAGTAGTACGGGTCGGTGAAGTCCACCGCCTGCTTGCGCTCGTCGGTGATCGACATCGAGGATATCAGGAAGTCGAACTTCTTGGCGTTCAGGGCCGGGATGATGCCGTCCCAGTCGGAGGTGACCACTTCGCACTCGACTTTCATCTTGGCGCACAGGGCATCGCCGATGTCTTTGTCGAAGCCGACGACCTGGCCGCTGGCATCCTTGTTGTTGAACGGCGGGTAGGCCGCTTCGATGCCCATCTTCAGTTTGTCGGCGGCCATCGCATTGGCCGAGAACACCAGAGTGGCGGCAGCGGCCAGGAGGAATTTCTTATAGCTCTGCATGCGTGTTGCTCCGTTAGCGGTTGCTGGACATGAATTGTTTGCAGCGCGCCGAAAGCGGGTTCTCGAACACCTGCTGTGGCGATCCTTGCTCTTCCACCAGGCCCTGGTGCAGGAACACCACTTCACTGGAGACCTGACGGGCAAAGCTCATTTCGTGGGTGACCAGCAGCATGGTCCGGCCTTCTTCGGCCAGGGCGCGGATCACGTTGAGCACTTCCTGGACCATTTCCGGGTCCAGTGCCGAGGTCGGCTCGTCGAACAGGATGACTTTGGGCTGCATCGCCAGGGTGCGGGCGATGGCGGCGCGTTGCTGCTGGCCGCCGGAGAGCTGGGCCGGGTAGGCATGGCGCTTGTCGGCGATACCGACCTTGGCCAGCAGCGCTTCGGCCACTTCGATGGCTTCGGCCTTGCTCTGGCCGAGCACCCGGCGCGGGGCCTCGATGATGTTGTCGAGCACGCTCATGTGCGGCCAGAGGTTGAAGTTCTGGAACACGAAGCCGATTTCGCTGCGCAGGCGGTTGATCTGCTTGCCGTCGGCGGCAACCAGTTCGCCGTTCTTGGCGGCCTTGAGCTTGAGTTCTTCGCCGGCCACCAGGATCTGGCCCTGGTGCGGGTTTTCCAGGAGGTTGATGCAACGCAGGAAGGTGGACTTGCCGGAACCGGAGGAACCCAGGATCGAGATCACATCGCCGTCGCGTGCGGTCAGCGAGACACCCTTGAGTACCTCCAGCGAGCCGTAGCGTTTGTGCAAGTTGCGGATTTCAAGCGCGGGCGTGGCCTCAGCCATGTGCGGTCCTCATGAGTTCATTGCGCTCCTGCTGGTAGCGGCTTTCCTGGCGAGGCGCCAACCTAGCATAGCGTTCGAATGACAGCCAACAGCGCTTCAGGGTGTAAGCAGACGGCGTGTGACAGGTTGTCGCATCGGCACAGCAGACTGTCGCCCCATCAACAACCGAACGCCCGTTTGAACCCTGTTCCCAGCGGGTGTCGCGTAAAAAAAGGCGCGATGGTGCCAGCTTTGGCCGGGTGTTGGAAGGGTAAAACGGCCAAAGGTTGCGTATCCGCCCTCTATTTGTGCATCGCACACTTTTTATGTGTGTTTCTGGTGCGCTGGTTCGTTCTACAAATGGGTGGTGCGGTAACGTTCTGGCGCAAGGCCATTAATCTCAAGGACTTGCGATCATCCGTCGGTCGCCTTCGCAGGCCGCGCCGGCTGGGAGCCTGTAACATTTTGGCGCAAATCTTGCGTAAGAAATAAACAACGCCTTGTTGGATTCTTTTTACGACTGCCTGTGTGAAAGGAAAAGCCAGACCGGGTGGACGCTTTCGCTTTCTTCGCAAAGGTAGTTTCAATGAGCAGTACGCAGACCTCCAATGACCTCGAACAGGGGCTCAAACCGCGGCATGTGACCATGCTGTCGATCGCCGGGGTAATCGGCGCCGGGCTGTTCGTCGGTTCCGGCCACGCCATCGCCGAAGCCGGCCCTGCGGTGCTGCTGGCCTACGCGGCCGCGGGCACCCTGGTGGTGCTGGTGATGCGCATGCTGGCCGAAATGGCCGTCGCCTCGCCGGACACGGGTTCCTTCTCGACTTATGCCGACCGCGCCATCGGCCACTGGGCCGGTTTCACCATCGGCTGGCTGTACTGGTGGTTCTGGGTGCTGGTGATTCCGCTGGAGGCCAACGCCGCCGCGACCATCCTGCATGCCTGGTTCCCCGACATCGCGATCTGGGTGTTCACCCTGGTCATCACCTTGCTGCTGACCGCGACCAACCTGTTCAGCGTGAAGAACTACGGTGAGTTCGAGTTCTGGTTCGCCCTGATCAAGGTCGTGGCGATCATCGGCTTCGTGGTGCTCGGCCTGCTGGCGATCTTCGGCCTGCTGCCGACCAGCAATGTCAGCGGTGTGTCGCACCTGTTCGATACCCAGGGCTTTTTGCCTAACGGCATGGGCGCGGTGCTCGCCGCCATGCTGACCACCATGTTCTCGTTCATGGGCACCGAGATCGTCACCATCGCCGCCGCCGAATCGAAGAACCCGGGCCAGCAGATCAGCAAGGCCACCAACTCGGTGATCTGGCGGATCGGCCTGTTCTACCTGGTGTCGATCTTTATCGTCGTGTCGCTGGTGCCATGGAATGACCCGAGCCTGGCCCAGGTCGGTTCCTACCAGACCGTGCTCGATCGCATGGGCATCCCCAACGCCAAGCTGATCGTCGACCTGGTGGTGCTGGTGGCGGTGACCAGCTGCCTGAACTCGGCGCTCTACACTGCCTCGCGCATGCTGTTCTCCCTGGGCAAGCGTGGCGACGCCCCGGCCGCTTCCAAGCGCACCAACAGCAGCGGCACGCCTTACTGGGCGGTGATCCTGTCTACCGCAGCCGCCTTCCTCGCGGTATTCGCCAACTATGTAGCACCAGCTGCGGTGTTCAATTTCCTGCTGGCCAGTTCCGGCGCCATCGCCTTGCTGGTGTACCTGGTGATCGCGGTATCGCAACTGCGCATGCGCCAGAAACGCACCGCGGCCGGCGAGAAGATCGCCTACCGGATGTGGCTGTTCCCGGGCCTGACCTACGCGGTGATTGTGTTCATCGTCGGGGTGCTGACCATCATGCTGTTCCAGGATGCCCATCGCATGGAAATCATTGCCACCGGCCTGTTGAGTATCACTGTGATCGCGGCGGGCCTGCTGGTGGCCCGTCGGCGCAAGCTGGAGAAGCAGGCGGCCGGTGTATTGAGTCGCGCCTGAGTCTTTCCCGGTAAGTAAAAAGGCCGCTGTCAGCGATGACAGCGGCCTTTTTTGTGGTCTGTACCGACGCTTTCGCGGGNCCCGCGATGACGATTGAATATTCGACGCAGCAGTGAGGGCCATGCATGACGCGCTGTAGCCGCTGCCGAAGGCTGCGATCGGGTTGGGCGGCACTCCGACGAAGCGGTCGTCTGCGGTGTGTCAGTCGTTATCGGTTCGCCGGGTTTGCGGCCGGTGCCCGGCCGATCGCAGGCTGCGCCAGCGGCTACAGATGGTGTTGAGCCTTACTTCTGCATCAGCGCTTCGGAGGCGGCCAGGTAAGCGGCCTGGAACTCGGGGCTTTCGATCCAGGCCAGGGCGCCGGCCTCGTCGGTTTCGGTGGACCACTGGCGGTACTCGATCAGGGCGGCAAGGATGAAGTCCATGGCGCCTTCTTCGCCTTCCTGCTCGTAGACGATCTCCAGCAGCGGGTCTTCCAGGAACGCCGCGCACATCGCCTGCTGGCTGGTCTTCTCGGCGTCGATCATTTTCTTGAACAGCTCAGTCAGGTCCACCGATTCGAAGTCGATGCGGTCGTCGTTCGGGTCCAGTTCCGCCGGCGCGGCGTTGCGCTGGGTGCGGTTCTGCTTGGCCTTGGTTTTCGCCCGCTGGGCTCTTTTGTGTTGCTTGTTCGCAGATGCCATGGGCGTCGTACCTTTTGCGCAAATAGGAGGGCCAGGCATCGATACCGCGTCCGGCCTGGCTTTAAGGCGGCAGAGGATGCCAGTAAATGCGCCGCCTGGCACGCTCAATGGCTACCGCTGATCAGGCGTCCCGGCGCATCCGTGGGCAGCGCCGCGTGTTGCAGCCAGGCCAGGGCGATCGGCCACAGGCGGTCCTGGTAATGGCTGCGGAAAAACGCGAAGTGCCCGACTTCCCGCTCGCCGATGTCCCCGGGCTCGATGCGCCAATGGCTGCGCTGGCTGGAGGTGAAGTAATCCAGCAGGCGCTCGATGGCCGGCACGGTGCCGTAAGGGTCGTCGCTGATGCTGATGGCCAGCAGCTGCGCCTTGACCCGGGCGAAGGGCAGCGCCGGATCCCGGCGCGCCAGGTGGCGTCCGCTGGGCCGCCGTTGATAGTGCGCGGTGGGCGTGGCCCAGTCGCGCACCACGCCGGCGGGGGTGTCCTCCAGCCAGCCCAGGCGCTTGCCGGGGAAGTAGCCGTAAAGCGCCGTCAGCAGCGGCATCACCACATGCCATTTGCCGAGCATGCGCCAGCGGCTCGCCGGGGCGTAGTCGCGCCAGTAGGCGAACTGCGCGCCCACCGTCACCACGCGGCGGATCAACTGCCCGGACGCCCCCAGCCCCGCCGCGCAGCCGCCGAAGCTGTGCCCGACCACATCGATGGGCTGGCCGGGGAATTCCCGCTGCGCGCGTTGCAGCATGGCTTCGAAGTCCAGGCTGCCCCAGTCCGACCAGGACGCCTTCAACTTGCGCATCGAGGCCGGCCGCGACTCGCCGATGCCGCGGTAGTCGTAGGTGATGACATCGAAGCCATGGCTGAACAGGTAGTCGGCGAACCGCGAATAGTGCCGGCAGCGCACCGAAGTGGCGGCATTGATGATCACCACCGGGCGAGCGCGGTCCGGCTCTGCATGGCGCCAGGTGAAACCGCCCAGGACAAAGCTGTCGGCGGCGGGTTCACGAAAGGCTGCGCCAGGGCTGCTGGCCGTGGCACTTGCCGGGAGCAGGGGCGAGGGTGGGGATTGCACGGTCATCGGCGCGTATTCCTTTACCGGGAAAGGGGGGGGCGACGCTTTTGGATCCAAGCATTAATAACCGCAGAGTCCGCAGCCTGGCAACCGTCGGGATAGGCGCCGCTGCTAGGTACTTTTGGTTAAAAGCATCACACCGAATCGATCTAAACGGCCCGGAATCGGGGCGTACACTGACTATCAAGGCCTGCGGGCAAGCCGCCTGACGGGCTTTTCATTCGAGCATCGCTTGCTGAAACGTGGCTTAGCCATTCGAGAGGAAAGGGGAGACCCGGACGCTGCCGCGCTGGGCTGAACTCTTGGCGGTGGCATCCCATTCAGTGGTTCGAGACGAACCGGGAGTGCTCATCATGAAATCCTTTTTTTCGTGTGTCGTAACAGGCGTTCTCGCGGCGTTCCTGTCACTCGCACCGTTCAGCGTGCAGTCCGCCACCCCCAGCAACGAACCCATCGACCCGGCGGGCGTGCAGCTGGAACCTCAACAGCAGAACGGCATTAGCTATCTGTCCGGCGGTATCGGCCTGGACGAGTCGCGGGCGCTCTTGCAGACCAAGGGGTATAACCTGCACATGACCTTTTCCGTCGGCCCGGAAAACAAATACACCTCGGATGTCGACCTGGCGATCCAGAATCCGCAAGGGCAATCGGTCCTGACCCTGAATCAGGTGGGTCCGATCGTCTTTGTGCAACTGCCGGCCGGCAAGTACCAGGTTGTCGCCACCCGTGGCGGGCGTACCGAGCGCAACACGGTGGATATGAAGGTAGCGGGCATTCGCGATCTCAACCTGCATTGGAATGAAGGTTATTGAGCGAGGAGGAGGGGCGCAGACAGGTGCCAGTTAATCGCAGGCAATAAAAAACCCCTGAATCTTGCGATTCAGGGGTTTCGGTATTAGTGGTGCCCAGAGACGGAATCGAACCGCCGACACGGGGATTTTCAATCCCCTGCTCTACCGACTGAGCTATCTGGGCAACGGGGCGCATTAAACGGGTTTTTCGGGGGGGCGTCAAGCAAGTTTTGAAAAAAAGTTTAATTATTACCGCCGCTTACGTTCCCGCCCCGATTTGAGCGCAATTACTCGGACGGCGGCACGTAGCCGTCGGCCTTGGCGTATTCCTCGCCGGAGAAGAACTTGTCCATCTCGCCCTGCAGGTATTTGCGGTCTTCGGCATTCATCATGTTCAGGCGTTTTTCGTTGATCAGCAGGGTCTGGTGTTTCTGCCAGTCGGCCCAGGCCTTGGCGGACACGTGCTCGAAAATCTCCTGGCCCTTGGCGCCCGGATAGGGAGGGCGCTCCAGGCCTGGCAGCTCTTCTTTGTACTTGCGGCACATTACGGTGCGGGTCATTGCAACTCTCCTGCGTTCAATACGTCGGCCGCGCGTTTGAGCAGTTTTTTCACCGGGGCGGCAAGGCCCAGGCGCGGCGGGGTGGCGAGGTTATACCAGAGCCAGTCGGCCTCGGCCACGTGATGGGCGGCAGCCTGGACCTCTACCAGCCAGGGCTCGATGGCCAGCTGGAAGTGACTGAAGGTGTGCACCAGGCCGGGCATTGCCTGTTGCTTGCCCAGTTCCAGCGAGTGCTGCGAAGCCAGGTGCTCCAGGTCCGCCAGGTCGTCCAGCTCCGGCAGGCTCCACAAACCGCCCCACAGGCCGCTGGAGGGCCGGCGGTACAACAGGATGGCGCCTTCGTGGTTGGCCAGCATCGGCATCAGCGTGCGTTTCTGCGGGACGGCCTTGCGTGGCTTGGGGATCGGGTAGCGGGTTTCCAGGCCCAGCATGTGCGCTTCGCAGCCTCTTTCCAGGGGGCACAGCAGGCAGCTGGGTTTGCTCCGGGTACAGAGGGTGGCGCCCAGGTCCATCATCGCCTGGGTGTAGTTGTTCACCCGGGTCTGCGGGGTGAAGCGCTCGGCCGCGGCCCACAGCTGCTTGGCCACCTTGGGTTCGCCCGGGTAGCCCTCCTGCGCGGTAAAGCGCGCCAGCACCCGCTTGACGTTACCGTCGAGGATTGGCGCGCGCAGGCCCATGCTGATGCTGGCGATGGCGCCAGCGGTGGACAGGCCGATGCCCGGCAGCTCGGTGAGTTTTTCCACGTCGCGGGGAAACTCGCCGCCGTACTCGGCGACCACGATCTTCGCGGTTTTTTGCAGGTTGCGCGCGCGGGTGTAGTAACCCAGGCCGGTCCACAGGTGCAGCACTTCGTCTTCCGGCGCGGCGGCCAGGGCCTGGACCGTCGGCAGCGAGGCCATGAAGCGGTCGAAGTAGTTGAGCACGGTGCTGACCTGGGTCTGCTGCAACATGATTTCCGAGACCCATACCCGGTACGGGTTGATCTCCTGCTGCCAGGGCAGGTCATGGCGGCCATGGCGGTCGTACCAGTCCAGTACCGCCGGTGCGAACTGCTCGGCCCTCATCGTTTGAACAGCCCTTTGAGGGCGTTTTTCAGTTCCGGGCTGACCTTGTCGCCGAGTTTTTCATCGAGCTTTTCGCTGAGGCGATCGCCAGCCAGCTTGGCCGCGACCTGGCCCAGGCCGTCGCGGTCCAGGCGGCAAGCCTTGGCGCCCAGTTCCAGCGGGCCGCGGCAGCGCAGCGGCAGTTCGATGCCGACAAAACGTTCGCCGACCTGGCAGGCCGGGTCCGGCATGTCGCTCTTGTCGCCTTCGACGACTATGCCGACGCGGTAATCCATGCCCAGCACGCGCAGGTCGATGTCGCCATTACCTTTGACGCTCATGCCCGGGATGCGCACCTTCAGGTCCGGGTTGTTGGCCACGCCGTTGCGCAGGGTCAGGTTGCCCCTGAGTTCCTGGAAGGGAGTGTCCTTGCCCCGTGGCTCGCTGCTGAGGGTCTTGCGGTTCAGCGTGGCGATGCCCTGGCACACTTGCTGTTCGAGGTTGGCATTGAGCAGCACGCCATTGTTGACGACGAAGCTGGCGTTGCCGTTGAGGCTGTCGATCAGCGCCTTCTGGCTGTTGCCGCTGCTGGTCAGGTTGCTGTCGAGGGTCACCAGGCCCTTGACCGGCGGGGTCTGCCCCTGGCTTTCCAGGATGCGTTCCACCGGTACCCGGTTGATCTTGGTCTGCAGGCTCAACTGCGGCGTTGGCTGGCGCACGTCGAGGTTGCCGCTGGCCTCGAAGCTGCCGTTGTACAGCTCGCCGCGCAGGCCTTCGAGTTTCAGCAGGCCGTCCTGGCCGTTGGCCTTGAGCGTGGCGTTCTGGATCGGCAGCTTGTCCAGGGTCAGCTGGCCGAAGCTCAGGTCGGCATTCACATCCAGCTTGCTCAGGCGCTCCACCGGCAGCAGGCGCTCGGTGCTCCAGGCGCCCTTGGTCGGCGCGTCCGGCAGCGGCGAGTTGGCGGGTCCGGCGACGGCGCTGGCTTCGCTGCTCTGCACTTCGGCCTTGCGCGCCACCGCGGCACTGTTGGCTTCGGCGGACTTCGGCGGCAGGTAGCGGTCGACGTTGAAGGTGTCGGCCTTGAGCTGGGCACGCAGGGATTGCTTGGCCAGGTCTTCGACCGCCAGGCGGCCGCTGAAGCTGCTGTCGTCGAGTTTCAGGTTGATGTTTTCAAGGGCGATACTGTTCGGCGTGGCGGACAGGCGGCTGACCAGCTCGACCTTGCTCAGGCTGCCTTCGGCCATGGCCGGCAGGGTCTGGCCGATGCTGTCGACGAACTTGGCCAGGTCGAACTGGGCGATAGAGATGCCACCGTTGAGTTGCGGAGTCTTGTCCAGGTCGTTGACCTTGAGCTCGCCGATGGCGCGCAGCTGGTTGAGCGAGAGCTTCAAGCTGTTCCACTCGGCAACGTTGGCGGCCTGGTCCAGCAGCAGCTGGCCCTGGGCGGAGAAGGTCAGGGTCTTGCCTTGCAGCGGATCGCCGGCGGCTTCGCCGGACAGCTTCATGTCTTCGAACTGGTAGCGCTTGAGCACGCGGTCGAAGCGCAGCTCGCCCTTCAACTCGGTGCGCACGCGCACGGCCGGCTGGGTGCTGGCGAGGAAGGCAGTGAGCTTGACCGGGGTATTGGTGGCTTCGTGGATCGGCCCGGTGCTCAGCTGGATGCTTTCGGCGGTGAACTGCTTGCCGCTCTGTTCGTCGTTGTATTCCACCCGGGCGTTGTTCACGGTCAGGCTGTCGATATCCAGGCGGATCGGCTGCGCCGGTTTTTCCGTGGTGGCCGGGGCGGCGGCGGTGGTTTCGCCGGTGCTGGTGGCCGGGGTTGCGGCCTGCTTGTCGGCGGGGGCGACCTTGCCGATGTCTTCCCAGTTGCCGTGCCCGTCCTTGTTGCGGGTCAGGCGTAGGTTCAAGCCTTCGACACGCACATCGCTCATCTGCACTTCGCGGCGCAGCAGCGGCAGCACGCGGACCGACAGGCCGAGCATTTGCAGGTCGGCGAATGGCTGGGTCGGGTTGGCCAGGGTGGCGACGCCGGCTTCATGCAGTTCCAGGCCGAGCCAGGGGAACAGGCTCCAGCCGATATCGCCATTGAGCGTCAGCTCGATGTGGGCCTTGTCGCGGGCTATCTGGCGAATTTCTTCTTTGTAGTCGTTGGGATCAAACAGGTGAGTCAGGGCGAAGCCGAGAGCCACGATGATCAGCAACAGCCCGAGAAGTACCAGACCCAGGATTTTGCCGAACGCTTTCATGGGCGAGTCCTTGTAGTGTCGAATTCGAATTTAGCCAGGGAGTATAACGCCCCGGGCCTGGCCACTGGTCACTGATCGCTTTGGAGCACATCCAGCGGTATCTGCAGCTTGGCCGCCAGCGCCTGGGCTTCGAGGTGCCCGGCGGGTGCCAGCAGGCGCAAGGTGGCGCCGTGCCGGGTGGCCATTTTCTGTGCTTCGCTCACCAGTCGCTCGGCCACGCCACGACGCCGGGTGATCTGGCGCACACACAATTGGGACAGGTGCCAGACGCCTTGGTGCCGTTGCAGGCGGGCGGCGCCCAGCAGGCGGTCGTTGAAGCGCCCGGCGATCAGGCTGCCGTCGCCCAGGGCGGTTTCGATCAGTTCCTGGTCGTCGCGTTGCGGCGCGAACAGCCAGGGCGGGGCATCGCGGTAGATCTTCTGCAGGTCCTGCTGATCCTGATAGCTGGCTTGTTTCAGCGACTCGACAACGATGGGCATGGGGGATCCTGTGCAGAGCGAAGGAATGGCTGGCCATTATCGGCAGCAGCGCGCGGGCTGGCGAGGGGCTGGCGTCGTCGGTGGGGCCGTGCGCTTCTGTAGGAGCCAGGCTTGCCGGCGATGGGCGCTGCGCGGTGTGTCAGGCAATGCGCTTCGCGGGCAAGCCTCGCTCCTACAAGGGCGTGATCGTGGGTTTCTGCGGGCTTTCAGTACAGATGACGCGGAAAAGGTGATGGCAGTTTGCTCTTTCTGTCACGAGCAAATGGTAATCTCTCGCAGTTCATCTGCCCTTCTGCGACTAAAAGTCGCACTCTATGGAGCTTCACTCGATAAAACGGCCACGTCTGCGTGCAAAGGTCGTGAGTGAAGAGTGGCCGGCGAATAATTCCAATAATTGGGGGAAACATTCATGAGCACTAGCACCGAGGCGGGCGCCATTGCCGCCCAGCCGGCGTTCTTGTCCAAAGAACGCATCATCGCCAAACCCGGTTTCAACCGTTGGCTGGTTCCACCGGCCGCTCTGGCCATCCACCTGTGCATCGGCATGGCCTACGGCTTCTCGGTGTTCTGGTTGCCGCTGTCCAAGGCCCTGGGCGTGACCGCTCCGGTGGCCTGTGCCCCGGACATGAGCTTTATCGCTCAGGTCTTTTCGTCCCAGTGCGACTGGCCGATCTCGATGCTCGGCTGGATCTACACCCTGTTCTTCATCTTCCTCGGCTGCTCCGCGGCGATCTGGGGCGGCTGGCTGGAACACGCCGGCCCGCGCAAGGCCGGTGTGGTATCGGCGCTGTGCTGGTGCGGCGGCCTGCTGATTTCGGCGCTGGGTATCTATACCCACCAGATCTGGCTGATGTGGCTCGGCTCCGGCGTGATCGGCGGTATCGGCCTGGGCCTGGGCTACATCTCGCCGGTGTCGACCCTGATCAAGTGGTTCCCGGACAAGCGCGGCATGGCCACCGGTATGGCGATCATGGGCTTCGGCGGTGGCGCGATGGTCGGTGCGCCGCTGGCGGCTGCGCTGATGAGCCACTTCGCTTCGCCAACCGGTGTTGGCGTCTGGCAGAGCTTCCTGGTGATGGCGGCGATCTACTTCGTGTTCATGATCGGTGGCGCGCTGGCGTACCGCGTGCCGCCGACCGGCTGGAAGCCTGAAGGCTGGACCCCGCCGGCGAAAAAAGCCGCGAACGCGATGATCACCCACCGCCACGTGCATGTGAACGTGGCCTGGAAAACCCCGCAGTTCCGCCTGGTGTGGCTGGTGCTGTGCCTGAACGTTTCCGCCGGTATCGGCATCCTTGGCATGGCGTCGCCGCTGTTGCAGGAAGTCTTCGCCGGCAAGCTGCTGGGCAACGAACTGGCCTTCGGTCAGCTGGATGCCTCGCAACTGGCGTCGATCGCCGCGATCGCCGCCGGTTTCACTGGCCTGCTGAGCCTGTTCAATATCGGTGGTCGTTTCTTCTGGGCGTCGTTCTCCGACTACCTGGGACGCAAGAACACCTACTTCGTGTTCTTCGCCCTGGGTTTTGCCCTGTACGCGCTGATCCCGAACCTCGGGCACCTGGGCAACGTCGCGCTGTTCGTGGCGGCGTTCTGCATCATCCTGTCGATGTACGGCGGCGGTTTCGCCACGGTTCCGGCCTACCTGGCGGACCTGTTCGGCACCCAGATGGTGGGCGCGATCCACGGTCGCCTGCTGACTGCCTGGGCGGCGGCGGGCGTGCTTGGCCCGGTGCTGGTGAACTACCTGCGTGAGTATCAGTTGAGCATCGGCGTCGAGCGGGCCGCGGCCTACGACATCACCCTGTACATTCTCGCCGGCCTGCTGGTGCTGGGTTTCCTGTGCAACCTGCTGGTGCGTCCGGTGGCCGACAAGTACTTCATGACTGATGCCGAGCTGGCCGCCGAACAGGCGCTGGGCCACGACAAGGGCGCGGACAGCACCACGGTGCTGGAGTGGAAAGCCTCGTCCGGCAGCGTGCCGCTGGCGGTTGCTGCCTGGCTGGTGGTGGGCATTCCGCTGGCGTGGGGCGTGTGGGTCACCCTGCAGAAGACTGCGGTGTTGTTCCACTAAGGCTTCGCTGGCAAGGATGTAGCCGCTGCCGAAGGCTGCGATAAGGTCCGCAGGACCTTCAGCGATTTCAGAATCGCCACGGCCGTTCCGGCCGATCGCAGCCTGCGGCAGCGGCTACAGGTTGCATATTGCTTGTCATGACAGGTACACCCCCGGCTTTATTGGGTTCAGCCCGTCAGGATCTTGTCCTGCGTGTTCCTGTTTAGCCGCCGTCCGGCCTATAATGATCGCCTTTTTCGCCCAATGATTTTGCGGAGCTGGTGATGGCCGAACGTAAGGCGTCCGTCGAGCGCGACACTCTGGAAACCCAGATCAAAGCCTCGATCAACCTGGATGGCACCGGAAAGGCCCGATTCGATATCGGGGTTCCCTTCCTTGAGCACATGCTGGACCAGATCGCCCGTCACGGGCTGATCGACCTGGATATCGAAAGCAAAGGCGACCTGCATATCGACGACCACCACACCGTGGAAGACGTCGGTATCACCCTGGGCCAGGCCTTCACCAAAGCCATCGGCGACAAGAAGGGCATCCGTCGCTACGGCCACGCCTACGTGCCGCTCGATGAAGCGCTGTCGCGCGTGGTGATCGACTTCTCCGGCCGCCCTGGCCTGCAGATGCACGTGCCTTACACCCGCGCCACCGTGGGCGGCTTCGATGTCGACCTGTTCCAGGAATTCTTCCAGGGCTTCGTCAACCACGCCAACGTCACCCTGCACATCGACAACCTGCGTGGGCACAACACCCACCACCAGATCGAAACCGTGTTCAAGGCTTTCGGCCGCGCGCTGCGCATGGCCGTGGAGCTGGATGACCGCATGGCCGGGCAGATGCCTTCGACCAAGGGCGTGCTGTAATGCAGACGGTCGCGGTTATCGATTACGGCATGGGCAACCTGCACTCGGTGGCCAAGGCCCTCGAGCACGTCGGTGCCGGCAAGGTGCTGATCACCAGCGATGCCAATGTGATTCGCGAAGCCGACCGGGTGGTATTCCCCGGCGTCGGCGCGATTCGCGACTGCATGGCGGAGATCCGTCGCCTGGGCTTCGACGCGCTGGTGCGTGAAGTCAGCCAGGACCGTCCGTTCCTCGGCATCTGCGTGGGCATGCAAGCCTTGCTCGACCACAGCGAAGAGAACGACGGCGTCGACTGCATCGGCCTGTTCCCCGGCCAGGTGAAGTTCTTCGGCAAGGGCCTGCATGAAGACGGCGAGCACCTGAAAGTCCCGCACATGGGCTGGAACGAAGTGAAACAGGCGGTGAGCCACCCGCTGTGGCACAACATCCCGGACCTGGCGCGTTTCTACTTCGTGCACAGCTACTACATCGCCGCCGGCAACGCGCGGCAGGTGGTCGGTAGCGGTCACTACGGCGTCGATTTCGCCGCGGCGCTGGCCGAAGGCTCGCGTTTCGCCGTGCAGTTCCACCCGGAGAAAAGCCATACCCATGGCCTGCAATTGCTGCAGAACTTCGCGGCGTGGGACGGTCGCTGGTAAATGGCGGTCAAGAAGGCTAAAGCGCCGATCCTGACCCTCACGCCCGAGCAGGAGAGTGAGGCCAATCACAAGATCCAGCGCTTCATGGAAGATCGCTTCGAGCTCGACCTGGGCTCGTTCGAGGCGGCCGAGATTCTTGAACTCTTTACCCGCGAAATTGCTCCGCACTATTACAACAGGGCGATTTTCGATGTGCAGACCCAACTCAAAGAGCGGTTCGAAAGCATCGAAAGCGACCTGTGGGCGCTCGAGAAAAACTGATTTCCGAGTGAAGCTGAACAATCGAATTTGAAGGTTTGCCAGATGCTGATTATCCCCGCTATCGATCTCAAAGACGGTGCCTGTGTACGTCTGCGCCAGGGCCGCATGGAAGATTCCACGGTGTTCTCCGATGACCCGGTGAGCATGGCTGCCAAGTGGGTGGAGGGCGGCTGCCGCCGTCTGCATCTGGTCGACCTGAACGGCGCTTTCGAAGGCCAGCCGGTCAACGGTGAAGTGGTCACCGCCATCGCCAAGCGCTACCCGAACCTGCCGATCCAGATCGGTGGCGGCATCCGCTCGCTGGAAACCATCGAACACTACGTCAAGGCCGGCGTGAGCTACGTGATCATCGGCACCAAGGCGGTGAAAGAGCCGGAATTCGTCGCCGAAGCCTGCCGCGCCTTCCCGGGCAAGGTGATCGTCGGCCTGGACGCCAAGGACGGCTTCGTCGCCACCGACGGCTGGGCCGAGGTCAGCAGCGTGCAGGTCATCGACCTGGCCAAGCGTTTCGAAGCCGATGGCGTGTCCGCCATCGTTTATACCGACATCGCCAAAGACGGCATGATGCAGGGCTGCAACGTACCCTTCACCGCTGCCCTGGCCGCTGCTACCAAGATCCCGGTGATCGCTTCCGGCGGTATCCACAACCTGGGCGACATTAAGGCCCTGCTGGATGCCAAGGCTCCGGGGATCATCGGCGCCATCACCGGCCGCGCGATCTACGAAGGCACCCTCGACGTCGCCGAGGCGCAAGCCTTCTGCGACTCGTACCAAGGCTGAGGACTCACCATGGCGCTGGCTAAACGCATCATCCCTTGCCTGGACGTGGACAACGGCCGGGTGGTCAAGGGCGTCAAGTTCGAGAACATCCGTGACGCCGGCGACCCGGTGGAAATCGCCCGTCGCTACGACGAGCAGGGCGCGGACGAGATTACCTTTCTCGACATCACCGCCAGCGTCGATGGCCGCGACACCACGCTGCATACCGTCGAGCGCATGGCCAGCCAGGTGTTCATCCCGCTGACCGTAGGCGGTGGCGTGCGTACCGTGCAGGACATCCGCAACCTGCTCAACGCCGGTGCGGACAAGGTTTCGATCAACACCGCGGCGGTGTTCAACCCCGAGTTCGTCGGCGAAGCGGCGCAGCATTTCGGCTCGCAGTGCATCGTCGTCGCCATCGATGCGAAGAAGGTTTCCGGGCCGGGCGAAACCCCGCGCTGGGAGATCTTCACCCACGGCGGGCGCAAGCCTACTGGGCTGGACGCGGTGGAGTGGGCGAAGAAGATGGAAGGCCTGGGCGCCGGCGAAATCCTGCTGACCAGCATGGACCAGGACGGCATGAAGAACGGCTTCGACCTGGGTGTGACCCGCGCCATCAGCGATGCCCTGGGCATTCCGGTGATCGCCTCGGGTGGCGTCGGCAACCTGCAGCACTTGGCCGACGGCATCCTCGAAGGCCACGCCAGCGCAGTGCTGGCGGCGAGCATCTTCCACTTCGGCGAGTACACCGTGCCTGAGGCCAAGGCCTACATGGCGCACCGCGGTATCGTCGTCAGATAGCCACTGGACAGCATGGCGGGCTCGCGGCACTCTTGAGCACGCCATGGATTCCGGTAGCCCGTCATGTTCAAACGTCTTCTTCTTGTTCTTGCCAGCGCTTCGGTTCTCTTCGCCGCAAGCGCTCACGCAGCGCAAACGCCTGGCACCTCCCTGGTGCTGCTGACGGAAAACTTCCCTCCCTACAACATGGCCAGGAACGGCAAGAACTTCGCCCAGGGCGAGAATATCAACGGCATCGCCGTGGATATCGTCCGCGAAATGTTCAAGCGTGCCGGGATCAATTACAGCCTGACCCTGCGTTTTCCCTGGGAGCGCATCTACAAGCTCGCCCTGGAGCAGCCGGGGTACGGCGTGTTTGTCATGGCGCGGCTGCCGGACCGGGAGCCGCTGTTCAAATGGGTCGGCCCCATCGGCCCGGATGACTGGATCATGCTGGCCCGGGACGACAGCAAGATCGCCCTGCAATCCTTGGAGCAGGCGCGCAAATACCGGATCGGCGCCTACAAGGGCGACGCCATCGCCGAGACCCTGGCCAAGCAAGGACTCAAGCCGCTGGTGGTGCTGAGGGACCAGGACAACGCCAGGAAACTGGTGGGCGGCCAGATCGACCTATGGGCCACCGGCGACCCTGCTGGGCGCTATCTGGCCAGGCAGGAAGGCGTGACCGGGCTCAAGACTGTGCTGCGCTTCCACAGCGCCCAGCTGTACCTGGCGCTGAACAAAGAAGTGCCGGACGAGACCGTCGCCCAACTGCAGGCCGCTCTGGACCAACTGCGCGAGGAAGGCGTGGTGGAAGAGGTCATGGGGCGCTACCTGTAGGCAGGCGGCTGTGCCTGAGCCTGGGGCCGTCATCGCGGGCAAGCCTCGCTCCTACAGAAGCCGTGTCGGGCGCAGTTGCCGCAAATGACCTGAGTCTGTAGGAGCGAGGCTTGCCCGCGAGACATTCGAACGTCCGCCGCCAATCCTCAGCGATAAACCCCATCCTTGCCGTGCCCGGACATAGCCCTATTACTGCGCACGCTGATCATCAGCTCGATATCGATCCAGTCGATACCCTGGGCCTTGAGCCTGGGCAGTTCGCGTTCGAGCACGGCCAGGGTCTGCGGGTAGGGATGGCCGATCACCACCGCCGAACCCTGCTTGCGCGCCAGCTCGATCGCGGTCTGCAACTGGTGGCCGATGGCGGCTTCGGTGCGTTCGTCGTCGAGGAACACATCGCGGGACACACTGGCCAGGCCGATCTTCTGCGCCTCGGCGGCGGCCACGGTCTTGGCGCTGGTGCGGCTGTCGACAAAGAACTTGTGGCGGCGCTGCAGCTCGGCCATCAGCCAGGCCATGGCCTGGGGCTGGGAGGTCATGCGGCTGCCCATGTGGTTGTTGATGCCGCTGGTGTAGGGCACGGCCTTGAAGGCGGCATCGAGGCGTCTTTCCAGCTCTTCGATGGGCAGCTCGGGGTGCCAGGCGAAGGGGCCGGTGGCCGGGTCCATGGGCATGTGCAGGATGACGATCTTGCCGGCGCGATGGGCTTCGCGGGCAAACTCGGCGGCGTGGGGCGTGTCGGGCATGATCGCCGTGGTCACGGGGCCGGGCAGGGCGAGTACGCGGCGATCGCGGGGCAGGTTCTGCCCGAGGTCGTCGATGATCAGGCTCAGGTAGGCCTTGCGCGGAGCGGGCTCGGCGGCCTGGGTCGAGGTGAAGGCAAGGAGGCACAGAAGCCCGATCATGAGCCTCCACGACAACCGTGGGTGGGATTGGCGTTGGTGGGTCATGGGGATGAAGCATAGGGTTCGGGTAGGGCCTTGGCGGGGTGTGGCGGTCATCAGGACGCTATCGCGAGCAAGCTTCGCTCCTACGGAAGGGGCGATGGGCTTGCTCGCGACGGGTTCCATCACTTGCTGCGGGTGATGCTCAAGCCCTTGAGCAGGCTGAGGGCCTGGGCCAGCTGGTAGTCATCGTCCTGCGGCATCGGCTTGGGCTTGCTGCCGGAAGCGGTCGGCTTGTCGGCGCCGCCGTTGCCATTGCCCAGGTGACCTTGCAGGTCGGCTTCCTTGAAGTACTCGTTGTCCTGCGCTTCGTTGGTGATCTTGGCGCGGCGCACCTCGATGTCCGGCACTATGCCCTGGGCCTGGATCGAGCGGCCGTTCGGGGTGAAGTACAGCGCGGTGGTGATCTTCAGCGCGCGCTCGTTGTTCAGCGGCAGTACGGTTTGCACCGAGCCCTTGCCGAAGCTGGTGGTGCCCATCAGCACCGCGCGTTTCTGGTCCTGCAGGGCGCCGGCGACGATCTCCGAAGCCGAGGCGCTGCCACCGTTGATCAGCACCACCATAGGTACCGCTTCGCTTTCGTCCTTGCCGGTGGCGGAGAAACGCAGCTCGGAGTTGGCGATGCGGCCCTTGGTGTAGACGATCAGGCCCTTGGTGATGAAGTGGTCGACCACTTCCACCGCCGATTGCAGCACGCCGCCCGGGTTGTTGCGCAGGTCGAGGATGATGCCGTTGAGCTTCTTGCCGTTGTCCTTGCGCAGCTTGGCCAGGGCCTTGGACACTTCCTCGCCGGTCTTGACCTGGAACTGGGTGATGCGGATGTAGCCGTAGCCCGACTCCAGCAGCTGGCTCTTCACGCTCTTCACCTGGATGGTGGCGCGGGCCAGGGTCACGTCGAACGGCGCACCGCCGTCGCGTACCAGGGTCAGGGTGATCTTCTGGCCGATCTTGCCGCGCATCTTGTCCACGGCTTCGGTCATGCTCTGGCCGCGGGTCGGCTGGCCGTTGATCTTGACGATCAGGTCGCCGGCCTGGATGCCGGCCTTGGACGCCGGGGTGTCGTCGATCGGCGACACCACCTTGATGATGCCGTCTTCGGAGCCGACTTCGATGCCCAGGCCGCCGAATTCGCCGCTGGTGCTTTCCTGCAGCTCGGCGAAGTCTTCAGGGCCCAGGTAGGCCGAGTGCGGGTCGAGGTTGCTGAGCATGCCCTTGATGGCGTTTTCCAGCAGGGTCTTGTCGTCGACGGGTTCGACATAGGCGGCCTTGATCCGGTCCATGACCTCGGCGAAGGTGCGCAGCTCTTCGAGCGGCAATGGCGCCTTGGTGGTCGTGGCGGCTGTCGATTGAGCGGTTTCGGCGGCAAACGCCAGGGGCGCACCGATCACCAGAGCGATCGTCAGGGCCAGCGAGGTGAGGCGGGACAAATGCAGCATGTCGAACGAACTCCTGAATGAGATGGCGCGCTTATCCTTGCGCGCGGCACCATTGTGCCGGGTCGCTTGGGCGACCCTGCTGGCGAATAGCGAAGTACAGCGCAGGCGCGCCCTGTCCGCCACTGCTACCCACAGTGGAGATGGACTCGCCGGCCTTGACCACATCGCCTGCTTCTTTAAGCAGCGTCTGGTTGTGTCCGTAGAGGCTCAAGTAGCCGTTGCCATGGTCGAGGATCACCAGCAGGCCGGCGCCACGCAACCAGTCGGCGAACACTACGCGGCCGCCGTGGACGGCATGCACCTGGCTGCCGGCCGAGGCGCTGATCATCACCCCGTCCCACTTGGTCCGGGTATCGTCGCCGCGGCTTTCGCCGAAGCGCGCCAGCAGTCGACCATCAACCGGCCATGGAAGTTTTCCCCGGGATGAAGCAAAAGGGCCTCCAAAGGAGGCGCCTGCGCTGGAGACCAAGGGGCCGGGCGTCGCTCGGGGCGGCTGGCGCGGGCTGTCGTCGGCATTGGCCTGGGCCTCACGCAAACGCTTTTTTTCGGCTTCCTGCTGGGCGATCAGCGCTTTCTGTCGCGCTTGCTCTGCCTCTCGGGCCTGGCGGGCTAGGGTTTCCTCGATGGTTTTCAGTACCTTGCCCAAGTCGGCCTGGTCCTGTTCGCGGGCCTTGAGCTTGTCGCCGCGGGCCTTCACGTCGTCGTTGAGCTTGGCCAGGGCCACCTGGCGTTCCTTGCGGACCTTGTCGAGTTCGTCGCGCTGGGTGTCGAGGCTGCTTTTCTGCACCAGCAGTTGGGCTTGCTGCAGGGAGATTTCCTTTTCGACATTGGCCAGCTGGCGCAGGGTCTCGTTGAAATTCTTCAGCTGCTCCAGGCGGGCCTGGCTCAGGTAGTCGTAATAGGTCAGGGTGCGGGCGAATTTTTCCGGGTTCTGCTGGTTGAGCAACAGCTTGAGGTACTCCTGACGGCCGTTCTGGTAGGCCGCGCGGGCCTGGATGGCGATCAGTCGTTGCTGTTCAATGCGCGCGCTCTGGAGTTTTTTTTTCTCCTCATCGAGACGCTGCAGCTCGGATTCGCTTTTCTTCAGCTCTTTCTGCAGGGCATCGACCTGCTTTTCCAGCTTGCCCATCTCGGTTTCGGTGCCGCGCAGGTCTTTCTGCACGCCGGATTTTTCTTCCTGCAGCTTGCCCAGCAGCTTTTTCAGCTCGGCAATATCCTGACGCGTGGCGTCCAACTGTTGTTGGGTTTGCGCGCGCTCGTCGGCGAAGGCCGGTTGGAGCAGGCAGATCAGAGCAAGGGTAATCAGGGCGCGAAGCATAGAGGCGGGCGACACCAGGGAAAGGGACGGCCTAGTATGCCCGCCCCTCGCTGCAAAAAAAACGCCTCAAAGCCAACTGCTTTGAGGCGTTCGTCATAAAAAGCCGTTTCCGGCCCATTATTCGGCGTTTTTGATATCAGACCAGTATCGAAGTGCCAGTCATTTCCGCAGGCTGCGGCAGGCCCAGCAACTTGAGCATGGTCGGCGCCACGTCAGCCAGGACTCCGCCTTCGCGGACTTTCAGGTTGCGCTTGCCCACATAGATGAAAGGGACCGGCTCGCTGGTGTGGGCGGTGTGGGCCTGACCGGTGGAAGCGTCAGACATCTGCTCGACGTTGCCGTGGTCGGCGGTGATCAGGGCTTCGCCGCCGACCTTTTCCAGGGCCTCGACGATCCGGCCGACGCACAGGTCCAGGCACTCGACGGCCTTGACCGCTGCGTCGAACACGCCGCTGTGGCCGACCATGTCGCCGTTGGCGTAGTTGACCACTATCACGTCGTAGCGCTGGTTTTCGATGGCGTCGACGATCCGGTCGGTGACTTCCGGCGCGCTCATTTCCGGCTGCAGGTCGTAGGTGGCGACTTTCGGCGACGGGATCAGGATGCGTTCTTCGCCCGGGAACGGCTCTTCGCGGCCACCGGAGAAGAAGAAGGTCACGTGGGCGTATTTCTCGGTTTCGGCGATGCGCAGCTGGGTCTTGCCGTTTTTCGCCAGGTAATCGCCCAGCACGTTTTCCAGGCTGCCCGGGGCAAAGGCCGAAGGGGCCGGAATGCTTGCCGCGTATTGGGTCAGCATGACGAAACCGGCCAGTTTCGGCTGGCGGGCGCGCTCGAATTCCTTGAACCCGTCCTCGACGAACACCCGGCTCAGCTCGCGGGCGCGGTCGGCGCGGAAGTTCATGAACACCACGGCGTCGCCGTCTTCGACTTTCACCGGCTCGCCGAGGGTGGTGGCCTTGACGAATTCGTCGCTCTCGCCACGCTCGTAGGCGGCCTGCAGGCCTTCCTGGGCGGTGGCGGCGTTGAATTCACCCTTGCCGTCGACGATCAGGTTGTAGGCCTGGGCCACGCGGTCCCAGCGGTTGTCGCGGTCCATGGCGAAATAACGGCCGATCAGGCTGGCGATGCGGCCCTTGCCCAGGGTCTTGAAGGTTTCATCCAGCAGTTCGATCGACGAGGCGGCGCTTTTCGGCGGGGTGTCGCGGCCGTCGAGGAAGGCGTGCAGGTAGATCTTCTCGGCGCCACGCTTGAAGGCCAGTTCGGCCATGGCCACCAGATGGTCCTGGTGGCTGTGCACGCCGCCATCGGACAGCAGGCCGAGGATGTGCACGGCCTTGCCGGCGGCCACGGCTTTATCCACGGCGGCGCAGATGGTCGGATTCTCGAAGAACTCGCCATCGCGGATGGCTTTGGTGACACGGGTGAAGTCCTGGTACACCACGCGGCCGGCGCCGAGGTTCATGTGGCCGACTTCGGAGTTGCCCATCTGGCCGTCCGGCAGGCCGACATCCATGCCCGAACCCGAGATCAGGCCATTCGGCACGCTGGCGTACAGGCGGTCGAGGACCGGCTTCTTGGCCGCATAAATAGCGTTGGATTCCTGGCTCTCGCTGTGACCGAAGCCATCCAGAATCATCAGGACCAAAGGTTTAGGCGTGGTAGTCATAGATTCCACTCGTGGCTGGATTGGGAGAATGTTGGAAAAAGGGAGTGGCAGTTTAAAGCCAAGTTCCATCGGCGTCACCGCCGGGCGGGGTTTGGCCGACCCGGAGGGCTGTGTATACTGGCCGACATTTTAACGCCCTGGAACCTCCTTGATGGTTGCTCACCTGATTCAATTCGCCACTGAACACTACCTGCTCGTCGGCGCCTTCGTCATCTTGCTGGCTCTGTTGATCGCTCATGAGCTGAGCCGCGGTGGCCGCAGCCTCAGCACCCGCGAACTGACCGCGCTGGTCAACAGCGAGCAGGGCGTGGTGATCGATATCCGTCCGTCCAAGGACTTCGCCGCGGGCCATATCGTCGGCGCGTTGAACATCCCTCAAGACAAACTGGCCGCCCGCGTGGGCGAGCTGGAAAAGCACAAGGCCAAGACCATCATTCTGGTCGACGCCCTGGGTCAGCACGCCGGCACCCACGCTCGCGAGCTGATGAAGTCCGGCTTCACCGCCGCCAAGCTGTCCGGCGGCGTTGGCAGCTGGAAAGCCGACAACCTGCCGCTGGTGAAGTGATATGGCTGCTGTCGTCGTCTATTCCAGCGATTACTGCCCCTACTGCTCGCGGGCCAAGTACCTGCTCGAGAACAAAGGCGTAGCCTTCGAAGAGATCAAGGTCGACGGCAAGCCGCAGGTTCGCGCCGAAATGGCCCAGAAGGCCGGGCGCACGTCCGTGCCGCAGATCTGGATCGGCAGCACCCATGTGGGCGGTTGTGACGATTTGTTCGCCCTGGAGCGCGCCGGCAAGCTCGACGCGCTGCTCGCGGCCTGACTGACCACCCAAGATCAGCAAACCCTACATGACCCCGAGATCAAGAAGGATCTGAGATGACTGACCAACAGAACACCGCTGCGACCGAAGACGAATCCGCACCGCAATTCTCGCTGCAGCGCATCTATGTGCGTGACCTGTCTTTCGAAGCGCCGAAAAGCCCGGCGATCTTCCGCCAGCAGTGGGAGCCGAGCGTCGGCCTGGACCTGAACACCCGTCAGAAGGCGCTGGAAGAAGGTTTCCACGAAGTCGTGCTGACCCTGTCGGTCACCGTGAAGAACGGTGAAGAAGTGGCGTTCATCGCCGAAGTGCAACAGGCCGGTATCTTCCTGATCAAGAACCTGGACGACGCTTCGATGAGCCACACCCTGGGCGCGTTCTGCCCGAACATCCTGTTCCCCTACGCTCGCGAAGCGCTGGACAGCCTGGTGACCCGCGGTTCGTTCCCGGCCCTGATGCTGGCTCCGGTGAACTTCGACGCGCTGTACGCGCAAGAGCTGCAACGCCTGCAGGCGGCCGGTGAAAACACCGTTCAATAAGAGCTTCGCCCGAGCATGAAAAAAGCGCCGTTAAAGGCGCTTTTTTCATGCTCGGGCCTAAGGTTTCGACCGCCAAACCCTGTAGCCACTGCCGAAGGCTGCGATCGCGACCGAAGGGCGCGCGGGATCTCAAGATCGCTGAAGGCCTTCGGCCTTATCGCAGCCTGCGGCAGCGGCTACAAGGCGTCGCGCAGAGGTGGGGAGCTTATTTGAACCCCAGCTGGCGCCAGGCTTCGTAGACGGCCACCGCCACGGTGTTGGACAGGTTCAGGCTGCGGCAGCCTTCGCGCATCGGCAGGCGCAGGCGTTGTTCGGCGGGCAGGGCGTCCAGCACTTCGGCGGGCAGGCCGCGGCTTTCCGGGCCGAACAGGAAGGCATCGCCCTCGGCGAAGCTGGCGTCGTGGAAAGGCCGCGAGCCCTTGGTGGTGAAGGCGAACAGGCGCGGATGGCCTAGGCTTTCAAGACAGCTGGCGAGGTCGGCATGGCGCTGCAGGGTGGCATACTCGTGATAGTCGAGGCCGGCCCGGCGCAGGCGCTTGTCGTCCATTTCGAAACCCAGTGGCTCGATCAAATGCAGGTGGCAGCCGCTATTGGCGCACAGCCTGATTACGTTGCCGGTATTCGGCGGAATTTCTGGTTGAAAAAGGATGACGTGAAACATGCACGGCTCCGAAGAAAAAGACAGGCCGCATTCTACGCCTGAAGCGGACTCCAGGCCGCAGCTAATGCTGCGGGTGTTCGGCTCGCTGGCGATCTTTGGCGTGATGGTCGGGCTGATGATCGGTCGCCTGACGACCCCGGACCCCACCGAGCTGCAGGAAGTGCAGGTCCAGCCCAATGCCCTGGTGGTGTGGTTCAACAACGAGCCCAAGGTCCATGGCGAGCACGTCGACGGGGCCGTGGCGCTGCTGTTCGAAGCTGAGGGGCGGGCGCAGAAGGGCCAGTTGAAGATCAACGACAAGGATGCCAACTGGCGGGTGCGGGCGACGAAAGAAGGCTTGCTGCTGAACGTGGTTGCGGCGCGGGCGCTGCACGGCGAGTGGTCGGGCAGCGAGGTCGACGGGCGCTGGCGCCTGGAGCTCCAGCTGCGCGAGGAATAAAAGAGGGGATTCCCGGCCTGCCTGTACCAAGGTCCCCAAAAACGTGAGGGCCGCGCTGATTGCGCTGGGCCCGGTGTAAAGAGGGAAGCCCCGGCCTGCCTGTACCAAGGTTCCCGAAACGGGTGGGGCTCGTCGCTGTGAGCGTGATGAGCCCGGGGGTTAAAGAGGGAATCCCTGGCCTGCCTGTACCAGGGTTCCCCAAACCGGGTGGAACCCGTCGCTGCGAGCGGTATGGGTTCCGGGTGTAAAGAAGGGGATTCTCGGCCTGCCTGTACCAAGGTCCCCAAAACGGGTGAGTGACTGCACTCGTGATCTTGTCTCTGCAGGGAGCGTGCCAATTCTGGCTTAAACGGTTAAGCGAGTTTTCAAGAAAGGCCGAAAGCCCCGATTTACGGGGCTTTCGCCGTTCTGTGAAATTGTTTTGGCGAGAACTATCGAGGTCGAGCGCGGAAAAAATTCATGCCCGGCCACGCATTTCGGCAGTGCAGGCTCACCATTACGGTGCACAAAAAGCATCGCGGGCAAGCCTCGCTCCTACAGAAGCCGTGTCGGGCGCAATTGCCGCAAACGACC
>NZ_JBQENK010000017.1:0-19737 GCF_052044735.1 Pseudomonas sp. 22526
CTCATGTAGGCCCCTACACTCCGCTTCCTCGCCTGTTTTTGCCTTGCCTGACCTTCGCTCGCCGACTTTTCGTACAGACCTTAGAACACCGACTGAATTTTCAGGCCGGCCACCAGGGCGTTGTCGACTTCATCCACACCGCCTGGATGGGTGATGTACTGCAGGTTGGGACGCACGGTCAGCCAGTTGGTGACATGGAAGCCGTAGTTGATTTCGTAGTTGTACTCAGTCTCGCGCAGCGGCGAGAACAGCGGATCGTCGTAGTTGCTGACGCCGTTGGTGTCATTGAGCAACTGGGCGTTTTTCTTCACGTCGTCGTTGACATGGATACGGGCGAAACCGATGCCGACGTCATCCTTGGGACGTGCGTCGAACGGGCCCTTGTACACGAGCATCAGCGACTGGTAGTTGTCGATGAAGTTGGTGTCCTTGTCGTGGAAGGTGGCGTTGGCCGCGATATTCAGACCGCGGGTCGCATCGCCGTTGTGGGTGGTGAGTTGCTGCTGCCCGACGAACCAGTAGCCGTGCTTGCTGCTGTGCACGCGATAGCTGTCACCGGTGACGGCGGCGTCCTGGCCATTGACGTCCTCGCGCACGTCGCTGGCATCGGCCGTGCTCTTGTAGTAACCGACGCGGTACTCGCCCGGCAGGTTGTTGACCTTCGGCGACCAGACCAGCTCGACCGGCAGCACGGTGCCCTTGGTACCACTGCCGCTGAGCTTGAAGCCGTTGCCGTGTTCCAGTTGCGACGGGTTCTGGTTGTACGCGCCGATCTGCGCATACAGCTCAGGCGTGATGTGGTACTTCACCCGCAGCGCCGCCTGGCTGACCGGCCAGTTGTACCAGATGTTGGTTGCCCAGTTGCCCACCTGGGAGCCGCAGAACGCCAGGTTCTGGAAGTCGCAGGGGAAGGTGTTGAAGTCTTCGCCTTCGCCGAAGTAACCGGCCTTGACGTCGAGCTTGCCGTCGAGGAACTGGTGCTGAATCCACAATTGGGTCAGACGCACCATGTGGCCACGACCGTAGACTTCCTGGGAGGAACTCAGGGTGCCGGCACGCGGGTCGCCGATACGGTCGTTGGAGATGTTCTGGCCGTTACGGTTGGTCAGCTGGATCTTCGCCTGGGTGTTATCCCAGCCCCAGAGCTTTTCCAGGTCCAGCGCCACGCCCAGGCCGAACTGGTCGCTGTAGCGCCCGGTCTTGTCGTCGTTGTAGCCGCCGTGCAGGTTGGCGCCCATCTCACCAACGTAATCGGCCTTGATGTCGATCCCCTTCTCGAGCAGCTTGGTCCGCTCGCCACCCCAGTCGCCGGTCATCCATTTCGAATCGGCGCTGAACGCTTCGTCAGCGTGCGCGCTACCGGCCAGGGTCATTGCCGCAATCGCTGACAACTGGCAGATCAAGCGTGCATTGGTGCTCTTCTTTTTCATCCCTACATCCTCGTCTTTATTGTTATTAACTGTTTTTCTCTAACGCGGTTTACACCTGATGCGACGGATGACAGGCCATCCGCCGCGCATTCGGTACAGCTTGCTGCAACAACGCCGGCCTCAACGCCCCTTGAACTGCGCGACGTTGCTGGCATGGGCTTCGCTCTGCGCAGGGGCCGCAACACCCAGGCGCTCGCCACTCTTGGCATCGAACAGCAGGACCTTGGCCGGATCGAATTGCAGGGTCAGGGTTTCGCCGACCTGCGGCGCCACATCCGGCGCCAGGCGGCAGCAGACCTTGGTGCCGTTGAGGTTGACGAACACCAGGGTGTCGGGACCGGTCGGCTCGGTGACCTGGACCTCGGCGCGCAGGGTCGGCAGGCCGTTGCCCTCGCCGTTCGCCAGGCCGATCTGCTCCGGACGGATGCCGAGGATCACTTCACGGTCTTCCAGGCCGGCGTCCTGCATGCCCAGGGGCAGCTCGCAACGGGCCTGGCCGCTGTCCAGCAGGGCCAGCAGGCGACCTTCCTTGCGCTGCAGGCGCAGGGGGATGAAGTTCATCGGCGGCGAGCCGATGAAGCTGGCCACGAACAGGTTGGCCGGATCGTTGTAGATCTGTTTCGGGGTACCGAACTGCTGGATGATGCCGTCCTTCATCACCGCCACCTTGTCGCCCAGGGTCATGGCTTCGATCTGGTCGTGGGTGACGTAGACCGTGGTGGTCTTCAGGCGCTGGTGCATCAGTTTCATTTCGGTGCGCATCTCGACCCGCAGCTTGGCGTCGAGGTTGGACAGCGGTTCGTCGAACAGGTAGATCTTCGGCCGCCGCGCCAGGGCCCGGCCCATGGCCACGCGCTGTTGCTGGCCGCCGGACAGCTGGCCGGGCTTGCGACTGAGCAGGTGTTCGATCTGCAGCAGCTTGGCCACCCGCGCCACTTCCTCGTCGATCTCGGCGGTCGGCATCTTGCGGATCTTCAGGCCGAAGGCGATGTTGTCGCGCACGCTCATGGTCGGGTACAGCGCGTAGGACTGGAACACCATGGCGATGTCGCGGTCTTTCGGGCTCATGCCACTGATGTCGGCATCGTCCACCAGGATCGCCCCGCCGCTGATGTTTTCCAGGCCGGCGATGCAGTTCATCAGGGTGGATTTACCGCAGCCCGAGGGCCCCACGAGAATCAGGAACTCACCGTCATCGATCTTCAGTTCGATGTTCTTCAGGGTATCCGGCAGGCCAGTACCGTAGGTCTTGTTGACGTTGCGTAATTCGAGAGTTGCCATCTTTTACCCCTTGACCGCGCCGGACGTCAGCCCACGCAGGAAATACTTGCCAGCGAATATGTAGACCAGCAGTGTCGGCAGCCCGGCGATCATCGCCGCCGCCATATCAACGTTGTATTCCTTGGTCCCGGTGCTGGTGTTGACCAGGTTGTTCAAGGCCACGGTGATCGGTTGCGCATCGCCGCTGGCGAACACCACGCCGAACAGGAAATCGTTCCAGATCTGGGTGAACTGCCAGATCAGGCAGACCATGATGATCGGCACCGACATCGGCAGCAGGATCTTGCCGAAGATGGTGAAGAAGCCCGCGCCGTCCAGGCGCGCGGCCTTGACCAGGGCGTCCGGGATGCTCACGTAGTAGTTGCGGAAGAACAGCGTGGTGAACGCCAGGCCGTAGACCACGTGCACCAGCACCAGGCCGCTGGTGGTGTTGGCCAGGCCGAACTTGCCGAGGGTGAAGGACGCCGGCAGCAGCACGGTCTGGAACGGCAGGAAGCAACCGAACAGCAGCAGGCCGAAGAACAGCTGCGAACCGCGGAAGCGCCACATCGACAGCACGTAGCCGTTGATGGCGCCGATGAAAGTCGAGATGACCACCGCCGGCACAGTGATCTTCACCGAGTTCCAGAAGTAGCCACCCACCGCGTCCCAGGCCTTGATCCAGCCGATGCCGTCGATCACGGCCGGCCAGCTCAGCAGGTTGCCGGTGCGGATGTCTTCCGGGGTCTTGAAGCTGGTCAGCAGCATCACCACCAGCGGCACCAGGTACACCGCCGCCGCCAGCAGCAGGGTGGCGTAGATGGCGATGCGGCTGAAGTTCAGCGCAGGTTTTCCGAGCTGGTTAGTCATGGCGTTTGCCTCGCAGTTCGGAGTACAGGTACGGCACCAGGATGGTCAGCACGGCACCCAGCATCAGCATGGCGCTGGCCGAACCTATGCCCATCTGCCCGCGGCTGAAGGTGAAGGAATACATGAACATCGCCGGCAGGTCGGACGAGTAGCCAGGGCCGCCAGCGGTCATCGCCGCCACCAGGTCGAAGCTCTTGATCGCGATGTGCGCGAGGATCATGAAGGCACTGAAGAACACCGGGCGCAGGCTCGGCAGGACGATCTTCAGGTAGATGGTCGGCAGGCTCGCGCCATCGACCTGGGCGGCGCGGATGATCGACTGGTCGACGCCGCGCAAGCCGGCGAGGAACATCGCCATGACAAAGCCCGAGGCCTGCCACACCGCGGCGATCACCAGGCAGTACACCACGCGATCCTGATCCACCAGCCAGTCCAGGCGGAAGCCTTCCCAGCCCCAGTCACGCAGCATCTTGTCCAGGCCCAGACCAGGGTTGAGCAGCCATTTCCAGGCGGTACCGGTGACGATCATCGACAACGCCATCGGGTACAGATAGACGGTGCGGATAAAGCCTTCCTTGCGGATGCGCTGGTCCAGCAGCACCGCCAGGAACACGCCCAGCACCAGGCTGATGCCGATGAACATGCCGCCGAACAGCGCCAGGTTCTTGCTCGCCACCCACCAGCGGTCGTTGTCCATCAGGCGCATGTATTGCTGCAGGCCGACCCACTTGTAGCTCGGCATGAAGCTGGAATTGGTGAAGGACAGAATGAACGTCCAGATGATGTAACCGTAAAAACCGACCAGGACGATCAGCATGCTTGGCGCCAGGACCAACTTGGGGAGCCAGCGCTGCAGCGCGTCGAACGGTGAGGCTTTGCTGAAAACCGCCACAGAGCTCATCGGGATAATCCAGTTTGAAGGAGTGAGTATCTGTAGGAGCGAAGCTTGCTCGCGATGAACGATCACGCGTCGTGTCAGGTACGACGCTTTCGCGGGCAAGCCTCGCTCCTGCAGGGGAAGAGCGCTCTCAGGAACAGCCGCAGGCGAGCCTGCGGCACCGGACCTTACTGGGCGGCCTTGACGGCCGATGCCAGCTGCGCACTGGCCTTGGCCGGGTCCGCGTCCTTGTCGTTCATGAAGTTGGTCACCACATCGAAGATCGCGCCCTGCACGGCCAGGGAGGTGGCCATGTTGTGCGCCATGCTCGGTTGCAGGCCGCCGGTCTTGTCGTCAGCCAGGAAGTCCCTGGCCGACGCCTGGGCGCAGGAATCGAAGCCCTGTGCGGCCATGTCGTTGAGCATGTCGGTGCGCACCGGGATCGAACCCTTGTTGATGCTGAAGACCTTCTGGAAGTCCTTGCCCAGGGCAACCTTGGCCAGGTCCTGCTGGGCGGCGATATCGCCCTTGCGATCGGCCTTGAGCTTGAACACCGCCAGGGAGTCGATGTTGTAGGTGAAGGCTTTGTCGGTGCCCGGGAAGGCCACGCACTGGTAGTCCTTGCCGGCGATTTTCTTCGCCGCGGTCCACTCGCTCTTGGCCCAGTCGCCCATCATCTGCATGCCGGCCTTGCCGTTGATGACGTCGGCGGCGGCGATGTTCCAGTCACGCCCGGCGCGGTTCTGATCCATGTAGCTGGTGACTTTCTTCAACTCGGTGAAGGCCTTGGTCATCTCCGGGCCGGCGAGGGTTTTCTGGTCCAGGTCGACCAGGGCTTTCTTGTAGCCATCGGCGCCCATGACCGAGAGCACCACGTCTTCGAACACGGTGCTGTCCTGCCATGGCTGGCCGCCGTGGGCCAGGGCGATGAAACCGGCGGCCTTGAGCTTGTCGCCGGCGGCATAGAATTCTTCGAGGGTGGTCGGGGCCTTGTCGATCCCGGCCTTCTTGAAGACTTCCGGGTTGATCCACAGCCAGTTGACGCGGTGGATGTTCACCGGCACGGCGACATAGTCACCTTCGTACTTCACGGTGTCGGAGACTTTCTTGGAGAGCAGGCCGTCCCAGTTTTCCGACTTGGCCACGTCTTTCAGGGCGTCGGTGCTGAGCAGGCCGGTGCTGCCCCACTCCTGGATGTCCGGGCCCTTGATCTGGGCCACGCCCGGCGGGTTGCCGGAAACGGCGCGGCTTTTCAGCACGGTCATGGCCGTGGCACCGCCACCGCCGGCGACTGCGCCGTCTTTCCAGGTGAAACCGTCTTTTTCGACCTGGGCCTTGAGCACATCAACCGCAGCCTTTTCACCGCCGGAAGTCCACCAGTGGACGACTTCCACCGAACCTTTGGCGTCGGCGGCAACGGAAACGAGAGGGAATGCACTGAGGGGAAACAACGAGGCAACGGAAATGACAGCAGCTAGACGAGAAATCGCATTCATCTGAGGTGTACCTTTCTTGTTGTTATGCATGCAAGTCTGGTGCTTGCGCTGCATAGGATTCTAAACAGGGGGCCCACCCGCGCAGGTAACGAAGGGATGCGCGAATGTCACCACATGGTTACATAACCTGCAGTCTAGACACTTCGGCCAAGGCCGACGCCATGCTCGGCGCCAAAGGCAGGCGCGGAATCAGCACCGCCTGCCAGGCGTGATACAGGTCCGGTTTGCCGGCCCAGATCTCGGCGCTGGGCCTGTTGTTGCTGTCCAGTTCGTGATGCCAGCTGCCGTGCAGCGGATCGATGAAGTGCTGGGCAGTAAACTCCCAGAAGCGCCGATACCAGGTTTCGTACTGTTGGTCTCCGGTGCGCTGCAGCAAGGCGCTGGCCGCCGCCGCGGCTTCGGCGTGGGTCCAGTGCAGGCGCTGGCGCACCACGGGGCGCTGCTGCCAGTCCAGGGTGTAGACGATGCCCGGCGCGCCATCGACGTCCCAGGCATCACCGCAGGCGTTTTCGAAGAGTCTCTGGGCATCCAGCAGCAGCCAGCCGGGGCTGAGCATGCCGGCCTGGCAGCGCGCGGCTTCGAGGTGCAGCAACAGGCGGGCCCACTCGAAAGCGTGCCCGGGGGTGGTGCCATAGGGGCGAAAACCGTCGGCCGGATGCTCCTGGTTGTAATCCGGCAACGGCTGCCACTGCCGGTCGAAATGCTCAATCACTCGGTAATCGCCAGCGGCGGCATGTTGGTGGATGACCCGCTCGACAATGTGCAGGGCGCGGTTGAGCCAGCGCGGGTCCTGGGTGACATCGGCCAGGGCGAGGAAAGCCTCGGTGGCGTGCATGTTGCTGTTGGCGCCGCGATAAGCCTCCTCGCAGCTCCAGTCGCGGTTGAAGGACTCGCGCATCGCGCCCTCCTCCTCGCTCCAGAAATGCGCCTCGATGACCCGGATCGCCTCCGCCAGCAAGGCCTCGGCGCCGGGGCGCGCGGCCACCACCGCGGAACTCGCCGCCAGGGCGACGAAGGCATGCAGGTAGGCCGCCTTGCCGCTGTTGCCGTCGGCATGCCCGGGGGCGGCGAACCAACCGCCATACTCGCCATCGCGCAGCGCGCCGTTGAGCGCGGCGATGCCGTGGTCCACCAGCGCGGCGTAGCCGGGAATGCCCTGGATATGGGCCATGGCGAAACTGTGGGTCATGCGCGCGGTGTTCATGGTGCCGGCCCGGGCACCGCTCGGCAGGCGCCCGCGCTCGTCCAGGTCGCCGAAGCCTTCGGGCAACCGGGCTGCGCTGGCGAATGCCAGCAGGCGCTGGCCCTCGGCGGCCAGCCAGTGATGATGGGCAGGAGCGTTCAGCCAGCTGCTGAACGCCAGGGGAATACTCTTCATGGCGGATCTGTTGTTGTTCTTATCAGGGCCTTGAGTCTAAACAACGGGTTCGCGCAGGCAGGTAACGAAGGTCACAGGAAATGTCACCAGGCCGTGACAAACAACTTGATTCCGTAGGAGCGAAGCTTGCTCGCGATGAAGGACAACGCGTCGTGTCAGGTACGACGCTTCGCGGGCAAGTCGGATCGCCGCCCGCTCGCTCCTACAGGGGCGTCAGTCCACGGGGCGGGGCAGGTACAGGGTCACGCGCAAACCGCCTTCGCGCAGGTTCTGCAGGCTCACCTCGCCGCCATGGCTGTGGGCGATGTTGCGCGCGATGCCCAGGCCCAGGCCGTAGCCCTGCTGCTGGCCGGACAGGCGGAAGTGCGGCTCGAACACCTGCTCCAGGCGCTGCTCCGGCACGCCCGGGCCTTCGTCGTCGACATGCAGGATGAACGCGTTGGCATCGTCGTCGATGTGCAGGTGGGCGTTCTGCCCGTACTTCAACGCGTTGTCGATCAGGTTGCCCATGCAGCGCTTGAGCGCCAGGGGCTTGCCCGGATAAGGCGCCAGCGCCCGCCCCTGCTGGGTCACGCGGCCGTTGCCGTTGGGCGCCAGGTAGGGTTCCACCAGGCAGTCGAGCACCTGGTTGAGGTCCACCGGCTCGATGTTCTCGTGGATGTCGGTGTCCTTGACGCATTGCAGCGCGCCCTTGACCAGCAACTCCAACTCATCCAGGTCGCGGCCGAACTTGCTTTGCAACTGCTCGTCTTCCAGCAGCTCGACCCGCAGCCGCAGGCGGGTGATGGGCGTGCGCAGGTCGTGGGAAATCGCACTGAACAGCTGGCTGCGCTCGGTGAGGTAACGGCTGATGCGCTCGCGCATGGCATTGAAGGCCCGGCCGACTTCCACCACCTCGCTGCCACCGCCTTCGGCCACCGGCTGCACATCGGCGCCCAGGGACATGTCTCGCGCGGCCCGTGCCAGGCGCTTGAGCGGCCGGCTCTGCCAATGCACCAGCAGACCGATGAACAGCAGCAGGAAACCGCTGGTGAGCACGATGAACCACACCTGCTGCGCCGGCAGCCCCTGCTCTTCGAGGCTGGTGTAGGGCTCGGGCAACAGCGAGGCGATGTACAACCACTCCCCCGGCGCCATCTGGATCTGGGTGACCAGCACTGGCGGGTTCACCGGTTCCAGGGTCAGGGCGTAGTGGGCCCAGGAGCGCGGTAACTCATCGAGCTTCAGGCCGCCATTGAAAATCCGCAGGTCCTCGGGGCTGACGAAGGTCACCGAGATATAGGCGTCGTTGCCCAGGGACTGGCGCAGCACTTCCTCCACCGCCTTGAGCACCGCCTGCTTGCGTGGCGTGATCGGCAGCACTTCCATGCCCAGCGGCTTGTCGTTGAGGGTCACGACAAAACGGGTGCCGCCCATGCTGCGCAACTGGTCGAGCACCAGCGGCCGGTACGCCACCGGCAGCGAACGAAAGTAGCTGACGCTGGCGGTCATCGAATGGGCCAGGCTGCGGGCGCTGGTGACCAGGCCTTCGAGCTGGGTGGCGCGCAGTTGGGAAACCCAGATCACGCTGGACAAGGCCTGGGCGAACAGCACCACCAGTAGCGTCAGCAGCAGCATCCGGCCCAGCAGCGAACGCGGCACCGGCACCCGCGCCAGCAGCTTGCGCGCAAACTCAGTGAGCATTGCCGGCAACCACATTGGCCGCCAATTGGTAACCGCTGCCGCGCACGGTACGGATCAGCCGCGGCGGCTTCTCGGTGTCGCGCAGGCGCTGGCGCAGGCGGCTGACCGCCATGTCGACGATGCGGTCCAGGGGCATCAGTTCACGCCCGCGGGTGGCATTGCCGATGGTGTCGCGGTCGAGGATTTCCTGGGGGTGATCGAGGAACAGCTTGAGCAGGGCGAAGTCGGCGCCGGAGAGGATCACTTCCTCGCCGTCGTTGTGGAACAGCCGGTGGCTGACCATGTCCAGGCGCCATTCGTCGAAGCACAGCACCTCGCCGCCGGCCCGTTCCTGGCCGAACTGCGCGCGGCGCAACAGGGCCTTGATCCGCGCCTGCAATTCCCGGGGACTGAAGGGCTTGCCCAGATAGTCGTCGGCACCCAGCTCCAGGCCGATGACCCGGTCGGCTTCGTCGGAGCTGGCGGTGAGCATGATGATCGGCACCTGGCCGACCCGCGGGTGCTGGCGGATCCAGCGGCACAGACTGAAGCCGTCTTCGTCCGGCAGCATCACGTCGAGAATCACCAGGTCGCTCGGCGCCTCGTTCAGCGCCTGGCGAAAGCCGGCGCCGTTGGGCGTGCTGCGGACCTGGAAGCCGGCGCGACTGAGGTAGGTCTCCAGCAGCTCGCGGATTTCCTGATCGTCATCAACCAACAAGATCGACTTACTGACTGAACTCACGCGGGCCGTCCTTTGTTGTTATGAATGGGGCCGAATTATGCCTTACCGATCAACAAAACGTAGCTGTAGCCGCTGCCGAGCCCGCGAGGCTGCGATCGATCTGGGCGGCATTCCGACGAAGCGGGCGTAAACCAGGCGACCAGTTCTTCCTGGCAAGTCGTGTGCTCAGGTTTCGCGAGGACTTCGTCCTCGATCGCAGCCTCGCAGGCTCGGCAGCGGCTACAGAGGTAGAACTGGATCAGGCAAACGCCTGTTCCAGCGCCACCCCGGCACCGGTCAGGCCCGAGTATGGCGCCGTCACCAGCCACACCGGAATGCCCTTGAAGTAATCGCTCATGCAGCCCTTGTCGGCAAAACAACGGGCGAAACCGCTTTCGACGAAAAAGTCGGCGAACCGCGGGATCACCCCGCCGACGATGTACACGCCACCGCGCCCGCCAGTGGTCAGCACGTTGTTGCCCGCCACCCGGCCCAGCCAGCAGCAGAACTGCTCGAGCACTTCCAGGGCGATGGGGTCGCCGGCCAGGCCCGCGGCGGTGATGGCTTCCGGGGTATCGAGCAGCGGCTCATGCCCGTCCACCGCGCAGATCGCCCGGTACACCCGGGGCAAACCGCCGCCGCTGAGCGCGGTCTCGGCGCTGACGTGACCGATCTCGCTGTAGATGTGCTGCCACAACTGGGTTTCCCGCGGGCTGCTCAACGGCAGGTCGACATGCCCGCCCTCGCCCGGCAAGGCGGCCCAGCGGCCTTGGCCCAGGTCCAGCAGCGTGCCGACGCCCAGGCCGGTGCCCGGCCCGATCACCACCGCCGGGCGCAGCGGCTCGGCAGTGCCTTCGCAGACCACCCGGAACTCGCCGGGCTGCAGGCGGGTCATGCCCAGGGCCATGGCCGAGAAGTCATTGACCAGCAGCAGCTCGTCGACCTGCAGGGTCTGGCAGAAAGCCTTGCGGCTCAGGCGCCAGTGGTTGTTGGTAAAACGAAATTCGTCGCCGCCCACCGGGCCGGCCACCGACAGGCACACCGCGCCGATCGAACCCGGCGCCAGGCCGAGGCCGCTCAGGTAAATGCCAATGGCCTCTTCCGGGCTGGCGTGGTCCGCCGTCGCCAGCACCTGGATCGACTCCAGGCGCTGGTCTTTCCACAACGCAAAACGCGCATTGGTTCCACCAATGTCACCGACCAGCGCTAACTTCACTTAAGGTTCTCCAGGGCAGAGGTAAAGGCGCTGGCGCCCTGCTCCGCCGAGCTGAAGGCCATGCGCATGAAACCGAACAATTCGCGGCCGCTGCCGACGTTGTTACCCAGCAGGCCCTTGGCCGGCTCGCGGGCGGCGAATTCATCGGCGTCTACCTTAAGCTCCAGCGTGCCCTTTACGCCATCCACACGAATGATGTCGCCATCGCGCACCCGCGCCAGCGCACCGCCGACCTGGGCTTCCGGGCTGACGTGGATCGCCGCCGGGATCTTGCCCGAGGCCCCGGACATGCGCCCGTCGGTGACCAGCGCGACCTTGAAGCCACGGTCCTGCAACACACCAAGGAACGGCGTCATCTTGTGCAGTTCCGGCATGCCGTTGGAACGCGGGCCCTGGAAGCGCATCACCGCCACGAAGTCCTTTTCCAGCTCGCCGGCCTTGAACGCATCGGCCAGGTCCTGCTGGTCCTGGAACACCACCGCCGGCGCTTCGACGATCTGGTGCTGCAGCGCCACGGCGGAGACTTTCATCACCCCGCGACCGAGGTTGCCTTCCATCACCCGCAGGCCGCCTTCCGGCGAGAACGCACGGGCCACCGGACGCAGGATGTTTTCGTCGAGGCTTTCGATCGGGCCGTCGCGCCACACCAGCTTGCCGTTGTCCAGGAAAGGTTCCTGGGTGTAGCGGCTCAGGCCGCGGCCAGCCACGGTGTTGACGTCTTCGTGGAGCAGGCCGGCTTCCAGCAGTTCGCGGATCAGGAACGCCATGCCGCCCGCCGCCTGGAAGTGGTTGATGTCGGCCTTGCCGTTCGGATAGACGTGGGACAGGGTCGGCACCACCTCGGACAGGTCGGCCATGTCCTGCCAGGTCAACTGGATGCCCGCGGCCTGGGCGATCGCCGGCATGTGCAGGGTGTGGTTGGTCGAACCGCCGGTGGCGTGCAGGGCAACGATGGAGTTGACCAGGGAACGCTCGTCGACGATCTCGCCGATCGGCGTGAAGTTGCCGCTCTGCTTGGTCAGGCGGGTGACCTGCTGCGCCGCTTCATGGGTCAGGGCGTCGCGCAGTGGCGTGTAAGGGTTGACGAAGGACGCGCCCGGCAAGTGCAGGCCCATGACTTCCATCAGCAGCTGGTTGGTGTTGGCGGTGCCGTAGAAAGTACAGGTACCCGGGCTGTGGTAGGACTTCATCTCCGATTCCAGCAGCTCTTCGCGGGTCGCCTTGCCCTCGGCGTAACGCTGGCGCACGTCGGCCTTTTCCTTGTTGGAAATGCCCGACGGCATCGGCCCGCCCGGGACGAAGATGGTCGGCAGGTGACCGAAGCGCAACGCGCCCATCATCAGGCCCGGGACGATCTTGTCGCAGATGCCGAGCATCAGCGCGGCATCGAACATGTTGTGGGACAAGGCCACCGCGGTGGACAGCGCGATCACCTCGCGGCTCGGCAGGCTCAGCTCCATGCCGGCCTCGCCCTGGGTCACGCCATCGCACATGGCGGGGGTGCCGCCGGCGAATTGGCCGACCGAGCCCATCTCGCGCAGGGCTTTCTTGATCTGTTCGGGAAAGTGCTCGTATGGCTGGTGCGCCGAGAGCATGTCGTTATATGACGAAACAATTGCCACGTTGGCGGCATTCATCATGCGCAGGCTGTGCTTGTCTTCCGAGCCGCAGCCGGCAACGCCGTGGGCGAAGTTCGCACACTGCAGCTTGCCCCGTTGCGGGCCATCGCTGGCGGCGCCGCGGATCAGGGCGAGGTAAGCCTCGCGAGTGGCGCGACTGCGGGCGACAAGCCGTTCGGTGACCTCAAGAACGCGGGGATGCATGGGTAGAACTCCAGGCTAACGGATGTGGCGACCTGTTTGTCTAGGCTGATCAAAACGCCCGCGGCACAAGGGATGGCAGAGGGTTTCTTGACCATTCGGACCAGTTGATTCAGGTCACTCGTTGTAGATAAAACAAAATACTGCCACCAAAAAGGCTTGTTTTCTATTTTTTTGCGAATAATCTTGTAATTCCAACAACAAAACTACGGCAGGCGCTTTTCTAATGACTCTACGAATCGCAATCAATGGTTTTGGCCGCATCGGCCGCAACGTCCTGCGCGCACTTTATACCCAAGGCTATCGCCAGGATCTGCAGATCGTCGCCATCAACGATCTGGGTGATAGTTCGATCAATGCCCATCTGCTCAAATACGACACCGTCCACGGCACCTTCGATGCCGAGGTGCAGCACGATCAGGAAAGCCTGACCGTCAACGGCGACCGGATCTCGGTCAGCGCCATCCGCAATCCGGCCGAACTGCCCTGGGCCGCCGAGAAGATAGACGTCGTATTCGAATGCACCGGCCTGTTCACCGACCGTGCCAAAGCCGCCGCCCATATCAGCGCCGGCGCCCGCAAAGTGATTATTTCCGCCCCGGCCAAGGGCGCCGACGCCACCGTGGTGTATGGCGTGAACCACGACATTCTGCGCCAGTCGCACCAGATCATTTCCAACGCTTCGTGCACCACCAACTGCCTGGCGCCGGTGGCCCAGGTGCTGAACCGCGAGCTGGGCGTCGAAAGCGGGCTGATGACCACCATCCACGCCTACACCAACGACCAGAACCTGACCGACGTCTACCACAGCGATCCGTACCGCGCCCGTTCGGCCACCCAGAACATGATCCCGAGCAAGACCGGCGCGGCCGAAGCCGTGGGCCTGGTGCTGCCGGAGCTGGCCGGCAAGCTGACCGGCATGGCGGTGCGGGTACCGGTGATCAACGTATCGCTGGTGGACCTGACCGTGCAGCTCAAGCGCAACACCACCGCCGAGGAGGTCAACGCCCTGCTCAAGAGCGCCAGCCAGCACTCGAAGATCCTGGGCTACAACAGCCTGCCGCTGGTCTCCAGCGACTTCAACCACAACCCGCTGTCGTCGATCTTCGACGCCAATCACACCAAAGTCAGCGGCGGCAAGCTGCTCAAGGTACTGGCCTGGTACGACAACGAGTGGGGTTTCTCCAACCGCATGCTGGATAACTGCCTGGCCCTGTGCAGCGCCGAGTAAGCCCACGGCCTGCGACGCGGGAGCTGCCGCAGGCTGCGATCTTTTGATCTTCACATTCGAGGTTCAAGCGCGCAAAGATCGCAGCCTCGGCAGCTCCTGCCGATTCCCTCCTTCCCGGAGCCGCCACCGATGATCGGTATCAGTTTCACCCAGGCCAGCATGGCGGCGCGCAAGCGTATCGCCCTGGTGGCCCACGACCATTGCAAGACTTTCCTCCTGGACTGGGCCGAGCGGCAGAAAGACCGGCTCGCCGAACACGATCTGCTGGCCACCGGCACCACCGGCCAACTGCTGCACAAACGCTTGGGACTGCCGGTGGAAAGCATGATCAGCGGCCCCCTGGGCGGCGACCAGCAGCTCGGCGCGCGGATCGCCGAGCAGCGGGTGGACATGCTGGTGTTCTTCTGGGACCCCTTCGAGCCCCAGCCCCACGACCCGGACATCAAGGCCCTGCTACGGGTCGCGGCGGTCTGGAACATCCCCGTGGCCTGCAACGAATGCAGCGCCGACTACCTGCTCAGCAGCCCGCTGATGGAGCAGGTGCACAGCTACCGGATTCCGGACTACCCGGCCTACCTCTCCGGACGTCGATGATTCACTAAGGACTTGACCGCCGACGTAGATGATAAGCATTATCATCTGCTGGAAAAATCAGTCAGGTCCTGCTGTGAGCCAATCCCGCTTCAATCACGTCTTTCTCACCCAGCGCGTTTCGCTGCTGCGCACGCTGGAGCGGATGGTCAACAACCACAGCACCGCCGAGGACCTGTTGCAGGAAACCTACCTGCGCGTGACCCGGGCCCTGAGCGAGCGGGCCATCGACCACCTCGAACCCTTCGTCTTCCAGACCGCCCGCAACCTGGCGCTCGACCACCTGCGCGCGCGACGCATCCAGGCCCGCACCCTGCTCGAAGACGTGCCGGTGGACGTGGTCGAAAGCGTGGCCGCGCCCCTGAGCAGTGCCGAGGATGCCGCCCATGCCGAACAGTTGCTGGAACGCCTGAACATGAGCCTTGCCCAACTCAGCCCGCGCCAACAGCAGATCTTCATCCTCAGCCGCCTGCACGGCCACAGCTACCTGGAGATCGCCGAGAAGCTCGAGGTCTCCCAGAGCACCGTGCAAAAGGAACTGAAGCTGATCATGGCCATCTGCATCGGCGTCGCCGAGCGCTTGAACGGTCATTGAGGCCCAGCCGGGCGGGCGCCAGCCGCAGCCCTTTGCTACCCTTGACCGCCCTGCGCTCTCCATCTAAAAAACAGCCGTGCACAGACACAGCCGAGGAACACCCGTGACGGACATCCACCGCACCCAGCCGACCGCCCAGGACGGGGAAACATCCACCACCTGCACCCCGGAGCAGGCCATGGACCAGGCCCTGGACTGGCTGATCCTGCTGGAGAACCCGAGCCCCGAGCAGACCCGGCAATTCCACGACTGGCTGAACGCCTCGCCCCTGCACAGCGCAGCCTTCGACAAAGCCCAGGCGATCTGGAACGGTCCGCAAATAGTGCGCTGCGCGCAAAGCCTGGACAGGCAAAAACCCAAGGTCAGCCTGCTGTCGCGCCTGCGTCCGCACTGGCGGCCGCTGGCAACCGCGGCGGTGCTGATCCTCGGCCTGTTCAGCTTCAGCAACCTGCCAGTGCGCCTGCAGGCCGATCACCTGACAGCGGTCGGCGAGCGCCAGCGCCTGCAACTGGAGGACGGCTCGAAAGTCCTGCTCAACACCAATTCGGCCTTCTCCAGCACCATAGACGAGCGCCAGCGCGTGGCCCGCCTGTACCAGGGCGAAGCCTTCTTCGAGATCCCCGCCAGCCGCGGCCAGCCGCTGGAACTCGACGCCGGCCCGGTACGCGCCAGCGTGCGCGACACCGCCTTCGCCGTGCGTTACCTGGACGGCGTGGCCCAGGTGCGGGTGCAGCGCGGCGATGTCGACCTGCGCGCCACCCACGACGATGCCCGGGTGCGCCTGTCGGCCGGCGAAAGCATCCGCATCGGCCCCAAGGGTTTCGACCGCCCGGCCAAGCTCGACCTCGACAAGGACCTGGCCTGGGTCCAGGGCCGGCTGGTGTTCGAGAACTGCCCGCTGAACCAGGTGCTGGCCGAGTTGCGCCGGTATTACCCGGGCTGGATCGTCAACAACAACGAGCGCCTGGCCGATGTCGCGGTCACCGGTAACTACCGCCTCGACCAGCCGCTGGACGTGGTCCGCTCCCTGGCTCACATCACCTCGGCGCGCCTGCAGGAGTTCCCCTCGCTGGTGATTCTCAACTAGCACGCATTTATTTTTACGCGATCGCTCACGGTCGTTCGTCTCGTTATAGCCAATGCAATTGATTCGCATTAAAGATGCCGAATCAGCACCTATAAAGATTCGTGCGACACGGAGCGCTATCGATGTCCTCTCGCCTCAACAGCCGGTCCTCTTCATCCTCCCGCCAGGCCCGCCTGCAGAACTGCACGCTGTCCCTGCTGACCGCCGCCATCCTGCTGGCCGGGGCCCAGGCCGCGCCGGTCATGGCCGCCACCGCAGCCACTCAACCGGCGCGCAATATGGGCGACTACAGCTTCGCCATCGACCAGCAACCGCTGGTGTCGGCACTGAACGCCTTTACCGCCGTCACCGGCTGGCAGGTCGGCCTGCCGGCGGAACTGGGCGAAGGCATCGCTTCCCCTGGCGTGCGCGGCTCGCTGCCGCCGGAAAAAGCCCTGGATCGCCTGCTGATGGGCACCAACCTGAGCTACCGCAAACTGGGCGCCAACAACATCGTTCTGGAAAAACGCGCCAGCGGCGGCGCCCTGAACCTGCAACAGGTGACCATCAGCGCCACCCGCCAGGAGCAGGACGTCGACAGCGTGCCCAGCACCGTGACCGTGCATGACCGCCAGGACCTGGACCGCAACAACGTCAACACCATCAAGCAACTGGTGCGCTACGAGCCGGGCGTTTCGGTCGGCGGCGCCGGTCAGCGTGGCGGCATCAGCGGCTACAACATCCGCGGCATCGACGGCGACCGCATCCTGACCCAGGTCGACGGCGTGGAGATTCCCAACGGTTTCTTCAACGGCCCCTATGCCAAGACCCAGCGCAATTACGTCGACCCGGAAATCGTCAAGCGCGTTGAGATCCTCCGCGGCCCGGCGTCGGTGCTGTACGGCAGCAACGCCATCGGCGGCGCGGTCAGCTACTTCACCCTCGACCCGGACGACATCATCAAGCCCGGCAAAGACGTCGGCGCCCGCCTGAAGACCGGCTACAGCTCGGCCGACGACAGCTGGCTGAAGTCCGCCACTGTGGCTGGACGCAGCGGCGAGTTCGACGGCCTGCTGCACTTCAGCCAGCGCGACGGCCACGAAACCGAGTCCTACGGCAGCAACAACGGCACCGGCCTGGCGCGCACCGCCGCCAACCCGGAAGACGTGCGCACCACCAACGTGCTGGCCAAGGCCGGCTGGAACTACGCCGACGACGCACGCCTGGGCCTGACCTACGAGAAGTACAAGGACGACCGCGACACCAACCAGAAGAGCGCCGTGGGCGGCCCGTTCAACGCCGGCCAGCCGCTGGGCATGTACCGCTCGCGCATCGGTAACGACACCATCACCCGCGAACGCTTCGGCCTGGACAACCGCTTCGCCCTCGACAGCCTGCTGGCCGACCACGTGAAGTGGAGCCTGAACTACCAGATCGCCAAGACTGACCAGAGCACCCTGGAAAACTACTTCCCGTTCACCCGCAACGTCATGCGCAGCCGCGAAACCCTCTACGAAGAGAAGCAGTGGGTCTTCGACGCCCAGGCCGACAAGGCCTTCGCCATTGGCGAAACCGAGCACCTGCTGACCTACGGCACCACTATCAAACAGGAAAAGGTCACCGGCTCGCGCAGCGGCAGCGGCACCTGCCTGGCGGTCGGCCGCGGCTGCACGGCGGTCGGCGCCATCAGCCCGGCCGACGTGCTGAAGAAGTCCAGCGACTTCCCGGACCCGACCATCAACACCTACAGCCTGTTCGCCCAGGACCAGATCAGTTGGAACAAATGGACCTTCCTGCCGGGCCTGCGCTACGACTACACCCAGCTCAAGCCGCACATCACCCAGGAGTTCCTCAATACCGTGGCCGCCGATGGCCAGGGTGAGGTGAGCGACGAGAACAAGACCTGGCACCGGGTATCGCCCAAGTTCGGCCTGACCTACGCCCTGACCGACCAGTACACCTGGTACGGCCAGTACGCCGAGGGTTTCCGCACCCCGACCGCCAAGGCGCTGTACGGCCGCTTCGAGAACACCACCACCGGTTACCGCGTGGCGCCGAACTCGAACCTCAAGCCGGAGAAAAGCCAGAGCTATGAAACCGGCCTGCGCGGCAAATTCGAGTCCGGCAACTTCGACGTGGCGGTGTTCTATAACAAGTACCGCGATTTCATCAACGAAGACGCGGTGACCCCGGGCTACGACGAGCTGACCTTCCAGAGCAACAACATCAAGCACGCCACCATCAAGGGCGTGGAAGTCAAAGGCCGGCTCAACCTTGACGCCCTGGGCGCGCCGCAGGGCCTGTACACCCAGGGTTCGGTGGCCTATGCCTACGGTCGCAACAACGACACCGGCGAACCCCTGAACGCGGTCAACCCGCTGACCGGCGTGTTCGGCCTGGGCTACGACCAGGACAACTACGGCGCCCTGCTCAGCTGGACCCTGGTCAAGAAAAAGGACCGCGTCGACAGCAGCAGCTTCAAGACCCCGGATGGCACCAGCAGCCAGTTCAAGACCCCGGGCTATGGCGTGCTCGACCTGACCGGTTTCTACAAGGTCAACGACGACGTCACCCTCAGCGCCGGCGTCTACAACCTGGCCGACAAGAAGTACTGGCTGTGGGATGACGTGCGCGGCTACGACAGCGTCGGCGAAGCCGCCGTGCTCAGCCCGGCCAACCTCGACCGCCTGACCCAGCCGGGTCGCAACTTCGCGGTCAACCTGATCTGGGACATCTGACCCGGTCTACCTCACTGCGCTTTTCGATGGAGCGCAGTGAGGATTTTTTACTGTGCCGCGTCTACTTGTTCGTCTAGTTAGCAAGTGCTTCTCATTTCAAGCTCTCATTTTCACTTCCCAAGGACATTGTCATGACCACCCAGGATTCCCCACAGCGCCCGAGCCTGCGCTCCCAGCGCCTGAACCAGATCACCCACGAACCCCATGCCAAGCTCGACGCCCTGGTCAAGGCCCACGCGCCGTTTGAAAGCGCCAGCAGCTTTGCCCGTTTCGTCGTCGCCCAGTACCTGTTCCAGTCCGAACTGGTCGCCCTCTACAACGACCCGGCGCTGATCGCCATAGTCCCGGACCTGGCGGAGCGTTGCCGCGCCGAAGCGGCCAAGGCCGACCTGGCGGACCTGGAAACCGAAGTCCCGGCCCCGGTGGCGGGCGCGGTGCACAACCCGAGCAAGGCCGAAGCCCTGGGCTGGCTGTTCGTCTCCGAAGGCTCCAAGCTGGGCGCGGCGTTCCTGATCAAGCGTGCGGTGGGCCTGGGCCTGAGCGAAACCTTCGGTGCCCGGCACCTGGGCGAGCCGGCCGGCGGTCGCGCCGAAGGCTGGAAATCCTTCACCCGCACCCTCGACGGCCTGGCGTTCAGCGCCGAAGAAGAAGCCGCGGCGGAAAAAGGCGCGCTGGATGCCTTCAACCGCTTTACCCTGCTGCTGGAAAAGGCCTACGACACGGCACCTGAACTGGCCTGATATTTCTTCGCGAGCAAGCTCGCTCCTACAATGAGCGCGTAATCTA
>NZ_JBQENK010000017.1:19753-82428 GCF_052044735.1 Pseudomonas sp. 22526
CGCGATAGCCTTTACCCCCACCCCTTGTGGATTGAGCCCCATGCTCGTCACCTCATCATCGAACCCATGACCGGCACAACCCGATCCCCGTCCAAAGCCTCCCGCCTGTTCTTCGGTTGCCTGGCTTACGTCAGCCTGGCCATCGGCCTGATCGCCATCGTCGTCCCCGGCCTGCCGACCACCGAATTCGTGCTCCTCGCCGCCTGGGCCGCGACCAAAAGCTCGCCACGCCTGAGCGCCTGGATGGAAAACCACCGCCTGTTCGGCCCCATCCTGAGCAACTGGCGCAACGGCCGGATCATCAGCCGCCGGGCCAAGATCAGCGCCACCCTCAGCATGCTGCTGTGCGCCGGCCTGATGCTGAGCCTGCTCACCCATCACTGGACCATGTACCTGGCGCTGGCCGGCATGGGCCTGGGCAACCTGTGGATCTGGTCGCGCCCGGAGGCTCTGGCCCAGGCCTCCTGATTCCTCTGCAAGAGCAGCCGGTCGACGCTCGGTTGCTCGCGACACTCCCTCCAGCGAAACCTCCCTCCTTTCTGTTTATGTCAAACCCATGACCGCTCGTCGGCTTTTTCTCAGGCAAATGCCGGCCAAGCCGATGTTCCGGGCATGGCGCTGAATGGACTTGGCGACCGGAGTCAGCCGACTCACCGCTCACCACCAGTCCATTCGCGAGATCGCCCCATGTTCGACTCTCTGTCCATCCGCCTGAAAATCGTGCTGTTGTCCGGACTCTGCCTGCTCGGCGTGGTGGGCCTGATCGTCGGGATGAACATCTACCAGACCAACCAGAACGATCAGCTGGTCAGCAGCTCCAGTTCGCGAATGCTCACCGACAGCGTGCAGAACCTGCTGCAGGCCCGGGCTGCCGAGCAGGCGGTGCGGGTGCAGAAAACCTTTGGCGAAAGCCTGCTGGTGATCACCGCCCTGGCCGACCAGATCAACGACCTGCGGGCCATGGCCGGTAAGCGTTCGCTGGACGCCGCGACGCTGCGCGAAGAACTCAACCACAGCCTGAAAACCGCCTTCGAACGCAACACCAAGGTGCTGGGCATCTGGCTCGCCTATGAGCCCAACGCCCTCGACGGCAAGGACAGCGAGTTCGCCAACGACGCCGGCCATGCCTCCAACGAAGCCGGGCGCTTCGCCAGTTACTGGAGCCGTGCCGGCGGCACCGGGCTGAACACGGTGATGGTCGAAGAGGACATGAACAAGACCACCCTGAGCGTCAGCGGCACCCCCTACAACAGCTGGTACACCTGCCCGCGCGACAGCAAACGCACCTGCCTGCTCGACCCCTACGCCGACACCGTGGGCGGCAAGCTGATGCTGATGACCACCATTTCCCTGCCGCTGATCGTCGACGGCAAAGTCATAGGCGTAGTCGGCGTGGACATCGCCCTGGATGCCCTGCAGGCCGCGGCCGCCGACTCCCAGCGCGGACTGTTCGAGGATGCCGGACACATGCTGATTGTGGCCGGCAGCGGCATCCTCGCCGCCTACAGCAACGATGCGGCCAAGGTCGGCAAGGGCATCGCCGATACCCTGGGCGCCGAAGGCAAGGATGTCCTGCAACTGCTGACCGGCAACACCCCGAAAATCCTCAAGCAGGGCGACCTGATCCGCGCCGTGTATCCGGTCAGCCCGATCGCCGACGCCCGTCCCTGGGGCGTGGTGATCGACCTGCCGGAGCAGGTGCTGCTGGCCGACACCGTGAAACTCCAGAGCGTGCTCGACGACGCCCAGGCCCAGGGCACCCTGGTGTCCGTGCTGGTGGCGGCGGTCGCCGGCGTGATCGGCCTGCTGCTGATCTGGCTGACCGCCTCCGGCGTGACCCGGCCGATCAACAGCGTCGCGCAGATGCTCAAGGAAATCGCCAGCGGCGACGGCGACCTGACCCAGCGCCTGAAGTACAGCAAACAAGACGAACTGGGCGAGCTGGTGGGCTGGTTCAACCGCTTCCTCGACAAGCTGCAACCGACCATCGCGCAGATCAAGCAGAGCATCACCGACGCCCGCGGCACCGCCGACCAGTCCTCGGAGATCGCCCGCCAGACCAGCGAAGGCATGCAGGTGCAGTTCCGCGAAATCGACCAGGTGGCCACCGCCTCCAACGAAATGAGCGCCACCGCCCACGACGTCGCCAACAGTGCCTCGAACGCCGCCAATGCCGCCCGTGGCGCCGACCAGTCGGCCAAGGACGGCATGACCATCATCGAACGCAGCACCCGCGACATCAGCATCCTGGCCGAGGAAGTGAGCAAGGCGGTGGTCGAGGTCGAGGCCCTGGCGGTCAACAGCGAACAGATCGGCTCGGTGCTGGAAGTGATCCGCAGCATCGCCGAACAGACCAACCTGCTGGCCCTCAACGCCGCCATCGAAGCGGCGCGCGCCGGGGAAAGCGGCCGCGGCTTCGCGGTGGTCGCCGACGAGGTGCGCAACCTGGCCAAGCGCACCCAGGATTCGGTGGAAGAGATTCGCCTGGTGATCGAGCGCATCCAGAGCGGCACCCGGGGCGTGGTGGCGACCATGCATTCGAGCCAGGCCCAGGCCCAGAGCAACGCCGGGCAGATCCAGCAGGCGGTGCAGGCCCTGGGCAAGATCAGCGATGCGGTCACGGTGATCAGCGACATGAACCTGCAGATCGCCAGCGCCGCCGAACAGCAGAGCGCGGTGGCCGAAGAGGTCAACCGCAACGTCTCGGCGATCCGCAGCGTGACCGAATCCCTCACCGAACAGGCCACCGAATCGGCCCAGGTCAGCAGCCAGCTCAACGCCCTGACCACCCAGCAGATGAAGCTGATGGATCAGTTCCGCGTTTGACCTTGCCCCTGTAGGAGCGAAGCTTGCTCGCGATGAACCANGTGCGCGTCATCGTTGACAAGCATCGCGAGCAAGCTTCGCTCCTACAGGTAGCCCTTGCTCCGTCACGGGGCTGCGGCGCTTCACTTTTTTGATCTATGCTGGCCCCTCTCTTGCGGAGGGCCTGCAATGACCGATGTGCTGTCGTCTGTTCAAGCCGCGCTTGGCTTGCCTCTTACCCCGATTGCCTTGACCTCGAGCGGCGCCCTGCCCTCGGCCTTCGCCGTGACCGAACTGGCCAGCGCCAGCATCGCCGCGGCCGGCCAGGCGGCGGCCGGGCTGCTGTTCAGCCAGACCGGGCGCCAGCCCACCCTGAGCGTCGACCGACGCCTGGCCTCCTTCTGGTTCGCCACCTCACTGCGTCCGCTCGGTTGGAGCGTGCCGCCGCTGTGGGACCCGGTCGCCGGCGACTACGCCACCCGGGACGGCTGGATTCGCCTGCACACCAACGCGCCCCATCATCGCCAGGCAGCCGAACAGGTACTCGGCCGGGTCGCGGATCGCCCGGCCATGGCCGCCAAGGTTGCGCAGTGGGACAAGAGCGATCTGGAACAGGCGGTGGTCGAGGCAGGCGGCTGCGCCGCCGAGATGCGCAGCTGGGCCGACTGGCAAGCCCATCCCCAGGGGCAGGCCGTAAATGCCGAGCCCCTGGTGCATTACGTGAAGCAAGGTGCAAACACCGCGCAGCCCTGGCGCGGATCGCTGTCACGCCCCCTGGCCGGGATCAAGGTGCTGGACCTGACCCGGGTGCTGGCCGGCCCCATTGCCAGCCGCTTTCTGGCCGGGCTGGGCGCCGACGTGCTGCGCATCGACCCGCCGGAGTGGAACGAACCCGGCGTGGTCCCGGAAGTCACCCTGGGCAAACGCTGCGCCCGGCTGAACCTGCACGACGCCGCCGATCGCCAGGTCTTCGAAGGCCTGCTGAGCGAAGCCGACCTGCTGTTGCACGGCTACCGCGCCGATGCCCTGGAACGCCTCGGCTACAGTGCGGCCGAGCGTCAGCGCCTCGCCCCGGGGCTGATCGACGTGTGCCTGAATGCCTATGGCTGGAGCGGCCCCTGGCAGAACCGCCGTGGCTTCGACAGCCTGGTGCAGATGAGCAGCGGCATTGCCGAGGCCGGCCAGCGCTGGCAGCAGGCCGATAAACCGGTACCGCTGCCGGTGCAGGCCCTGGACCACGCCACCGGCTACCTGATGGCCGCCGCGGCGATCCGCCTTTTGACCCAACAGCTGCAAACCGGGGCCGTCGGCAGCACGCGACTGTCGCTGGCGCGCACCGCCAAGCTGTTGATCGAGCACTCCCATGGCAGCGCCGAGCCCGCCTTGCGTGCCGAAGACCAGGACGATCAGGGATTGCTGGTGGAGCAGACCTCCTGGGGCCCGGCCTATCGCCTGCAAGTGCCCTTGCAGATCAGCGGCACGCCCCTGCAATGGGCCTACCCCGCCAGCGACCTGGGCGCCCATCGGCCGAAATGGTAATGCTCGTAGCCTCGTAGCCCTGTAGCCGCTGCCGAGCCTGCGAGGCTGCGATCGGCCGCGCAGCGGCCGTAAAACAGGCCATGCGTTACTTCCTCTATGCCGCTGACGAGGACTGCGTCCTCGATCGCAGCCTCGCAAGCTCGGCAGCGGCTACAGGGGATTTGGAGATTACAGGGCCGTCCACAGATGCTGCGCCGCATAACCGCGCCAGGGCCGCCAGGCCTCGGCGCGGGCCAGCAGCTGGCTGGCACTGACCGGCGCGCCTTCGAGCGCCGCCAGGGCATTGAGCAAGCCCACGTCCGCCGCGGGAAAGGCATCCGCCTCGCGGAACTGGCGCAGGGCCACGTAGTGCGCGGTCCAGTCGCCGACACCCCATAGCGCCCGCAAGGCGGACAGGCTGTGTTCGAGGCTGGCCTTGGGGGCAAACAGCTGCGGATCGTCGAGCAGCGCCTGAGCCACGCCGGACAGGGTTCGCCCCCGGCTGCGCGGCATGCCCAGGCTCGCCAGGTCGGCGCCGGCCATTCGCCCCGGCTCAGGGAACACATGGCTCAACCCCGCTGGCGCCCCCACGCAGCACAGAGGCTGGCCATACTGCGCCACCAGCTTGCCCGCCAGGCGGATGGCCGCTGTCACCGTAATCTGTTGCCCCAGCACCGCGCGCACCGCCAGTTCGAAACCGTCCCAGGCGCCGGGTACCCGCAGCCCCGGCCGCGAGGCGATCAGGCGGGCCATCAGCGGGTCGGCGGACAGGTGCCGGTGGATCGGCGCCAGGTCGGTGTCCAGGTCCAGCAGGCGGCGGATGCGCGCAACGATCTGCGCCTGGGCTTGCGGGTCGGGAAAGTGCAGGGTCAGGGCTAGCGCGTCGCTGTCACCCGGCACCACGCTGAACCAGCCGTGCATGCCATCGAGGCTGATGCTGCGCGAGTAGCAGTCGCCGCTGACGGTCTCCAACCCGGCGATGGCCCGCGCCCGGAGAAAGGCCAGCATCGCCGGCCAGTCATAAGGCGCCTGGTAAGCCAGCCTCACAGCGACAGCACACCGCTGTACAGGCCATAGGCGGCCAGGCTGGCCCCGACGACCACGCAGGCGAAAATGCCCTTCTCGATGCCAGTGAACAACGGCTCGCCCTGCTCGCGCTTGGCCTTGGCGAACAGGATCACCCCGGGGGCATACAGCAGGGCCGACAGCAACAGGTACTTGACCCCACCGGCGTACAACAACCAGACCGCGTAACACAAGGCCACGCCACCGATGCACAGGTCTTTCATGCGCTCGGCCGAGGCCTGCTCGTAGGTTTCGCCGCGGCCGCTGAGCAGCACCGCATAGGCCGCCGACCACAGGTAAGGCACCAGGATCATCGACGAGGCAAGGTAGATCAGGCTGGTGTAGGTCCCGGCGGAGAACAGGGTGATCAGCAGGAACACCTGGATCATGCTGTTGGTCAGCCACAGGGCGTTGACCGGTACGTGGTTGGCGTTTTCCTTCTTCAGGAAGGCCGGCATGGTCCGGTCGCGGGCCGTGGCGAACAGGATCTCGGCGCACAGCAGCGCCCAGGACAGCAAGGCACCGAGCAGGGAAACCGCCAGGCCGACGCTGATCAGCAACGCACCCCAGGGACCGACGATGTGCTCCAGCACCGCCGCCAGCGACGGGTTCTGCAAGGTCGCCAGCTCCGGCTGGCTCATGATCCCCAGGGACAACACGTTGACCAGCACCAACAGGGCCAGCACGCCGATAAAACCGATCACCGTGGCCCGACCGACATCCGCGCGCTTCTCGGCCCGGGCCGAATAGACGCTGGCGCCTTCGATACCGATGAACACAAAGACCGTGACCAGCATCATGTTGCGCACCTGGTCCATCACCCCGCCGAAGTTCGGGTTTCCGCGGCCCCAGATGTCGCGGGTGAAAATGTCCGCCTTGAACGCTACCGCGGCGATCACGATGAACATCACCAGCGGCACGATCTTGGCCACGGTGGTCAGCAGGTTGATGAAGGCTGCTTCCTTGATCCCGCGCAGCACCAGGAAATGCACCGCCCACAGCAAGACCGAGGCGCAGGCGATGGCCACCGGGGTATTGCCCTGGCCAAACACCGGGAAGAAATAACCCAGGGTGCTGAACAGCAACACGAAGTAGCCGACGTTGCCCAGCCAGGCACTGATCCAGTAGCCCCAGGCGGACGAGAAGCCCATGTAGTCGCCGAAGCCGGCCTTGGCGTAGGCGTACACCCCCGAATCGAGCTCGGGCTTGCGGTTGGCCAGGGTCTGGAACACGAAGGCCAGGGTCAACATGCCCACGGCGGTGATCGCCCAACCGATGAGGATCGCCCCTGCGTCGGCCCGGGCCGCCATGTTCTGCGGCAAGGAAAAGATCCCGCCGCCAATCATCGAACCCACCACCAGGGCAATCAGGGCGCCGAGTCGCAGTTTTTGTGTGGTTTGTGACATGCCTACCTCTGCGTGCGGTCCAATTGTCCGACAACCAAACTATATGCAAATAAATTACTTCCACACGCTGGCAACGAACTAAAAGAGTCAATAATTCATCTTTTTCCGCCTCATCGACATGACGCCGATCAGAACATATTGAATAGTCGTGAGTTTTATTTTTCATAAAGACTAAATGCCATCAGCCGGCCAGCCCCCTTATAACTTTTTTACTAGTTGCACATTCTTAAAAGCAGACTAGTTTCAACTTGGCGTTAACAAGAAGCCCTGCCACCTTGCCTTCCAGGCCTTCTGAAACACTGCTTTCAGGCCTCCTGCCGACTACCGCAAAGACTGCTTAAGTCATTCATTCACAATGGAATGTAGCGATGACCTGATCTAAGTCAGCTGTTTTTATTACGCGCAGATCTACTCTGACGTCTCTCTTCTCCTGCAATGGAGTCACGCAATGTCTGACACTCCCGGAAAACTACGACTTGGTGCGTTAGTCGCGTTGGTAGTCGGCTCGATGATTGGCGGCGGGATCTTTTCCTTGCCACAAAACATGGCGGCAAGTGCCGATGTAGGCGCTGTTCTTATTGGTTGGGCTATTACCGCTGTCGGTATGTTGACGCTGGCCTTCGTGTTCCAGACCCTGGCCAACCGCAAGCCTGATCTGGACGGCGGTGTCTACGCCTATGCCAAGGCCGGTTTCGGCGACTACATGGGCTTTTCTTCGGCCTGGGGCTACTGGATCAGCGCCTGGCTGGGCAACGTCGGCTACTTCGTGTTGCTGTTCAGCACCCTGGGCTATTTCTTCCCGATCTTCGGCGAGGGCAACACGCCGGCCGCGGTGATCGGCGCCTCGGTCCTGCTGTGGGCCGTGCATTTCCTGGTGCTGCGCGGGATCAAGGAAGCGGCCTTCATCAACCTGGTGACCACGGTCGCCAAGGTGGTGCCGCTGCTGCTGTTCGTGCTGATCGCCCTGTTCGCCTTCAAGCTGGACATCTTCACCGCGGACATCTGGGGCGTGAAGAACCCCGACCTGGGCAGCGTGATGAACCAGGTGCGCAACATGATGCTGGTCACCGTCTGGGTGTTCATCGGCATTGAAGGCGCGAGCATCTTCTCCTCCCGCGCGGAAAAACGCTCGGACGTGGGCAAGGCCACCGTGATCGGTTTCATCACCGTGCTGCTGTTCCTGGTGCTGGTGAACGTGCTGTCGCTGGGCATCATGACCCAGCCGGAACTGGCGAAGCTGCAGAACCCCTCGATGGCGGCGGTGCTGGAGCATGTGGTCGGCCACTGGGGCGCAGTGCTGATCAGCGTCGGCCTGATCATCTCGCTGCTGGGGGCGCTGCTGTCGTGGGTGCTGCTGTGCGCGGAGATCATGTTCGCCGCGGCCAAGGACCACACCATGCCGGAGTTCCTGCGCAAGGAGAACGCCAACCACGTGCCGGTCAATGCCCTGTGGCTGACCAACGCCATGGTGCAGATCTTCCTGGTGATCACCCTGTTCTCGGCCAGTACCTATCTGTCGCTGATCTACCTCGCCACCTCGATGATCCTGGTGCCCTACCTGTGGTCGGCGGCCTATGCGGTGCTGCTGGCGGTGCGCAACGAAACCTACGAAGCGGCCCTGGCCGAACGCAAGAAAGACCTGTTGATCGGGGTCATCGCCCTGCTCTACGCGGTCTGGCTGCTGTACGCCGGCGGGGTCAAGTACCTGCTGCTCTCCGCCCTGCTCTACGCCCCCGGCGCGATCCTGTTCGCCAAGGCCAAGCTGGAGCTGGGCAAACCGATTTTCACCAACGTCGAGAAGCTGATTTTCGCCGCAGTGGTCATAGGCGCCCTGTTGGCCGCCTACGGGCTCTACGACGGCTTCCTGACCCTGTAACGGCACGATTGTTTCTACCTCTGGAGGATCACTGTAATGACCACGGAAAAAGTTAAGTACGGCGTTCATTCCGAAGCCGGCAAACTGCGCAAAGTCATGGTTTGCTCCCCAGGCCTGGCCCATCAGCGGCTGACCCCGAACAACTGCGATGAACTGCTGTTCGATGATGTGATCTGGGTCAACCAGGCCAAGCGCGACCATTTCGACTTCGTCACCAAAATGCGCGAGCGTGGGATCGAAGTCCTGGAAATGCACAACCTGCTGACCGATACGGTGCAGAACCCCGAAGCCCTGAAGTGGATCCTGGATCGCAAGATCACCCCCGACACCGTCGGTGTCGGCCTGACCAACGAAGTGCGCAGCTGGCTCGAAGGCCTGGAGCCACGCAAGCTGGCCGAGTTCCTGATCGGCGGCGTGGCCGGCGAGGACCTGCCGGACAGCGAAGGCGCCAGCGTGATCAAGATGTACCGCGACTACCTGGGCCACTCCAGCTTCCTGCTGCCGCCGCTGCCCAACACCCAGTTCACCCGCGACACCACCTGCTGGATCTACGGCGGCGTGACGCTCAACCCGATGTACTGGCCGGCCCGGCGCCAGGAAACCCTGCTGGCCAGCGCCATCTACAAATTCCACCCCGAGTTCGCCAACGCCGACTTCGAGGTCTGGTACGGCGACCCGGACAAGGATCACGGCCAGGCCACCCTCGAGGGCGGCGACGTCATGCCGATCGGCAATGGCGTGGTGCTGATCGGCATGGGCGAGCGGACCTCGCGCCAGGCCATCGGCCAGCTTGCACAATCCCTGTTCGCCAAGGGCGCGGTGGAAAAAGTGGTGGTGGCCGGCCTGCCGAAATCCCGCGCAGCGATGCACCTGGACACCGTGTTCAGCTTCTGCGACCGCGACCTGGTCACGGTCTTCCCGGAAGTGGTCAAGGAAATCGTGCCATTCGTCATCCGTCCCGACACCAGCAAGCCCTATGGCATGGACGTGCGACGGGAGAATAAATCGTTCATCGAGGTGGTGGCCGAGTCCCTGAACCTCAAGCAACTGCGCGTGGTGGAGACCGGCGGCAACAGCTTCGCCGCCGAACGCGAACAGTGGGACGACGGCAACAACGTGGTGGCCCTGGAACCGGGCGTGGTCATCGGCTATGACCGCAACACCTACACCAACACCCTGCTGCGCAAGGCCGGCGTGGAAGTGATCACCATCAGCGCCGGCGAACTCGGCCGCGGCCGTGGCGGCGGCCACTGCATGACCTGCCCGATCGTGCGCGACCCGATCGATTACTAATTAATTAACCACTACCCGACGCTGTGAAAGCGTAGCGAGCGCAGGAAAGACAAGGCAAAAACAGGCGAGGAACGGTTGGAGTCGCACTCGACTCTACTGGTTGTAAATGAGCATTCCGAGCCTGTTTTTAACGCAGTATTTCGAGCGTAACGCCGAAGGTGAACAGCCCGCAGTAGCTTTCACAGTGTCGGGAAAGGAGATCCATCATGGCTTTCAACATCCACAACCGTAACCTGCTGAGCCTCGAGCACCACACCGCGCGCGAACTGCGCTACCTGCTCGACCTGTCCCGCGACCTCAAGCGCGCCAAGTACACCGGCACCGAGCAGCAGCACCTCAAGGGCAACAACATCGCCCTGATCTTCGAGAAAACCTCGACCCGTACCCGCTGCGCCTTCGAGGTCGCCGCCTATGACCAGGGCGCCAACGTCACCTACATCGACCCGAACTCATCGCAGATCGGCCACAAGGAAAGCATGAAGGACACCGCCCGGGTGCTCGGGCGCATGTACGACGCCATCGAGTACCGCGGCTTCAAGCAGGAAATCGTCGAAGAACTGGCGAAGTTCGCCGGGGTGCCGGTGTTCAACGGCCTGACCGACGAATACCACCCGACCCAGATGATCGCCGACGTGCTGACCATGCGTGAGCACGCCGACAAGCCGATCCATGACATCAGCTACGCCTACCTGGGCGACGCCCGCAACAACATGGGCAACTCGCTGCTGCTGGTGGGCGCCAAGCTCGGCATGGACGTGCGCATCTGCGCGCCAAAGGCCCTGTGGCCCCATGACGACCTGGTCAGCCGCTGCAAGAAATATGCGGAAGAAAGCGGCGCCCGCATCACCCTGACCGAAGACCCGAAAGCCGCGGTCAAGGGCGTCGACTTCATCCACACCGACGTCTGGGTATCGATGGGCGAGCCAGTGGAAGCCTGGGCCGAACGTATCCAGCAACTGCTGCCGTACCAGGTCAACGCCGAGCTGATGAAGGCCACCGGCAACCCACGGACCAAGTTCATGCACTGCCTGCCGGCGTTCCACAACAGCGATACCAAGGTCGGCAAGCAGATCGCCGAGCAGTATCCGAACCTGGCCAACGGCATCGAAGTGACCGACGACGTGTTCGAGTCGCCGGCCTGCATCGCCTTCGAGCAAGCGGAAAACCGCATGCACACCATCAAGGCGATCCTGGTCTCGACCCTGGCCGACCTGTAACCCCGACGCCCGGGACAATCTCCCGGGACCTGTAGGAGCGAGGCTTGCCCGCGATGGCGTCAAACCTGACACCCGACAATCGCCGGCAAGCCGCGCACCCACCGGATCACCGAATTCTGGAAGGAATGCATTATGCGTATCGTCGTCGCATTGGGCGGCAACGCCCTGCTCCGCCGTGGTGAACCCATGACCGCGGACAATCAACGCGCCAATATCCGGATCGCCACCGAACAAATCGCCAAGATCCATCCCGGCAACCAACTGGTGATCGCCCACGGCAATGGTCCGCAGGTCGGCCTGCTGTCGCTGCAGGCGGCGGCCTATACCTCGGTGTCGCCTTACCCGCTGGACGTGCTCGGCGCCGAAACCGAAGGCATGATCGGCTACATCATCGAACAGGAACTGGGCAACCTGCTGGACTTCGAAGTGCCCTTCGCCACCCTGCTGACCCAGGTCGAGGTCGACGCCAAGGACCCGGCGTTCCAGAACCCGACCAAGCCCATCGGCCCGGTCTACAGCAAGGACGAAGCGCAAAAACTGGCCAAGGAAAAAGGCTGGGCCATCGCCCCCGATGGCGACAAGTACCGCCGCGTGGTGGCCAGCCCGAAACCCAAGCGCATCTTTGAAATCCGCCCGATCAAATGGCTGCTGGAAAAGAGCAGCATCGTGATCTGCGCCGGCGGTGGCGGCATCCCCACCATGTACGGTGAGGACGGCAAGCTCAGGGGCATCGAGGCGGTGATCGACAAGGACCTGTGCTCGGCGCTGCTGGCCGAACAGCTGGAAGCCGATCTGCTGGTGATCGCCACCGACGTCAACGCGGCCTTTATCGACTGGGGCAAGCCCTCGCAGAAAGCCATCGCCCAGGCCCACCCGGACGAAATGGAAAAACTCGGCTTCGCCGCCGGCTCCATGGGACCAAAGGTCCAGGCGGCCTGCGAGTTCGCCCGCCATACTGGAAAAGTCGCGGTGATCGGTTCACTCTCGGACATCGAAGCGATCGTCCAGGGCCAGGCCGGCACGCGCATCAGCACGGCCCAGCCGGGCATCACCTACCGATAAGAGAAACCCAGGGGGCAGGCTCCAGGCCTGCCCCCTCTCCCATGCCTTGAAAGGAGAGAACCATGGCCCAGTTCGAACCCGGTCATTTGCACATCGAACGACACGCGCTGAACAAGGACGATGTCAGCTACAACATCTGCATCGACTACGAGGTCGCGCAAGATCCCAAGGAAGGCAAAGGGATGCAGTTCAAGATGCATGGAACGATCCAGGGCAAAGCGGTCGATGAACCCTTCTTCCTGCCCAAGGATCAGGCGTACAACTTCGCCAGCAACGTGACGAAAATCGCCGAGAAGTATGGGATTCCCAAGGCAATGAGCAGCATAGGTTCGGTGCACAAGCACTACGACGCGATGTTCGAGGACGTGCGGGTGCAGTTGAACATGAAGTCCGGGGATCCGGTAAAACCCGAACATTTCGAATAACCCCAGCCCGTGGATCGCGGGCTTCCCTACCCGCTTTGTAGGAGCGAGGCTTGCCCGCGATGGTCGTCAAGGATGACGCGGGTAGCCTGATATGCCGCGGCGTCTTCGAGTTCATCGCGAGCAAGCTTCGCTCCTACAGAAGCCCCCTGCGGACCCTACGGCGAATTTCACCAATGGCGTCCGCCAAGGCATACTTGCCACCCTCCGTTTTCCAGAACCCTTGATCGCCCCATGCGCATCCACGTCAGCTTTATCGACCGCGTCGGTATCACCCAGGAAGTCCTGGCCCTGCTCGGTGGGCGCAACCTCAACCTGGATGCGGTGGAGATGGTGCCGCCCAACGTCTACATCGACGCCCCGACCCTCAGCCCACAAGTGCTGGAAGAGCTGCGCGACGCGCTGTTCAGCGTACGCGGCGTGCAGGCGGTGACGGTGGTCGATATCTTGCCTGGCCAGCGCCGACACTTGCAGCTCGATGCCCTGCTGGCGGCGATGACCGACCCGGTGCTGGCCCTGGACAGCGCCGGCAAGGTACTGCTGGCCAACCCGGCGCTGATCGCCCTCTATGGCCGCGAACCGGCCGGGGAAAGCGTGGCCGAGCTGTTCGACGACCCGGCGCTGCTGGAAACCCTGCTGGAACAGGGTTTTCGCCTGCCTCTGCGGGAAATCACCCTCAACGGCCAGACCCTGCTGCTGGACGCCACGCCGATCACCGATGCCGGCGCGCTGCTGACCCTGTATCAACCCAATCGCATCGGCGAGCGCCTGTCGGCCCTGCACCACGACCATGCCGAAGGCTTCGATGCCCTGCTCGGCGACTCCCCGGCCATCCGCACCCTCAAGGCCCGCGCCCAGCGTGTCGCCGCGCTGGATGCGCCGCTGCTGATCCAGGGCGAAACCGGTACCGGCAAGGAACTGGTGGCGCGGGCCTGCCACGCCATCAGTGCACGGCACGGCGCGCCGTTTCTCGCGCTGAACTGCGCCGCCTTGCCGGAAAACCTCGCCGAAAGCGAGCTGTTCGGCTACGCCCCCGGCGCCTTCACCGGCGCCCAGCGCGGCGGCAAGCCGGGGCTGATGGAGCTGGCTAACCAGGGCACGGTGTTTCTCGACGAAATCGGCGAAATGTCGCCCTATTTGCAGGCCAAGCTGCTGCGTTTTCTCAACGACGGCAGCTTTCGCCGGGTCGGCGGCGACCGTGAGATCAAGGTCAATGTGCGGATCCTCAGCGCCACCCACCGCGACCTGGAAAAGATGGTCGCCGAGGGCAGTTTTCGCGAAGACCTGTTCTATCGCCTCAACGTGCTGAATGTGGAAGTGCCGCCCCTGCGCGAGCGCGGCCAGGACATTCTGTTGCTGGCGCGCTACTTCATGCAGCAGGCCTGCGCGCAGATCCAGCGCCCGGTCTGCCGCCTGGCGCCCGGCACCTATCCGGCGCTGCTGGGCAACCGCTGGCCCGGCAACGTGCGCCAGCTGCAGAACGTGATCTTCCGCGCGGCGGCGATCTGCGAAAGCAGCCTGGTGGACATCGGCGACCTGGATATCGCCGGCACCTCAGTGGCGCGCCAGAACGACACCGAAGTCGAGAGCCTGGAACAGGCCGTCGAGGAGTTCGAGAAGGCGCTGCTGGAAAGCCTCTACGTCAACTACCCCTCGACCCGCCAACTGGCCAGCCGCCTGCAGACCTCCCACACCGCCATCGCCCATCGCCTGCGCAAATACGGCATCCCCAACAAGCCCTGAGCCTGCCGTAGCTTCTGCTTCTTGCTTCTGTAGGAGCAAGGGGGACGCCCAGTTCTTGCTCGCGAAAAATCTCAACGGCGCCGCAGTGCCTGGAGCCTGCGCAGCGCCCTCAGGTTCATCGCGAGCAAGCTTCGCTCCTACAGAGAAACAGTGCGAAAAGCGACCTCTACCTGTACTGAAAGCGCTACAGCGGAACGATATCGCTACAGTCGGTTGTAATCAGCGCTACGCAAGGCTTTGATCCCCATAGGCTTTTCCCTGGCCCTCCAGCTGTAGCGATTTCGCTACAGCTGTCAGTTTCCGCTCGCCATGAAAAACACATAAATCATTGATTTATAACAACTAAAAAACATTGGCCGCATTTTTGCTAAGGGCTTATCCATTCAGCTCGGCCCTGCACGAGCATTCAATCGCGTCCACCAGACGAATCTGGCCCCTTGAGGAGTTTCCATGAGCGAGTTGCGTTTTACTGAAGATCACGAATGGCTGCGTACCGAAGCCGATGGCAGCGTTACCGTCGGCATCACGGCTTTCGCGCAAAACGCCCTGGGCGATGTGGTGTTCGTGCAATTGCCGGAACTGCAGGCCTACGACAAAGGCGCTGAAGCCGCCACCGTGGAATCGGTAAAAGCCGCCAGCGGCGTGTACATGCCCCTGGACGGGGAAGTGGTGGAAACCAACCCGGCCCTGGAGGCAAGCCCGGAGCTGGTCAACGAAGACCCGCTGGGCGACGGCTGGTTCTTCCGTTTCATTCCCGCGGACGCCGCCGCTGTCGGCCAACTGCTGGATCAGGACGCCTACGACCGCCTGATCAAAGCCAACGCCGACGCCTGAGGAGCCGCCATGACTCAAGTTAACCTGAGCACCGCCAACGAATTCATCGCGCGCCATATCGGCCCGCGCCAAGGCGACGAGCAAGCCATGCTCAACAGCCTGGGCTTCGACTCCCTGGAAGCCTTGAGCGCCAGCGTGATCCCCGACAGCATCAAGGGCACCAGCGTCCTCGACCTGCCCGCCGGGCAGAGCGAAGCCGACGCCCTGGCCTCGATCAAGGCCATCGCCGCCAAGAACCAGCTGTTCAAGACCTACATCGGCCAGGGCTACTACAACTGCCACACGCCGTCGCCGATCCTGCGCAACCTCCTGGAAAACCCGGCCTGGTACACCGCCTACACCCCGTACCAGCCAGAAATCTCCCAGGGCCGCCTGGAAGCGCTGCTGAACTTCCAGACCCTGATCAGCGACCTCACCGGCCTGCCGATCGCCAACGCCTCCCTGCTCGACGAAGCCACCGCCGCCGCCGAAGCCATGACCTTCTGCAAGCGCCTGAGCAAGAACAAGGGCAGCCACGCCTTCTTCGCCTCCAGCCATTGCCACCCGCAGACCCTCGACGTGCTGCGCACCCGTGCCGAGCCGCTGGGCATCGACGTGGTGGTCGGCGACGAGCGCAAGCTGACCGACGTCAGCCCGTTCTTCGGCGCCCTGCTGCAATACCCGGCGAGCAACGGCGACCTGTTCGACTACCGCGAGCTGACCGAGCGCTTCCACGCCGCCAACGCCCTGGTGGCGGTCGCCGCCGACCTGCTGGCGCTGACCCTGCTGACCCCGCCGGGTGAGTTCGGCGCCGACGTGGCCATCGGCAGCGCCCAACGCTTCGGCGTGCCGCTGGGCTTCGGTGGCCCGCATGCGGCGTACTTCTCCACCAAGGACGCGTTCAAGCGCGACATGCCAGGCCGTCTGGTCGGGGTGTCCGTGGACCGTTTCGGCAAGCCGGCACTGCGCCTGGCCATGCAGACCCGCGAGCAACATATCCGTCGCGAGAAAGCCACCAGCAACATCTGCACCGCCCAGGTGCTGTTGGCCAACATCGCCAGCATGTACGCCGTGTACCACGGCCCCAAAGGCCTGGCCCGGATTGCCCGGCGCATCCACCAGCTGACCGCGATCCTGGCCCAGGGCCTGAGCAAACTGGGGATCAAGGTCGAGCAGGAAAGCTTCTTCGACACCCTGACCCTGCACACCGGCGCCCGCACCTCGGCGCTGCACGACAAGGCCCGCGCCCAGCGCATCAACCTGCGGGTGATTGACGCCGAGCGCCTGGGTCTGTCCCTCGACGAAACCACCGGCCAGGCCGATGTACAAGCGCTGTGGAGCCTGCTGGCCGACGGTCAGGCCCTGCCGGACTTCGCCGCGCTGGCTACCACGGTACAGAGCCGTATCCCGGCGCCGCTGGTGCGTCAGTCGGCGATCCTCAGCCACCCGGTGTTCAACCGCTATCACTCGGAAACCGAGCTGATGCGCTACCTGCGCAAGCTGGCGGACAAGGACCTGGCCCTGGACCGCACCATGATCCCGCTGGGCTCGTGCACCATGAAGCTCAACGCCGCCAGCGAAATGATCCCGGTCACCTGGGCCGAATTCGGTGCCCTGCACCCGTTCGCCCCGGCCGAGCAAAGCGCCGGCTACCAGCAACTGACGTCCGAACTGGAAGCCATGCTCTGCGCCGCCACCGGCTACGACGCGGTGTCCCTGCAGCCGAACGCCGGCTCCCAGGGTGAATACGCAGGCCTCTTGGCCATTCGTGCCTATCACCAGAGCCGTGGCGACGACCGTCGCGACATCTGCCTGATCCCTTCGTCCGCCCACGGCACCAACCCGGCCACCGCCAACATGGCCGGCATGCGCGTGGTGGTCACCGCCTGCGACGCCCGCGGCAACGTCGATATCGAAGACCTGCGGGCCAAGGCCATCGAGCACCGCGAGCACCTCGCCGCGCTGATGATCACCTACCCCTCGACCCACGGCGTGTTCGAGGAAGGCATCCGCGAAATCTGCGGCATCATCCATGACAACGGCGGCCAAGTGTACATCGACGGCGCCAACATGAACGCCATGGTCGGCCTCTGCGCCCCGGGCAAGTTCGGCGGCGACGTGTCGCACCTGAACCTGCACAAGACCTTCTGCATCCCCCACGGCGGTGGCGGCCCGGGCGTCGGCCCGATCGGCGTCAAGTCGCACCTGGCGCCGTTCCTGCCGGGCCACGCAGCCATGGAACGCAAGGAAGGCGCGGTCTGCGCCGCGCCGTTCGGCAGCGCGAGTATCCTGCCGATCACCTGGATGTACATCCGCATGATGGGCGGCGAAGGCCTCAAACGTGCCTCGCAGCTGGCGATCCTCAATGCCAACTACATCTCCCGTCGCCTGGAAGAGCACTACCCGGTGCTCTACACCGGCAGCAATGGCCTGGTGGCCCACGAGTGCATCCTCGACCTGCGCCCGCTCAAGGACAGCAGCGGCATCAGCGTCGATGACGTGGCCAAGCGCCTGATCGACTTCGGTTTCCACGCCCCGACCATGTCGTTCCCGGTAGCCGGCACCCTGATGATCGAGCCGACCGAAAGCGAATCCAAGGAAGAACTGGACCGCTTCTGCGACGCCATGATCCGCATCCGCGAAGAAATCCGCGCGGTGGAAAACGGCGGCCTGGACAAGGACGACAACCCGCTGAAGAACGCCCCGCACACCGCGGCGGAAATCGTTGGCGAGTGGTCGCACCCCTACAGCCGTGAACAGGCGGTGTACCCGGTGGCCTCGCTGATCGACGGCAAGTACTGGCCTCCGGTCGGTCGCGTCGACAACGTGTTCGGCGATCGCAACCTGGTGTGCGCCTGCCCGTCGATCGAAAGTTATCAGGACGCGTAAGACGACATCACCGTCCATCGCGGGCCAGCCTCGCTCCCAGGGTTTCTGCGTATACCTGTAGGAGCGAGGCGGCTGGCGACGAATACCGGCTAGACCGGACTGCAACACCCGCTTCCCCCGTGCGTGCCGATCAACACAATAAGAAACCGGAGAACCAACATGTCCTTGAGCGTGTTCGACCTGTTCAAGATTGGCATCGGCCCCTCCAGCTCCCACACCGTTGGCCCGATGCGCGCGGCCGCGCGCTTCGTCGAAGGCCTGCGGCGTGACGGACTGCTGGGCGCCACCACCTGCGTCAAGGTCGAGCTGTACGGCTCGCTCGGCGCCACCGGCAAGGGCCACGGCAGCGACAAGGCTGTGCTCCTGGGCCTGGAAGGTGAACACCCGGATACCGTGAATACCGAAAACATTGCCGCGCGCCTGCAGGAAATACGCAGCAGCGGACGCTTGACCCTGCTCGGCGAACACGTCATCGCGTTCAACGAGAAAGAACACCTGGCCATGATCCGCAAACCCCTGGCCTACCACCCCAACGGCATGATCTTCCGTGCCTTCGATGCCGCCGGGTTGCAGATCCGCAGCCGCGAGTACTACTCGGTGGGCGGCGGCTTCGTGGTCGACGAGGATGCCGCGGGAGCCGACCGCATCGTCGAAGACACCACCAAGCTGACCTTCCCCTTCAAGAGCGCCAAGGACTTGCTCGGTCACTGCACCACCTATGGCCTGTCCATCAGCCAGGTGATGCTGACCAACGAAAGCGCCTGGCGACCGGAAGCGGAAACCCGCGCTGGCCTGCTGAAGATCTGGCAAGTGATGCAGGACTGCGTGGATGCCGGCTGTCGCAACGAAGGGATCCTGCCTGGCGGCCTGAAGGTCAAGCGCCGTGCGGCCGCCCTCCACCGCCAGCTGTGCAAGCACCCCGAGGCGGCCTTGCGCGATTCCTTGTCGGTGCTGGACTGGGTCAACCTGTACGCCCTGGCGGTCAACGAAGAAAACGCCAACGGCGGGCGCGTCGTCACTGCGCCCACCAATGGCGCCGCCGGCATCATCCCGGCGGTGCTGCACTACTACATGCGCTTCATCCCCGGCGCCAACGAAGACGGGGTGGTGCGTTTCCTGCTGACCGCCGCCGCCATCGGCATTCTCTACAAGGAAAACGCCTCCATCTCCGGTGCCGAAGTCGGCTGCCAGGGCGAGGTCGGCGTGGCCTGCTCGATGGCGGCCGGCGGGCTGTGCGAAGTGCTCGGCGGTACCGTGCAACAAGTGGAAAACGCCGCCGAGATCGGCATGGAACACAACCTCGGCCTGACCTGCGACCCGATCGGCGGCCTGGTGCAGGTGCCCTGCATCGAGCGCAACGCCATGGGTTCGGTCAAGGCGATCAACGCCGTGCGCATGGCCTTGCGTGGCGACGGACAGCATTTCGTCTCCCTCGACAAGGTCATCCGCACCATGCGCCAGACCGGCGCCGACATGAAAAGCAAATACAAGGAAACCGCCCGCGGCGGTTTGGCAGTCAACATCATCGAGTGCTGATGCAGGCACACACGCATCTCACGTTTATCCAGGAGCTGAACATGTCCACCGAAATACTGTTGAAGACCCCGCTGCATTCGCTGCACCTCGAACTCGGCGCGCGCATGGTGCCGTTCGCCGGTTACGACATGCCTGTGCAATACCCGCTGGGCGTGATGAAAGAACACCAGCACACCCGCGAGCAGGCCGGCCTGTTCGACGTCTCGCACATGGGCCAGATCCGCCTGACCGGCGCCAATGCCGCCCAGGCCCTGGAAACCCTGGTGCCGGTGGACATCATCGACCTGCCCGTGGGCATGCAGCGCTATGCCATGTTCACCAACGAAAATGGCGGCATCCTCGACGACCTGATGGTCGCCAACCTGGGCAACGACGAGCTGTTTCTGGTGGTCAACGCCGCCTGCAAGGACCAGGACCTGGCCCATCTGCGCCAGCACATTGGCCAGGCGTGCGGCATCGAGCCGCTGTTCGAGGAGCGTGCCCTGCTCGCCCTGCAAGGCCCGGCGGCCGTCACCGTGCTGGCGCGCCTGGCGCCAGAAGTGGCGAAAATGACCTTCATGCAATTCACCCGCGTGAAGCTGCTGGGCGTGGACTGCTTTGTCAGCCGTTCGGGCTACACCGGCGAAGACGGTTTCGAAATCTCGGTACCGGCGGCCGACGCCGAAACCCTGGCCCGCGCCCTGCTGGCCGAGCCGGAAGTGGCCGCCATCGGCCTCGGCGCCCGGGATTCGCTGCGCCTGGAAGCCGGCCTGTGCCTGTATGGCCATGACATGAACAGCCAGACCACACCGATCGAAGCCAGCCTGCTGTGGGCCATCTCCAAGCCACGTCGTGCCGATGGCGCGCGGGCCGGCGGCTTCCCGGGCGCGGAACAGGTGTTCGTCCAGCAGCTCAATGGCGTGCAGCGCAAGCGCGTGGGCCTGCTGCCCCAGGAACGCACACCGGTGCGTGAAGGTGCGGAAATCGTCAACGAAGCGGGCGAGGTGATCGGTAGCGTTTGCAGTGGCGGTTTTGGTCCGACCCTGGGCGGTCCGTTGGCCATGGGTTACATCGATAGCGCCTATGTCGCACTCGATACGCCAGTTTGGGCAATTGTTCGTGGGAAAAAGGTGTCAATGCTTGTAAGCAAAATGCCATTCGTTGCACAACGCTACTATCGCGGTTGATCGACTGTTTCTATAAGTAACGCGGTTGCGTTAAAAGTGCACTAATCTGTAACGCAACCGCCATAAAATAGTGCATATTTTCGATATTGAACTTGCCTTATAACAGTTGAAAACAATTGAACAACTCTATCGAATAAGCCCAGACGCCTAGTTCCGGCAACAGCTGCCAAGCTGAGGAAAACCGGGGCTTCGCAGGGCTTGTTTTTTCTCCCATAGTTGGCGTAGAGTTTCCCCACTGTGTTTGCATGGGTCGCTTGGAATCGTGACCTGGGCAGTAGCCAACAAGTTTGCTACAACCCGTTCGACGTCTCTTACTTTCCTGCAACCCAGCCCAGTACTCTTTCATGAGGAAGAGACTGTCATTAATTTTTTAGCGTCAAAGGAAATAAGAAATGTCCCAACGTCAGAGCGGTACCGTCAAGTGGTTTAACGACGAGAAAGGTTTTGGTTTTATCACTCCAGAAAGCGGTCCGGATCTGTTCGTGCATTTCCGCGCTATTCAGGGCAACGGCTTCAAGAGCCTGAAAGAAGGCCAGAAAGTGACCTTCATCGCTGTGCAGGGCCAAAAAGGCATGCAGGCTGACGAAGTTCAAGCCGAAGGCTGATCGTCTGTAACGAAAAAGCCCCTGATGCTGACATCAGGGGCTTTTTTGTGCGCGCAATTCCGTAAAATGGCTTCTTTTTTCGATCGAGAGGCCTGTGATGCCAAAGCACCTGCTAACCCCCCAGGGCGATTTTCCCGCCGCTGGCCTGGGCCGTCGTCTGGCAGCGATGTTCTACGATTTCCTGCTGTGCACCGCACTGCTGATCGTCACGGGTGGCATCTACAAGTTCATCCAGCTGCAGATCCTCGGTGAAACCCGGATGCGCACCCTGACCGAATCCGGCGCCCTGGACGGCGATCCCCTCTACTCCACCGTCCTGCTGTTCGTACTGTTCGCCTTCTTCGCCAAGTTCTGGACCCATTCCGGCCAGACTCTGGGCATGCAGGTCTGGGGCATTCGCGTGCAGAACGCCGACGGCAGCAGCATCAGCCTGTGGCAGGCCCTCCTGCGCTTCATGGTCTCGATCGCTTCCTGGCTGTGCGCCGGGCTGGGTTTCATCTGGGTCCTGGTCGACAAGCAGAAGCGCAGCTGGCACGACATCTACTCTTCCAGCCAGATAGTGCGCATTCCCAAGCAGAAAAAATAATCCGCCACAGACAAAAACGCCCCGAATGTCGGGGCGTTTTTCTGTGCGCTTGTCGAAGGCGATCAGGCATTGCCCGCCAGCTTCATCCGCGCGGCCTGGGTGAAATCCAGCATGCGCTTGAGCGGACGAATGGCCTGGGGAATCAGCGCCGGGTCGACGAATATCTCGTTGCTGCCCTCACGCAGGCTCTGCAAGGTGCGCTCCAGGGTGTTCATGGCCATCCACGGGCAATGGGCGCAGCTGCGGCAAGCCGCGCCGTTACCGGCCGTTGGCGCCTCGATAAACACCTTGTCCGGGCACAGCTGCTGCATCTTGTAGAAGATGCCGCGGTCGGTCGCCACGATCAGCGTCTTGTTCGGCAAACGTTGCGCGGCGGCAATCAGCTGGCTGGTGGAGCCCACCGCATCGGCCAACTCGATCACCGAGGTCGGCGATTCCGGGTGGACCAGAATGGCCGCATCGGGATAAAGCGCCTTCATGTCCTCCAGCTGCTTGGACTTGAACTCTTCGTGGACGATGCAGGCACCGTCCCACAGCAGCATGTCGGCACCGGTCTGGCGCTGGATGTAGGTGCCCAGATGCTTGTCCGGCCCCCAGATGATGGTTTCGCCGTTATCCATCAGGCTTTCGACGATTTCCAGGGCGCAACTGGAGGTCACCACCCAGTCGGCACGGGCTTTGACCGCTGCCGAGGTGTTGGCGTAGACCACCACGGTGCGTTCCGGATGCTGGTCGCAGAACGCCGAGAACTCTTCCACCGGGCACCCCAGGTCGAGGGAGCAGGTGGCTTCCAGAGTGGGCATCAGCACCCGTTTCTCGGGGTTGAGGATCTTCGCCGTCTCGCCCATGAACCTGACACCGGCGACCACCACGGTCTTGGCCGGGTGAGCGTTACCGAAGCGGGCCATTTCCAGGGAATCGGACACGCAGCCGCCGGTCTCTTCGGCCAGGGCCTGAATCACCGGGTCACAGTAGAAGTGAGCCACCAGCACCGCGTCCTGAGCCTTGAGCTCGGCAGCAATCGCGGCACGGTAATGGGATTCCTCTGCAGCCGTCAGCGGCTTGGGCTGTTTGGCGTCAAGGTGGGCCTGAACCAGAAGGCGTTCGGAAATTTGCGTCATGATCGCAAGACCTGCGGGCGCTTATGCGCGAAAGTCGAGTATACACCCGGCTCCGGACCCGTTGAGGGTACCGCCGGGAGAGTGAGTATTCATCAGGTAGGTGCAGCGTTGAAACTGCGCAAGGCTACAGAATATCCCCTTGATGTAAAAGATGATTCTGACCTGTGTCACAGGGCTCGCCCGAGCACGAAAGCCCACAAATTGCAGCCTCTACAGAAACGCCTCTGCGCAAACGGCTCAGTGACGCGCAATGCGCACTCGCACCATTTTTGAGCATTACCGGCAGGCGAGCCTCGGCCTGGCGCTGAATACCCTCGATCGACCAAGCGTTTTTTTACACTTCATAGCAATTTTATCTTTCTGCGCTAACGTCAGTTACAGAAACAGCTAACTGCTGGTTGGCTGCAGCAACAGCTTGGCGGGCTCTGGTTCAGATGACGGAGAAATGATCCCTGCTGACCGGCCCTTGCGGTTTCCCCCAGCCCAAACAAGGAAGCAGTGCATGAACAGTGATTGTGTACAGGTGCTCAGGAGAGTGGCGTGGACATTGATTGTCGCTGGTCTTCCCACCGGAATGGCCATGGCGGCATCAAATAACTGCGCTGGATTGCCGCCACTGCCGTCGACGGTGGAAGTGGGAGAGGGTCAGCAGACGATAATGCACTCCCCCGTTGCCATTACCCGATTGGCCGTGGGCGACCCGAAAATTGCCGATGTGTATCTCAATGGGCGGGATTCATACCTGCTGACGGGCATTGCGCCCGGCGCCACCAGCCTGATGGTCTGGACAGCATGCGACAAGGAACCTCGCCAGAGCATGGTGTTCGTGCAGGGCAAAGGCCCGCATTCGATGGTGAGTTCGCTATTGCCCCCCTCCGAAGATCCGTCTCTGGCCAGCCAGGTGCAGACCGATATCCGTTTTGTCGAAGTCAGCCGCACCAAGCTGAAAGAGGCCGGCACCTCGATCTTCGGCAAGAGCGGTAACTTTCTGTTCAGCTCCCCGGGCACTGCCCCGTTGGGGACAACGGTGACGCCCGGCAATATCGGTGGCGTCAGGCCGAACATACCGCTCAACAATGGCATGTTTAATATCGGCATTGGCGGCGGTAACGTCCTGGGGCTGATCAACGCCCTGGAAGGCAGTGGGTTTGCCTACACCCTGGCGCGTCCGAGCCTGGTGGCGCTGAGCGGACAGAGCGCCAGCTTCCTGGCCGGTGGCGAAGTGCCGATCCCGGTCCCCAGCAGCGGCAGCGACAGCATTACCATCCAGTACAAGGAATTCGGTATTCGCCTGACCCTGACCCCCACCATAGTCGGAAACGACCGCATCTCCTTGAAGGTCGCCCCGGAGGTCAGCGAACTGGACTTCACCAATGGGATTACCGTCAACGATATCTCGGTGCCAGCCCTGGTTGTGCGTCGCACCGACACCAGCATCTCCCTGGCCGACGGTGAGAGCTTCGTGATCAGCGGCCTGATCAGCACCACCAACACCACGGCCGTAAGCAAGTTCCCCGGCCTGGGAGATATTCCGATCCTGGGTGCATTCTTCCGTGATTCCTCGATCAGGCGCGAAGAGAAGGAACTGCTGATGATCGTCACTCCGCACCTGGTGCAACCGCTGGCGGTCAACGCCAAGCTGCCAGTATTGCCTGGCGAGCCACTGCGCAACTACGACCCGAACTGGTTCCGTCTGTACTTCCTGGAAAACGGCAACTATGACCAGGCCTCCAGCGGGCTTTCGCAATGACCCAAGGTTCTGACTCGTCGCTTACCGCGCTCAAGCTCAATGGCACCGGACTCGGCAAGTCCGGTGCCGGCCATTCCTCGACAATCGGATTGTTCCAGGAGGGAAAAATGAAAGTAGTCATTGCTGCCTTGGGGCTGCTCATGCTCGGCGGCTGCGCCACGAACAGCGGCGGTACCTGGTCGAAGCAGGCATGCAGCAAGCTGGATTCGGACCAGGAACTATCGCTGAGCCTGGCCGACGACATGATCGGCGAAGGCAAGCTGCATGCCGGCCTGGCCAATCTGCAACGCCTGCCGGATAACCTGGCACAGGTTCGCATGCGCAAGGCCAAGGTCTATCGCCTACTCGGACAAAGCGAGGCCGAACCGCTGTACCGCAGCCTGCTCAGCACCTGCCTGGCCGCCGAAGGCGAGCATGGCCTGGGTCAACTGGCAGTGTCACGCAACGATAACGCTCTGGCCCTGGAGCATCTGACGCGAGCGGCGCGCCTGTCCCCCACCGACGAGAAAATCCGCAACGATCTGGGGGTGGTCTACCTCAACCAGGGGAATACCAAGCAGGCCCGCTTTGAGTTCCTCACGGCCATGGAGCTGAAACAGGACGACCAGCTGGCAACCCTCAACCTGGTGACCTTGCTGATTTATCAAGGCAACTGGAAACAGGCCTCGGACCTGGTCAATCGTGCCGGCCTGAAACCCGAACAAGTCACCAGTGCCAAGGAGCGGGCCGAAAAACTCAGGAACACGACGAAGAAGGCAGCTAACAGTCAGGCAGTCACTGCCACGGATTCGTCGCCATCGAGTGTCAACCAACCAATAACGCAGAGGTAGTGATGAAATACCAAACGCTTAGCTGCCTGGGACTCTTGCTTCTTCCGCTGGTGACCCAGGCTATCGAACCCGGCCCGGCCTCCCTGTCACAACAGTCGACCGAAACCTGGCTGCTGCTGCAGAGTCGTAACCAGGTCAAGTCGCCCATTCCGCAGAACGCCTCGCCCAGCGAGCGGGAACTGACCCTGCAGCGCTGGCTGAACAACTACAAACACCCGATCCCCGAGTACTACAAGGAGTACGTAGGTTCGGGTAGTTCGGGTGGTTCAAAGTGACAATGAATCGCGATGGTGTTCAGTTCAGAAGGGGCAATGCCATCCATGCGGATGGCCCTTGCCCCTCCCCTCTTTCATAACTTCCCGAATACTTTGAACACGCCGATGATTGCCGGTCCTATGGCCACCAGAAAGAAGCTTGGCCACAGGCAGAAGATCAGAGGAAACACCAGCTTGGTGCCGATTTTCGCGGCCTTCTCTTCGGCCTGTTGGGTGCGCCGGTCACGAAACTCCTCGGCATAGACACGCAGGGTCGTACCCACACTGGTACCGAAGCGAATGCTCTGCGCCAGCAGACTCACCAACCCGCGAATGTCCTCCAGCCCGGTACGCTCGGCCAGGTGCTTGAGCGCTTCGGTACTGGGAATCCCGGCCCGGATCTCGGAGTTGACCAGTGCCATCTCCATGGCCAGCTCAGGCTGGCTGACCGCGATCTCTTCCGACACCCGCTCGATCGCCTGGGGCAAGGCAAGGCCTGACTCCACGCAGACCACCATCAAGTCCAGCGCATCCGGAAAGGCGACGAGCAACCGGGTCATCCGCGCGTTCCTGCGGCTGTCGACATAGATGGCCGGTGCCAGCCAGCCTACCCCCAACGCCAAGAGCACCAGACCCATCCCCAGAAGCAGCGAGATCTTCGGTATCAGCGGCAGCGCCAGGACCGCCAGCGCCACCAATGCCAACGGCGTCAGCAGGCGCACCGCCCAGTACATCTGGACTGCGGCCGGGGAGCGAAAGCCGGCATGGGTCAGCAAGGTCCGGGTCGCCGAGGCCTGCTCCTGATCACCGGAGACAAAGCGCTGGCCGACCTGCTCCAGCATCAATTGCAGATTGCTCGGCGCCCCCTGCCGATGACCGTCGCCGCCATGGCCGCGCTTGATCAGCAGCAAACGACGGTGCACGGGGTCTTGCAGGCCCTGCACCAGCAACACCAGGGTCGCCACGGCCAGTACCACGCTCAGGCCTATGGCCCCGGCGAACAGCAGGCGCGCCAGTTGTTCGTTACCGACCACACTGTTGATCAGACTCAGTAGATACTCCATAACCTCACCCCCTACGAGTGATTGTGCTCACACCTGAATCCGGATGATCTTGCGTATCCAGAAAATTCCCACCAGCATCGCCACAAACGCGCCCAGCACCATCTTCTGCCCCAATGACTCATTGATGAGCAAAGGCAGATAGGTCGGGCTCGAAAGCACAATCCCCGCCGCCAGCACAAAAGGCATCGCCACCAGGATCCAGCCCGACAGGCGCCCTTCGGCCGAGAGCGTCTTGACCTTGCGCTGAAAGCGGAAGCGGCCGCGAATCAGGCTGCTCAATCGCTCCAGCACCTCTGTCAGGTTGCCGCCCGTCTCGCGATGGATCAGCACAGTGGTCACCAGCATCATCACGGTCATGCTCGGCATGCGCTCCAGCAGGCCGAGCATGGCCCGACGCACATCGTTACCGTAGTTGATGTCGGCAAAGGTCAGGCCGAACTCGTGGGCAACCGGCCCCTTGTGCTCGTCGGCGACCAATTGCAGGGTTTCGTTGAACGGATGCCCGGCACGCAGCGCCCGACATATGGCATCCAGCGCATCCGGCAACTGCTCCTCGAACTGGGCAAAACGTTGGTTGCGGTCCCGGGAGATTTTCAGCACCGGCAGCCAGAAGGCCACGGCAGCCGCCGGGAGCGCCACCCACCAGAGTTGCGTGAGCAGCCACATCCCGATGCCAGCCGCCACCATCAGGACCAGGCTAAGCATCAGCACCCGATAGGCGCGGTACTCATGCCCGGCCTGCTCGATCATCTGCGCCAGGGCCTCCATCGCCGGCAACTGCTCCAGACGCGCCTCCAGCGGCGACAGACGACGCAGGTATTTCTGGCGCAGTACCGACTGCATGTTCTCCAAGTTACTGGCCCGCTCCAGCAGGTCGAGGCGACTGCGAATACGCTTGCGTACCTTGCCGGCCTCGCCGAACACCGGCACTGCCAGGCTCTGGCTGAGCAGGAATATGGCGGTGAACACCATCCCGAGAAACGCCAGGATAAATTCACTGGGGACTTGATTCATGACTAGCCCTCCATCCAGTCTGGCCGGAACAGGCTGAGCGGCAGCTCGATGCCCCGTTTGGCCAGCACATCACGAAACGCCGGAACCATGCCCGTGGGGCGGAACTCGCCCAGGACCTCGCCTTTCTCGCCGATACCGCTGCGCACGAAAGCGAAGATCTCGGTCATGGTGATGATTTCTCCTTCCATACCGTTGATTTCCTGCACGCTGACCAGCCGTCGCGTGCCGTCCTCCTGCCGCTCCAGCTGGATGACCACGCCGATGGCCGAAGCGATCTGCTGACGCAAGGCCTTGATCGGAAAGGTCGCCCCTGTCATCGACACCATGTTCTCGATCCGTCCCAGGGCATCGCGGGCGGTGTTGGCGTGGATGGTGGTCAGCGAGCCGTCGTGGCCGGTATTCATCGCCGTCAACATGTCCAGCGCCTCGGCGCCACGCACCTCACCGATCACGATGCGGTCCGGCCGCATACGCAGGCTGTTGCGCACCAGCTCACGCTGGCCCACCTCGCCACGGCCCTCGATGTTCGACGGACGGGTTTCCAGGCGCACCACATGGGGCTGCTGCAGTTGCAGCTCGGCCGAGTCTTCGATGGTCACGATCCGCTCGTTGTGCGGAATGAAACTGGACAACACGTTGAGCATGGTGGTCTTGCCACTGCCGGTCCCTCCGGAGATCAGGACATTCAGCCGGCCGCGGACGATGGCCTTGAGCATCAGGGCGATGCCCGGGGTCAGGGTGCCCATCTGCACCAGGCTCTCGGTGTTGAGCAAATCCACGGCGAAGCGACGGATCGACACGCTCGGACCGTCGATGGCCAGCGGTGGAATGATGGCGTTGACCCGCGAACCGTCCTTCAGGCGGGCGTCCACCAGCGGCGAGGACTCATCGATGCGCCGCCCCAGGCTGGAAACGATGCGATCGATGATATTCAGCAGGTGCTGGTCGTCGCGAAAACGCACATCCGTCCTTTGCAGCTTGCCGAAGCGCTCGACGTACACCGAGGCATGCCCGTTGACCAGGATGTCGGACACGCTCGCGTCGTTCAGCAGCGGCTCCAGCGGCCCGAGGCCGAGCACCTCGTCGGTGATCTGCTTGAGGATCAACTGGCGGCTGCTGGCATTGATCGGCGCCGAATGCTCATCGAGCAGGCGCTGACAGATGTCGCGGATCTGCCGCCCGGCCTCGGCCGGCTCCAGGGAATCGAGGAGCGACAGGTCCATGACCTTGAGCAACTGCTGGTAGATCTTTTCCCGCCACTCGGCCTCCAGCGGGCCGAGCTTGGTCCTGGTTTCATAGAGCAGGTCCGGCACACTGGCCTCCCAGGCCATGAGTACGCTGGCGCACTCTTTGCCGTCGAGGGACGCATCTTGCGTTTCTGCCGGTGCCTGTTTGCCGGGTTGCTGACGCAGGCGATTACGAAAGTCGCTGAGCATGGCCTAGCCTCCGAACAGACGATTGAAGGTACGTTTGAACAAATTCTTCTCGGCGACCTCGATCCCGATCAGGTTCTGGGTCAGCTCACGCAGGGCCAGGGTCACCCCCGAACGTGGAGCGTGCAGCTCAAGCGGTACACCGGTGTTCTGACTCTCACTGACCACCGCATAGTCATTGGGCACGGCTTGCAGGGTCGGGCAGCGCAGGGCATCGGCAACATCCTTGAGGCTCACCGGCGAGGCCTTGTTGTAGCGGTTGACCACCACCTGTATCCGGTTGCTCTGCACATTCAGGTCGTCGCGCAGGATGCGGGTCAGGCGGGTGCCGTCCTTCAGGTGGCTCAGGCTCTGCTGCAACACGACGTAGATGCGATCGGCCTGTTCGAGCGTGACCCCGGTGAGGTGATCGATCTGCCGCGGCAGGTCCACCACCACCCAGTCGTAGGTCCCACGGGCCAGGCGCAACAGTTTTTCCAGCTGATCCAGGTGCACATCCTGCGTCAGGCACAGCTCCCCGGTACGCCCGCCCAGCACATGCAGGGTCGGGCTGAAGTGGTTGCAATAGCCACGCAAGGCGATGCTGTCCAGGGACTCGACCTGCTTCAGCACATCCACATGGCTGTGGGTAGGCACCACGTCCAGGCAATGCGCCACGCTGCCGAACTGCAGGTCCAGGTCCAGCAGCAGGGTCCTGCCACCGCGGGTGGCGAGCTGATGCGCCAGGTTGCAAGCGAGCATCGAGGCCCCCGAACCGCCTTTGGCATTCATCACCGCAACCAGCTTGCCACCAGTCCCCTGCTCCGCATTGGCCTCCATGAGCATTCGGCCGATGGCCGCCTGCAACTCTTCTGCCGCTACCGGCTCGGGGAGAAAATCCCGGGCGCCGGCCTGCATCGCCAGGCGCATGCCCTCGCGCTCATCCAGCGGGCCGCAGACCAATAACGGTGGGCGCTCCTTGAGCGGATGCTGCAACAGGGCCGCCAGCTCTTCGCGCCACAGGTGGCTGACGCGCAACAGCAGGAAGTCGGGCATCTGCTCCAGCCCATACAGCGGATCGGTATGACCGTTGCTCACCAGGCGAGTGCTGACCTGAATGTTCGGCATTCCCTGGCTCAAGGCTTTCAGGTGATTCAAGGTCGTCGCGTCGCGCCCACTGATCAGCAGGCGTTTGCCTTGCTTTTCAGTAGCAGCAGCGACAGGCGCTTCTCGGGTACTCAACATGGCGTGATCTCCGGTGTGACTGCTGCCTGGGGATGCCGACCGAGGCTTTCACGTGGCACGGTCGACCTGAATACCGGCAGGACAAATACCCCGTTGAACCCAGGAATCAGCAGATTGAAACTGAAATTGGATACCTGTAGCTGGACATAACGAATGGCGGCAAAGCCGTTGGTGCCGGTCAGATCGTTGGGGCTGGCGACGACCGCGCCGTTGGCGTCCAGATAAACCAGGTTCAGGTTGGCGGACGTCAGGTTATTGAGCAGGCTGCTCGGACCGCCGTTGGTGGAAGCGTTGAACATCGCCCGACGCAGGATCACCGGATCGTTGATGTCGCACACCGCCGCCAGACGGGCGCCGCGGCGCACGGTTTCATTCAGGGCATTGACCGTGAAGTACAGCCGGCCCATTTCCAGCACGCCGAACAGCACGGTGAACAGCACCAGGCTGGTGATCGCGAACTCGACGGTGTACAGCCCACGCATACCTTTGACGTTCATCACAGGGCCCTCATGACGACGGTGGAAGTCAAGGCCAGACCCAGCGGCACGTTGCTGCCAAACAAGGCGGGCAAGGCACTGCCGATCACCGGCACATAGGTGTAGGTAATGCTGACCTGGACATGCTCGGCACCCACCGCGGTGACCGCGACAGCCGCGGGCGTCAGCCCCGACACCGCCGCCGGGTAGCCATTGGGATTGGCGGGTACGCCAAAGACCGCGACGTTCTTCGCCTGGGCCTGCAGCGTATCGCTCAGGCTGAGCTTGCCGAGGGTGGAGTTCCACGCCCTGTCAGCGACATAACGCCCGGCGTCGCGGCTGGCCTGCATCAGGCTGTTGTACTGGAACAGCATGCGACCGAACTCGGCGAAGGCCAGCATCAGCAACAGCAGCAGCGGCAGCGTCAACACCAGCTCCACCATCGCCAATCCGCCTTGACTGCGCGGCGACCTGAATCCTGTGCGTCCCATAAAACCTCCTAAGAGTCGGTACTTGGCGTCTGGCTGTTGTCGATATAGGTCTTGTACAGCTGGATGATCTGCGGTCCGGTGGTATTGGCCGGGTTGGGGCCTGGCACGTTGTCGCCTTCGCACACCTTCTCGAACTGACCGAATATCTGCGCCTCATTGCCCTTTTGCGATGCCGGTTGCAGGACGAAGTAGCAGGCGAAACCCAGCACCGGTATCGAGGACGCCCCGTCGTTCTTGCCCGAACAGTCACCGATCACAATCTTGATGATCCGCCGTTCGAATGCCCCGCTGTTCTGGCAGCCACCGCCGCCACCGGCAACGCAGTTGGCGGAGTCCTGTACCCAGTTGTTGTAGTCGTACAAGGCGCTGCCGCCCGCGGACAAATTGCCGCTGCTCGAGGTAACCGCCTGATTGTTGTACTGAATCTGCTTGAGCGTATCGTCGTAAGTGAACGACTTGGAGTTGGTCGTGATCACCAGGTCCGGTGGATAGTCCGCCGCCTTGAGACCGCCGGAATACTGGTTGAAGCGCGTATTGAGGCCCTGCGAGGCCGGCCCGACGGTGTTCCCCGGCTTGGTCTGGGCATTCGAACCGACGTTGTTGCACTGCTTGATACCGCCTGCCAGCCCCTGCCTGACCGTGCTGCCACCGGAACCGAAATCGAGCAGCTGGAAGTTGCCGGGGCCAATCGGCGAACTGTTGCCTGCGGCGGTTTTCAACACCTGCGGGTCGCCGAACTGGAACCCCCAGAACATCCCGGCGGCCGGGTTGTTTTTCGTCGGATCGCCGCACACCAGCAGCGGCGTGAGGTCGCAAGGGCTGGCAGGGCTTGGCCCGGCGGTGGCGACCGCGCTCACAAACTTGTTACCGACACCATTGCCCAAGGTCTGAAAGACGCCCCAGAAGAATCCGGCCAGGGGATAGTTCGTGACCGTCACCCGTACATAGCTCGCATTGGCCGGCCCCGGGAAAGAGAAGGGGCCATAGACAGTGGACGCCAACTCCACCGTGGCAAAACCGCCGACATTGTTGCCGATGGCGGTGGCCAGCTCCTGATTGCCGTTGGCATTGGCATTCAGGGTCAGGGTGCTGAGCGCAGCGGTCTGCGTCAGGCTCGCGGCCCCTGTCGTGCCCATTACCGTGCTGAGGGTCTTGGCACCGCTCAGCGCCGCCGCATCCACCGCATTCTGCAGGCGGGACTTGTTCACCAGCATATGGCCGCCATCCAGCGCCAGGGCCCCCATTAGCAGCATCGAGGCCAGGGCAATCACCACCAGTACGGTCATCGCTCCGCGCTGCCGCCGTGGAAATGCACTCAATGGCTGTTGGATACGTGCACTCATCATCAAGCCCTCATTGTTCGTCTATGTCGTACCCGATCATTTACAGCTGGGACTTCACAACGTTGACCTCGATCCCACGAATCACCGTGATCCCGCTATCGCCGCTGGCACGACGACGGACAATCGGCCGGACCACCGGAGGGGCAGGCACGTCCTGGATCATCGCGACCGGCTCGACCATCGCCGGTTGCTTCTGGTTGTCCAGCGGGTTGCGCAGGGCCAGTTGCAGCTTGCCGGCGGCCATCCCCTTGACCAATTCCTCGGCCTGGAGAGGGGTCATTTCCAGGGTCACGGCGCGCACGACCACCGGTTGGGTCTTGTCGGTACTGGCCGTCTGGTCCACTGCCAGCACCCGCAGGTCTTCCAGGATGGTCTTGGATTCGGCGTCGCCGGTATTGCCGGTCTGCCGGGTAGCCAGCACATCGACCCGGTTACCCGGCAACAGGAACCCACCCACGCCGACCACGTCGTCCACCCTGACCGAGATCGCACGCTTGGTGGGTTCGATCAGCGACGCCAGGGTGCTGCCGCCCAAGTGTTCGGCCAGGCGCGCACCACGCAGGATGTCGCCGCGCAACATGGAGAAGGTGGCGATCTTGCCCACGACCTTCTCGGTCGCGTCGAAAGCATCCTCGGGCACCGTCTCCTTGGGCATACGGACCAGCGCGACCTGCTGTGGCTCGACCATTTGCCCGAAAGCGATTTCCACGGTCGCCACCACCACGTTCTGCTGGTTATCGTCAGGGGTGGCATTGAGCCTTGCATTGAGCCAAGTGTTGGCCATCCATGCCGCGCCCAGGCCCAGAACCACGGACAAGGTCACCAGAGTGAAAGTACGAGAACTCATGTCGAAATCTCCTTACTCAAAGAAAGTCGAGCTGGACGAAGTAGCTGTGCCAGGCCCATTCCAGTTCCAGGGATGACAGTGGTCCGCTGGCGCCCAGATAACGCTGGCGATCGAGCGCCATGCTCAAGAGATCCCGTGGGTGGCAAGGCACCAGCGGCATGTTTTCAGCGCCATAGAGCTCATCCAGGACGTAGCGCAACAGCTGCGGGTCGTATTGGATGTTCAGGCGCTCCGTCTCTTGAACCCAGATGCGTTCGTACTCCTCGGGCTTGAGGTAGCCGAACTGCAGCTTGTAGCCAATCCGCCGCAGGAACGCCTCATCGGCCAGTTCCAACGGGTTCAGGTTGGTGGAGAACACCAGGATCAGGTCGAACGGCAACTCGCAGTGCCGCCCGCCGCCGAGGTTGAGGAAGTCACGCTTCTCCTCCATCGGTACGATCCAGCGGTTGAGCAGTTCCGCGGGGGCCATGCGCTGGCGCCCCATGTCGTCGATGACGAACAGCCCGTTGCTGGCCTTGAGCTGCAACGGCGCCTGGTACTGACGGGTGAAGGGGTCGTAGCGGATATCCAGCTGTTCCATGGTCAGCTCGCCGCCGGTGATGACGATCGGCCGTTCACAGCACAGGAGCCGACGGTCGATCCCCTCATTGAGCATCAGACTGTTCTGCGGATCACCGACATCCAGACGCCGGTGTACCTGGGGGTCGTAGATCTCGATCACCGCATCGTTGATCGCAATGGCATAGGGCACCCAGATGGACTCGGAAAACAGCCGGATCAACCGGCTGCTGACGTAGGTCTTGCCGGTCCCCGCCGGTCCGTAAATCATGATGGCGCGCCCGGAATTCAGGGCCACGCCCAGTTGATCGAGCATGTTCTGCGCCAGCACCATGGAGCCGAAGGAAGCCTGCATGTCCCGGGCGCTGATACGGCCATGGTGAATGGTCTGTACCTTGAGCAGCGAGCGGTAAGCGCTCACCGGAAAGGGCGCCGCGCCGATATACCCACTGCGCGACAAGGCATCCCGGGCAGCATTGCGGCCGCGCTCGGTCAGCCCGTAGCGCAAGCCCTGGCCACCGGCTTGGCCAAGGACCTCGACCCGATGATCCTGGCGCAGGAAAGTCAGGACTTCTTCAACCACCGCCCCCGTCAGCGCCAGGCGCTCTACCAGTCGGGGCATGTCCAGTACGCCCGCATCGTGCAGATGCTTGCAGACCAGATCTCCGAGGAAATTGTCCGCCAGCCCGGTCTCAAGGATCGTGCGTGGCTGTGGAGCCAGTCGCTGCACTGCTTCCCGGTCATTGCCGGTCGGACGGCTGTTACTGATGGCATACATAATGTTCTCCTGAGCTACTGGCCAAGGGGCAACCAGAGAAAGCTGGCCAATGTGCCGAGCAGGATCGCAACCGAATAGGGAAAGGGTTTGCCGGCCACTTCATCATCCGCCGGCGGGAAATAGGCCCTGGCTCTCACCATCTGCCAGTAGCGCCCCATGGTCTGTTGAACTTGACCACGTACCAACACAATCAGTACCCCGCACGCGCCGCCGGCGATCAGGCTGAAAAACGCAGCCCAGAGGGCGTGCTGCGGAGTGAGAAAGGTGCCAACCATGGCCATGAGCTTGACGTCGCCGGCCGCCATCCCGCCAAAGGCGTACAGAGGAAGGAAAACCGCAAAACCGATCGACATGCCCAGCAGTCCATAACCAAACCCGATGACGCCTGAGGAATAGACCTGACCGGCAATCCCCAGTCCCAGCCCCAACAGCACCAAGAGGTTGGGAATACGGTGGTGACGAAGATCGTTCACCACCGCAATCCCCAGCAGTCCCAGCATCAATGCAACAACGAACAATTGCTCTTTGCCCATGACTGCAGCCCTCGGTGGAAGTTGGCGCGTTAGCAGACTTGACCCTGGACAGCGCATCCCAGACTGGTGATGGCAGTGGCCACGTTCCCGCCCAAGGTGATAAACGCAGCAACAGCGCCCAAAGTGATCAGGCCACCGGCCACGGCATATTCCACAATGGTCAGGCCGTCTTCGTCTTTGGCGAACTTGATTACCAAAGTCTTGATCGATTGCAGATTCATTTTCCCACCTCACTCGAATGTTTTTGTTTAAGAGCAGCACTTGCGCACTGCCTGGTTGAACATTAGTCAGGGGAACATTGGGAGGGTTAGGAGTTTTTTGCTGATCGTTAGGACTTTATTGCTGTTGTTGAAAGAAGCCAAAAAACACCAGGAACAACACCCTCCAAGGAACAGATGGTTTATCTAAGGAAGGAGTAATTGAAGAGCCGCCTTGAGTCAGCTTCGCCCTCGGTGCGAGAACGACCTGAGCCTGGGTCGATAAAGACAAAAACCCCGGCCGTGTTCGTTGCAACAAAACCATAGTGCGAAACGAAGTAACCCGGAGGTGGCATATCAGGATTTGATCTTCACGCGAGCAATACAGCGACGATACTCCAGATGCTGCAAAGAGAATTTGCAGGCCGCTGCAGAGCAATGGGAGCCGTGCTCGGCCAAAGGTCATTTGACGATTTGTCTCGTTCGAGACCAAGACTGGAGCCATCCGCCATGTACTGTGCGCTGACTGCACATACCGATTGAGAAGGCTCCATCCTGTCCAGGCGAAATCAGACAGAAAAACGGCGGGAACACACATGCACCACAGGTACGGCCTCAGCCCGAGGGAAACCGCTCTTCACAACCAGACCCGCGAAGTCTGGCTGCGTACGAGCAACAAACAGCTCCAGCCCAGGACTGAGGACTCGGCACAACGACTGTCGTTAGCACACCTGGCCCTGAACAGCACAACCCAGGCTGGTAATGGCGGTGGCCACGTTGCCGCCCAGAGTCACGAACGCGGCAACGGCCCCCAGAGTGATCAAGCCACCGGCCACGGCATATTCCACGATGGTCAAACCATCTTCGTCTGCAATGAAGGCCAGTACCGAGGTTTTGATTGTTTGCAGATTCATCTTGTTCACCTCATATAAGTAAAGTTGCTTTAAGGCGATCAGTATTTGTGCCGCCTGACTGAATCCTAGTCAGGGGCTAACAGAAAGAGTTAGGAGTTTATTGTCGGCTTCTAGGACTTTTTTGCGCTCCTTGGCAAGACAGCAGAAGAACACCAATGAACTAAACCAGGCAGATAGCGTTTTTTTTCAGAAAAGGAACTGTTCTCATATAACACTAAATTGATTCAGCCGTGGCCGGTGGTGCAAGAAAGGCGATCACAACAGCAAGGAGCTGCCTGTGACTCTTATCTCGCTGTCAGACATAGAAGGTAATCAAGAAAATTTATGAAACCTAATCAGAACTTGATCCTTTGCCCACAAAGCCCAATGGCGATACTGACAGCTCAGGAAGTGACAGTGAGACACCAGGAAGGAATAAGGAAATGAAACCTGAGTCGGCCCAAAAACCCTCTCTTTTATGGTTCGACCTCACGCGCGACCGATCGTCTGAAGAGCTGATCGCGCTGTTTCGCCCAGCCTGCGATTGCCGGGTGTCGAAAGATGCGTCTCTGCCCGAAAAGGACACTCATCCTCTACCCGACATGATCTGCATGCACTATGACCGCCCGGACATGCCGGGGCTCAATCTGTTGCTGGAGATCAAACACAAGATTCCCTCCATCCCCATCGCCATGTTCACGGTGCAGCACTCCGAAGAACTCGCCGTCTGGGCCATGCGTTCGCGGGTCTGGGAGTACATGGTGCTCCCTCTCTCGAGTGCCGAGATCCGGCGCTTCCTGCATGCGCTGAAGCAGCTCTACGAACTGCGCCACAGCAGCGGATCCGGCGCCAAGACCCTGCAGATCGAACACGGCCCGTCCCTGCCGGACAGCATCCGGCTGACCGCAGAGCACCAGAAACACCAGGCACTCAGTGATGTGCTGCTGTACATCGAGCAGAATTTTCGGGAAAGCATCGACCAGAAAGAACTGGCTAAACGTTGTGGCATGACCACGTTCCGCTTCAGCCGTCTGTTCAAGGAGGTCCATGGCCTGGGGTTCATGGACTACATCCTGAGCAAGCGCATGGATTGCGCCAAGAATCTGCTCGACAACAGCCAGATGCCCATCACCAGCATCGGCTATGAAGTCGGCTTCAAGGACCCGTCCTACTTTGCCCGCGCCTTCAAGCAATTCGCGGGCGCCAGCCCCAGCGAATACCGACAACGCCGAAGAAGCCCGGAACTGGTAAAAAAAGAAGAGTTGGAACTGGAGCAAACACTGTCTCAGGTGATCGACAGCCTGCCGCTGCGTATCGAAGGCCGATGAGCAGGCCAATCCAGTGCGCCCATAGATTTCTGCAGGCAAAAAAAAACCCGAAAATCCTCACTTTCGTGGGCCTTTCGGATTTTAAATACTGCTAGAAAATGGTGGGTCGTGTGGGATTCGAACCTACGACCAATTGGTTAAAAGCCAACTGCTCTACCAACTGAGCTAACGACCCGCTGTGTGGTGGCGCGTATAATACTGATTTATAAAAAGAATTCAACACCCAATATGAAAAAAATCAAAAATAAGGCGTTGGGTCGCTGACACCGGCCGCGGCAAAACCTTCTGCACGCAGACGGCAGCTGTCGCATTTACCGCAAGCACGCCCTTGATCATCGGCCTGGTAGCAGGACACGGTCAGGCCGTAATCAACCCCGAGCTTGACGCCCGCCTTGACGATATCGGCCTTGCTCAGGTTCTGCAGCGGAGCCTGGATACGGAACCCCGGCCCCTCTACCCCGGCCTTGGTCGCCAGGTTGGCCATGCGTTCGAAGGCCTCGACGAACTCTGGACGGCAATCCGGATAACCCGAATAGTCCACGGCGTTGACGCCAATGAAGATATCCCGCGCACCCAATACTTCCGCCCAGCCCAGCGCCAGGGACAGGAACACAGTGTTACGCGCCGGCACGTAGGTGACCGGGATCCCTTCGCTCGGGGCCTCAGGCACATCGATGGAGCTGTCGGTCAGCGCGGAGCCGCCAATACCGTTGAGGTTGAGACCTATCACCTTGTGCTCGACCACGCCCAGGTCGCGAGCGACACGCTCGGCCGCCTGCAACTCGGCGCGATGGCGCTGGCCGTAATCGAAGCTCATGGTGTAGCAGCGGTAACCTTCGGCGCGGGCCATGGCCACCACGGTGGCCGAATCCAGGCCGCCGGACAGCAGGATGACTGCACGCTTTTCAGTGGCAACCTGGTTCTGTGCTTGTTCAGTCATGTCAGCGCCCCGGCTCGTCATTCCAAAGGTATTTATGCAGCTGCAATTGCAGGCGCACCGGCAGGTTGTCCGCAACGATCCAGTCGGCCAGATCGCGCGCATTCAGGTCGTGATGGCTCGGCGAGAACAGCACCTCGCCCGCCCGCCGCTCCAGACCATACTGGATCAGCTTGGAAACCGCCCAGTCGTAGTCCTCGCGGGAACAGATGACAAACTTGACCTGGTCGTTCGGCGTCAGCAGCTCGATGTTTTCGTAACGATTGCGCTGAACCTCTTCCGATCCTGGCGTCTTCAGGTCGAGCACCCGACTGACACGCGGATCGACGGCGGAAATATCCAAGGCTCCGCTGGTCTCCAGCGAGACTTCGTAACCGGCGTCACACAGCTGCTTGAGCAGGGGAATGGCGTTAGGTTGCGCCAGAGGCTCGCCCCCGGTCACACAGACGTAACGCGGGCGGAAACCGGCGACCTGCTCGAGAATGCTCTCGAGGGTGCGGATGGTGCCGCCGCTGAAGGCATAGGCGCTGTCGCAGTATTGGCAACGCAGCGGACAACCGGTCAGGCGCACAAATACCGTGGGCAGGCCGGCAGTCCGAGTTTCACCCTGCAACGAGTAGAAAACTTCGGTAATTCTCAATGTGTCTTGCATAGTCGCCACGGGCGTAACAGCTAAACAGGCTGTCCGCCTCCGTCAGGCACCTCGAGGAATCCCGCAAACACGGTAATCCCAGGAAGCGTGTTTCATAAAAAGGGCATGGATTCTAACGAAAAAACCCGCGGCAAGCGCGGGTTTCTTCCAAACAGCTCAAACTCGATTACATGCGTTGCAGATCGCGCTGAGCCAGCTGGGCGGCGGAAGTACCCGGATATTGGGCCACCACCTGCTGCAGAATGCCCTTGACCTTGTCAGTGTGGCCCAGGCGGCGCTCTACGTCAGCCAGCTTGTACAGCGAGTCCGGCACCTTGGCATGCTTCGGATACAGCTGGGAGACCTTGGCGAATGCCTGGCCGGCACCTTGCAGGTCGCCCTTGGCCAGGTTCACTTCGCCCAACCAGTACTGAGCATTGCCCGCGTACTGGCTGTTCGGGTATTTACGCAGGAACGCGGCGAAAGCCTGGCTGGCCTTGTCGAAGTCCTTGGCCTTGATCAGGTCGAAGGCTGCGTCGTAATACAGCTTTTCCTTCGCCGGATCGCCCGGTTCACTGCTTGCCGCTGGAGCCTGCGAGGCAGCCCCGGCAGCTGCACCGGCGGCACTTGCATCGCCACCGGCAGAAGAATTATCAGGAGTCGCGGCAGGTGCACCGCCCGCTCCAATGCGCCGATCAAGATCCTGGTAACGCTCCAGGCTTTCCTGCTTCATGCGCGCAACATCGTTTTGCAGTACTTCAATCACACCTTGTTGCCGTGCGATTTGCTCCTGCATTTGCTGCAGTTGCTGGAACAGCTCGCCCTGTGCCGAGACAGGGGTCGAAACCCCTCCCCCGGCATAGGCGCCGTTCGTGCCATAACCCGCTGGCGGATAACTGCCTCCGCTATTGTTATAGCCTGAGTTGTTATCGACCACAGGAACCGCAGCCCACACCGAAAGCGGCGCGAGGCTGAGAGCCAAGACAGTTAGAGCACGACGGCACGTTCGCATGACGAATTACTTACGCAGTTCGACGCGACGGTTTTGAGCCCAGGACTGCTCGTCGTTGCCGGTAGCAACTGGACGCTCTTCGCCGTAGGAAACCAGTTCCAGCTGAGCTGGGGAAACGCCTTGCAGCACCAGGTAGCGCTGAACGGCTTTCGCACGACGCTCGCCCAGAGCCATGTTGTACTCACGAGTACCACGTTCGTCGGTGTTGCCTTCCAGAACAACGCGAGCGCCGTTTGCTTTCAGGTCTTTGGCGTGAACGTCCAGAGCGCGCATGGCTTCTGGCTTCAGGTCCGAGCTGTCGTATTCGAAGTAGAAGGTGGTGATTGCGCGCAGAGCAGCTTCTTCGCTCAGGGAGCCGTCAACTGCACCGGTGTTAGCGCCGTAACCAGCGTTTGGATCAACAGCGCCTTCACCAGCGTTGTCGCCGCCTTTGGAGGAGCAACCTACAGCTACAGCCATGGCCAGAGCCAGCGCAGCAAACTTACCAAACTTCAGCATTTCCATCGTGAAACTCCTAATGAACCCCAGTGTGTTAAGTAAAACGTAAAGCGCCGCGTCAGTTCAGGTAAGGGGACCAGGACGGTTCTCTGACTTCGCCTTGAGCGGTAGGAAGCGGGAGCCTCACGCGTCCATTAATGGACACGAGCATCAAGACTCCCCGGCCCTGCTGGCGGGTGGCGTAGATTACCATGGTGCCGTTGGGCGCAACAGTAGGCGACTCATCAAGTGTGCTGTCTGTAAGGATTTTTACGTTGCCACGCTGCAAATCCTGGGCAGCTACCTTGAAGTTTGTGAAGCCATCCTGCCGGTGAATCATGACCAGCGTTTTTTCATCCGCGGACAGTTTCGGGTTGGCGTTGTAGTTGCCCACGAACGTCACCCGCTCCGCACCGCCACCACCGGCACTGGTCTTGTAGATCTGTGGCTTGCCGCCACGGTCCGAGGTGAAGTAGATGGTCGAGCCATCCTTGCCCCAGAAGGGTTCGGTGTTGATGCCAGGACCTGCGGTCACACGCGAGATCTGACGCGAACCCAGGTTCATCACATAGATGTCCGGGTTGCCGTCCTTGGACAGCACGAACGCCAGGCGCTGGCCGTCCGGCGACCAGGCAGGCGCGCCGTTCAGGCCTTCGAAGTTGGTGATCTGCTCGCGACGGCCAGTGTCGATGTGCTGAACGAAGATGCGCGGACGCTTCTGTTCGAACGACACATAGGCAATGCGCTTGCCGTCCGGCGCGAAGCGCGGCGACAGGATCGGCTCACGGGATTGCAGCAGGGTCACCGCGCGCGCGCCGTCATAGTCGGAGCGTTGCAGGGTGTAGCGCGTGTTCTTCTCGGAGAAACGCTCTGCCGTGACATACAGCATGCGAGTCGAGAAGGCGCCCTTGATACCAGTGAGTTTTTCGAACGACTGGTCGGAGATGTAGTGAGCCATGTCGCGCAGTTGGTCGACGCTGCCCGAGACGCTGCCGGTCAGCACTTGCTGTTCGGTGGCGACGTTGAACAGGGCGTATTGCACCTGCAGGCGACCGCCCGCCGGGACAATGCTGCCGACCATGATGTACTGGGCGCCCAGGGCCTTCCAGTCACGGTAGATGACTTCGCTGGCCTGGGTCGGCAGGCTGATCATGTTCTGCTTTGGAATCGGCGAGTAGTAACCCGAGTTGCGCAGGTCGTTACCGATGATTTCCGCCATGTCGTCGGGCAGCACGCTGCCCCCTTGCCAACCGAATGGCACTACGGCGATTGGCGTGGCCCGGTCACTGCCACTGGTGACCAGAATGTTCTTTTCATCCGCCGTCGCTATCCCTGCCATACAGCAAATAACGACAAGCAATCCTCGAAGAAGGTTTCTCACAAGGCTAGATCCTCAGGTGTGAATGTCATCTTGAATGAACGATACGGAGCGAAATCGCTCGGCTTCATTCCCTGCATTTCTGTCAAACGTCCAATGTTCTTGACCGCAGCTACCGCCGAGGCATCGAACGGACCATCGCCGCTGGACTTGGCCACCGACACGGAAGTCACCGTACCATCCGGCAACATGCCGATTTGCAGCACGACAGTCATGTTGTTGCGCGCCGAAGGAGGACGAGCCCAGCCTTCCGCCGCACGAGCACGAATCAGATCGTCGAAACTGCCCGCGACTTCGTCGCCCTGCTCGTCCGCCAAGGCCTGCTGACGCTGTGGCGTGTCGGAAAGCAAATCAGCCAGGGCCTGGGCCTTTTTCTCTTCGGCGGATTTACGCGCTGCTTCCTGGGCCTTTTTCTTGGCTGCGTCGGCGGCGGTTTTCTTCTTCGCGTCCTCGGCGACCTTCTTCTTCGCCTCGTCTGCTTCAGCTTTCTTCTTGGCGTCTTCCGCGGCTTTCTTCTTCGCGTCTTCGACTATCTTTTTCTTCGCCTCTTCAGCGGCCTTTTTCTTGGCCTCTTCTTCAGCGGCTTTCTTGGCTTCTTCTTCGGCTTTCTTCTTGGCTATATCAGCCAATTGTTTCTCTTCGGCCTTTTTCGCTTCCGCAGCCTTCTTCGCGTCGTCGGCTTTCTTGGCTTCATCAGCCTTCTTCGCCTCATCCGCTTTCTTGGCTTCGTCGGCCTTTTTCGCTTCCTCGGTTTTTTGAGCAGCCTCTTCTTTCTTTTGTTCCGCAGCCTTGACCGCTTCCTGCTCGACCTTTTTCTGCTCCATCTGCTCGACTTCGGTCTGGCGCGCGGCGGATTTCTTCGCTTCACCCGCAATCTTCTGATTGGTCTGAGTGGTCGCCTGACTTTTCGATTTCAGCTGATACAGGGTCGCCTGGACGATCGGCTTGGACGGCGGCAACTCCGGCGTCATGGCAAAACTGACGAACAGCATGCCGAACACCAGAACGTGCAGGGCAATTGCCCACACGCTAGGCCAGAAGTAGCTTTCCGAGGCGGACGGCTCTCGCTGTTGCTGCATCAGGGCGCCTCGGTAATCAAGCCAACGTTACCGACGCCGGCCTTCTGCAGCCCGCCCATGGCGCCCATGACGGCACCGTAGTCAACGGACTTGTCGCCGCGGATGAACACCTGGGTATGCTTGCCGCCTTCATTGCCGGCGCGAATGATCTTGGTCACGGCGTCGGTCATCTGCGGCAAGGTCATGGCCTTGTCCATCTGCTTGTCGGTGTCGACTTCGCTGCCAAGGTTCCAGTAGTAGGTCTTGTCAGCCTTGATCGAAATGGTCAGGACCTGGGTGTTGTTGTCCTGCGGCAAGGCTTCGCTGGAAACCTTGGGCAGATCGACTTTCACGCCCTGATTGAGCATCGGCGCGGTCACCATGAAGATAACCAGCAGTACCAACATCACGTCGATGTAGGGCACCACGTTCATCTCGGCAACCGGCTTGCGTTTGTGGCGAACTCGGGCCATGGGGATTTACCTGCTCACTCTTCGCTGGTGTGCACTTTACGGTGCAGGATCGCCTGGAACTCGTCGGCGAAGGTGTAGTAACGGCTGATCAGGGTCTCGCCACGGGCCGCAAAGCGGTTGTAGGCGATAACGGCCGGGATCGCGGCAAACAGGCCGATCGCGGTGGCGATCAGAGCTTCGGCGATACCCGGTGCTACGGTCGCCAGGGTCGCCTGCTGGGCGCTGGCCAGGCCGCGGAAGGAGTTCATGATCCCCCAGACGGTACCGAACAGACCGATGTACGGGCTGACCGAACCGACGGTGGCGAGGAACGGCAGGCTCTGCTCGAGCTTCTCTTCTTCGCGGGAGATGGCGACACGCATGGCACGCGCGACACCTTCCATCACTGCCTCGGGATCAACGCCCGACTGCTGGCGCAGACGCGAGAATTCCTTGAAACCGGCACGGAAGATCTGCTCCACGCCCGAATCGGGGTCCGGGTTGCTGCCGGCCTGACGGTACAGCTTGGACAGGTCGATACCCGACCAGAAGCGCTCTTCGAAGCTCTCCAGGGCGCGTCGACCGGCGCGCAGCAGGTTGCTGCGCTGAAAGATCATGATCCATGAGGTCACCGATGCGGCTACCAGGGTCAGCATTACCAACTGCACAACGATGCTGGCATTGCTGACCAGGCTCCACATGGAGGAATGGTCGACGACGTTAGCTTCCACGCTTTATCTCCTGCTCTGAGTGTGTACCCGCGCCGCTCACGTCGGCAAAGGCCGCACGTAGAGCTTCGGGAATGGCCCGGGGTTTCAAATTGTCGGTGCGCACACAGGCCACCAGAAACTGCCCCTCACAGAGCAGTGCATTATCCGTGGCTCGCCTGACCTGCTGTTTGAAGCGCAGGCTGGCCCGGTTCAATTCGATGACTTCTGCACTTACCAGAAGCTCGTCGTCCAGTCGCGCCGGCGCGTGGTAGCGCGCTTCGCTGGAATGCACGACGAACAACAGGTTCTCCCCTGCCAGCTGCGATTGGGCAAAGCCCAGATCTCGTAGCCGCTCGGTTCGAGCCCGTTCCATAAACTTAAGGTAATTAACGTAATAAACGATGCCGCCGGCATCGGTGTCTTCGTAATAAACGCGACAACGATGTGCGAACGACTCAAGCCCGTTTTGCGCGCGCATACTCTAGTGCTTACTCCTCAGGTTGCCAATCCGGCCGGGCAACTGTTTTTCATTCTCGAACGGCTTTCTGGCGAAATAACGGCAATGCCAGCCCCCTAGGACCACACAAGCTGCGAATAAATCGCTGCCGAAGCGGTTATTAATCGTCCACGGCATCGAGGAACTCGTCTACCACAGGCATCTCCCCCAATCGTGACGGAATGTTTAGACCGAAATGCAGATAGGCATGCCGGGTCACCACACGCCCCCGCGGCGTACGCATGATATAGCCCTGCTGGATCAGATAGGGTTCGAGCACGTCCTCGATGGTATGCCGCTCTTCGCTGATGGCGGCCGCCAGACTGTCGACACCCACCGGCCCGCCGTCGAACTTCTCGATCATGGTCAGCAGCAGGCGCCGGTCCTGGTGGTCGAAGCCACGCTCGTCGACATCCAGCAGATTCAATGCCAGGTCGGCGATGGGCTTGGTGATGTGCCCCTTGGCGCGAACCTCGGCAAAGTCCCGCACCCGGCGCAACAAACGGTTGGCGATCCGCGGCGTACCCCGGGCGCGCCGGGCGATTTCAAAGGCGCCGTCCGGGTCCAGCGGCAAGCCGAGAATGCCGGCGGAACGCCCGACAATGGTCGCCAGGTCCGCGGTGCTGTAGAACTCCAGGCGCTGGACGATGCCGAAGCGGTCGCGCAGCGGGTTGGTCAGCATGCCCGCTCGGGTCGTCGCCCCCACCAGGGTGAACGGCGGCAGGTCGAGCTTGATCGAGCGGGCCGCCGGTCCTTCGCCGATCATGATGTCCAGCTGGAAATCTTCCATGGCCGGGTACAGCACTTCCTCGACGATCGGCGACAGGCGATGGATTTCATCGATAAACAGTACGTCGTTGGGTTCGAGATTGGTCAGCAGCGCCGCCAGGTCCCCGGGGCGCTCCAGCACCGGGCCCGAGGTGCTCTTGATCGACACGCCCATTTCCTGGGCGATGATGTTGGCCAGCGTGGTCTTACCCAGGCCCGGCGGGCCGAAGATCAGGGTGTGGTCCAACGACTCGTTGCGCCCGCGGGCAGCCTGGATGAACAGCTCCATTTGCTCGCGCACCGTCGGCTGGCCGATGTATTCGGCCAGGCTGACGGGGCGAATCGCACGGTCCTGGACTTCCTCGCGCTCACGGGGGCCCGTGGCGGCGATCAGACGATCTGCTTCTATCACTTAAATCATTCCCTTCAGGGCGCGGCGAATCATGTCTTCACTGCTCAGGCCTTTTTCCTTGATCGCGGAAACGGCCTTGCTGGCTTCCTGCGGCTTGTAGCCCAGGGAGATCAGGGCGCTGACCGCATCGGTCTCGGCGCTGGCCACCGGCATCGGCGCATCCGGCTGGTTCGGTACCAGGGCAAACATGCTCGGTACGGTTTCCCAGGCCTTGAAGCGGTCCTTGAGTTCGACCAGCAGACGCTCCGCGGTCTTTTTACCGACCCCCGGCACCTTGGTCAGCGCCGAGGTGTCCTGTGCCTGCACACAACGCACCAGCTCGTCGACCTCCAGGCTGGACATCAATGCCAGCGCCAGCTTCGGCCCCACGCCATTGAGGCGAATCAGTTCGCGAAAGAAGTCCCGCTCGCGCTTGCTGGCAAAGCCATAGAGTAACTGGGCATCTTCACGCACGACCAAATGGGTGTGCAGGGTGAGCGGTTCACCGACCGACGGCAGGCGATACAGGGTGGTCATGGGGACTTCCACCTCGTAACCCAGACCGTTTACATCGAGAATCAGGTGCGGCGGCTGTTTTTCAGCCAAGGTGCCGCGCAAGCGTCCAATCACGTTTCAGATCCTTAGCTCAGGCCAGATCAGCGGCCGGCGAGTCACAGAGCGGCGTTCCGGGCCGGGCAGACAGGCGCGGGGCACTCCACTCATCAAATGTTTGCGCAGATGCTATCAGAGACGCAGGCGGCCGCCACGACTGCGTGCGGTCCCCAGGCCATGAGGCAGCAGGCTGGAACGGGTATGGGCATGGCAGATGGCGATCGCCAGGGCGTCCGAGGCGTCGATCTGTGGCTTGCTGGTCAATTTGAGCAAGTGCATGACCATCATTTGCACCTGCTCCTTGTTGGCCCCGCCGGTACCCGCCACCGCCTGCTTGACCTGAGTGGCGGTGTATTCGGCGATTTCCAGGCTTTCCTCGGCCCCCGCCACGATTGCCGCGCCACGGGCCTGGCCCAGTTTCAGGGCCGAGTCGGCATTACGCGCCATGAACACCTTTTCAATGCCCATGGTCACCGGACCGTAGGTCTGAATGACCTCACGCACCCCGCGATAGACGATTTGCAGCCGCTCATGCAACTCGCCGGCGCCGGTTCGAATGCAGCCCGAAGCCACGTACACGCAGCCACGCCCGGTATCACGTACCACGCCGTAACCGGTGATGCGCGAACCCGGGTCGATACCAAGAATAAGAGTCATAACGCCTGCAAAGAGAAAATTCGGTTGCCTAAGGTAACGCCGGAAGAAGCCGGAGAAACAAAAAATCGCAGCCTTCGACAGCTCCCCTACAGGTACAGCCTAACCCTGTGCGTAAAGGGGGGAAACCGCCGAAGGCTGCGATCTTTTATCGAGCTATCAGCCGAGTTGCTCGGCCACCGACTCGGGAATATCCGCGTTGGAGTAGACGTTCTGCACATCGTCCAGGTCTTCGAGCATGTCGATCAGCTTGAGGACCTTCTCGGCGCCTTCCAGATCCAGCTCGGCGCTGGTGGTCGGCTGCATGACGATTTCCGCGTCGTCGCCCTTGAAACCGGCCTCTTCGAGTGCGTTACGCACCGCATAGAAGCCAGTGAACGAGGTAAACACATCGATCGAGCCGTCTTCGTGAACAACCACGTCATCGGCGTCGGCTTCCAACGCCGCATCGGTCAGTGCGTCCTCATCGACGCCCGGCGCAAAGCTGATCTGCCCCTTACGTTCGAACAGATACGCCACCGAACCGTCGGTGCCAAGGTTGCCGCCACATTTGCTGAAGGCATGGCGCACGGCAGCCGCGGTACGGTTGCGGTTGTCGGTCATGCATTCGACCATCACCGCCACGCCGCCCGGGCCATAACCCTCATAGGTCAGCTCTTCGACGTTGTCGGCCTCGGTCGCACCAGCGCCACGAGCAATAGCGCGATCGATGATGTCGCGGCTCATGTTGGCGCCCAGGGCCTTGTCCAGGGCCAGACGCAGACGCGGGTTGGAACCGGGATCACCACCGCCCTGGCGAGCGGCAACCGTCAGTTCACGGATCCACTTGGTGAAAATCTTGCCTCTCTTGGCATCCTGACGCTCTTTGCGGTGCTTGATGTTCGCCCACTTGGAATGACCTGCCATAACGCGCTCCAAATTCTCTTTGAAACATTGCCCGCAACGCCTGTAACGGCGGGCGGGCAACAAATATCTCGACCCAATAGAAAAAGGCGCATCCGCAGATGCGCCTTCAGGTCGGCCTTACTCAGCCTTTGGCTGTTCGCGCAGGCGGATATGCAGCTCGCGCAGCGCCTTGGCGTCGACCAGGCCAGGAGCCTGGGTCATCACGCAAGCGGCGCTCTGGGTTTTCGGGAAGGCGATCACTTCGCGGATCGACTGGGCGCCGGTCATCAGCATCACCAGACGATCCAGACCGAACGCCAGGCCACCGTGCGGCGGCGCACCGTACTTCAGGGCGTCGAGCAGGAAGCCGAACTTCTCTTCCTGTTCCGCTTCTTCGATACCCAGCAGACGGAATACCGCCTGTTGCATTTCCTTGCGGTGGATACGGATCGAACCGCCACCCAGCTCGGTGCCGTTGAGCACCATGTCGTAGGCACGGGACAGCGCGGTCGCCGGGTTGGCTTCCAGTTCTTCCGGCGAGCACTTCGGCGCGGTGAACGGGTGGTGCAAGGCGGTGAAGCTGCCGTCGTCGTTTTCTTCGAACATCGGGAAATCGACAACCCACATCGGCGCCCATTCGCAGGTCAGCAGGTTCAGGTCGTGACCGAGCTTGATCCGCAGCGCGCCCAGGGCTTCGCTGACGATCTTGGCCTTGTCGGCGCCGAAGAACACGATGTCGCCATCGACCGCACCCACGCGATCGAGGATCACGTTCAGGTTGGCTTCCGGGATGTTCTTGACGATTGGCGACTGCAGGCCTTCAACGCCCTTGGCGCGCTCGTTGACCTTGATGTACGCCAGGCCCTTGGCACCGTAGATGCCGACGAACTTGGTGTAGTCGTCGATCTTGCTGCGCGGCATGCTCGCCCCGCCTGGAACGCGCAAGGCGGCCACACGGCTTTTCGGGTCGTTGGCCGGGCCGCTGAAGACCTTGAATTCGACTTCCTTGAGCTGGTCGGCAACGTCCACCAGTTCCAGCGGGTTACGCAGGTCCGGCTTGTCGGAACCGTAACGACGCATGGCCTCTTCAAAGGTCATGTGCGGGAACTCGCCGAACTCCAGATCCAGCACTTCCTTGAACAGGTTGCGGATCATGCCTTCGGTCAGGCCCATGATGTCCTTTTCATCGAGGAAGCTGGTTTCGATGTCGATCTGAGTGAACTCAGGCTGACGGTCGGCACGCAGGTCTTCGTCGCGGAAGCATTTGGCGATCTGGTAGTAGCGGTCGAAGCCGGCGACCATCAGCAGCTGCTTGAACAGCTGTGGCGACTGCGGCAGAGCGAAGAAGCTGCCAGCGTGGGTGCGGCTCGGCACCAGATAGTCACGCGCGCCTTCAGGGGTGGCACGGGTCAGGATCGGGGTTTCGACGTCGAGGAAACCGTTCTCGTCCAGGTAGCGACGGATGCTGGTGGTCATGCGCGAGCGCAGACGCAGCTTCTCGGCCATTTCCGGACGGCGCAGGTCGATGAAGCGATAGCGCAGGCGGGTTTCTTCGCCAACGTCGGAGTATTCGTTGAGCGGGAACGGCGGGGTTTCCGCTTCGTTCAGCACTTCCAGCTGGTAGCCCAGGACTTCGATCATGCCCGAAGCCATGTTGGCATTGCCGGCACCGGCCGGACGCAGGCGCACCTTGCCGGTGATCTTGACCACGTATTCGCTGCGCACGCGGTCGGCGGCGGCGAAGGTTTCAGCGCGGTCCGGGTCGAACACCACCTGGGCCAGACCTTCACGATCACGGATATCGAGGAAGATCACCCCGCCATGGTCGCGACGACGGTGGACCCATCCGCAAAGGGTAACTTCCTGACCTTCCAGGCTTTCGTTCAGTTGGCCGCAATAATGGCTGCGCATCATGGTAGTGGTTTCACTTCTCGTAATTCGAAATTCGATGGGAGGCCTTGCGCACCTCGGGGTACCGGATAATGCAAGAGCTCGCGCGTGTCGTTCAACTTAATCAGCTTTGTCGCCACCGGCCAGATTCTTCTTGGCGCCGGTTTTGAAGTCGGTCTCATACCAGCCCGAACCGCTGAGGCGGAAACCTGGCATGGACAGCATTTTTTTCAGCTCAGGCGCCTGGCAGGCAGGGCAATCGACCAACGCAGGCGCGCTGATCTTTTGAATGGCTTCCAACTGATGACCACAGGAAGCACATTGGTAGTCGTACATGGGCATGGGAGCGTCTCGGCGTACTTAACGTCTGGCTTAACCCGTGCCGAGGCCCGGGTTATATAGCAAAGGGCGGGATTATATCCATTAAATCGGCCCTGTGCAGCCGTATGACGGCACCGATAGACCAGCGCCCGGCGAAACAAAGCCAGCGCCCCGCTGCCATACCCAGCCTATCGGGCCTAAGGGCGAACAGCCATGATCGGACGACAAGTCATGCCCCATAAAGGCAAATGGCGCCGATAACGGCGCCATTCGGTCTGCGGGATTATTGCTCGCTCAACAGCGAGCGCAGCATCCACGCGGTTTTCTCATGCACCTGCATCCGCTGGGTCAGCAGGTCCGCGGTGGGTTCGTCGCTGACCTTGTCGATGATCGGGAAAATGCCACGGGCGGTGCGGGTCACCGCTTCCTGCCCCGCCACCAGCTGCCTGATCATCTCATCGGCGCTTGGCACGCCTTCTTCTTCCTTGATCGAAGAAAGACGCGCGTAGATGGAATAGGCGCCTGGCGCCGGGAACCCCAGGGCGCGGATGCGCTCGGCGATCAGATCCACCGCCAGCGCCAGTTCGTTGTACTGCTCCTCGAACATCAGATGCAGTGTGCGGAACTGCGGACCTGTGACGTTCCAGTGAAAATTATGGGTCTTCAGATACAGCACATAAGTATCTGAAAGCAGACGAGAGAGACCCTCCACGATGGATTTGCGATCTTCTGCGCTGATACCGATATCAATTGCCATGTCTATCTCCGTTAACACATTGAATTCAACAGATCAGGTACCGGACCACTCTAGCAAGACTGTCCTGCACCCGCAGCCCGGGATCGCCCGAGGCACTGCGACAGATTGCCCACCTAGCGGGCGACCAGTACCTGCAAGAAAGCCCAGGCTCGTTGTGACCCGCCTGAAAAGCCGCCGTTCCACCTTTTTTCGGGTGCTGGCTCTCTAGAACAAGGCTTTGCCCGATAGTCCGGTATTCCCTCAGGACAACCAGGGCTTTCTCCCTCCATCCGGCTACAGCGCCTGATTTGAGAAGGCCTGGGCTTTGCTGTTAAATAGAGGCCGTGTCGCTGTTGCCTATTTCTCGGCCTCAGCGCATAGGCTGATCTCGCGCACGTGCTCACCGCCTCCCATTGTTCAGAAGCGAACCGTGCACGCTCAGCTCTTCCTTGTGATCCGTCTTAACGTGAGTTCATTAAAATGTTGAAAATCGTCCACCTGCTAACGGGCGCAGCGGCCTTGCTGCTGTCCTTTATCCCTAGCCTGCGATCTGAAGCCGTTCCCTTCCTGCAACAACCCGATGCTCTTTACCTGGCCTTTTTCGGCCTGCTCAACCTGACGCTGGCTCCGGTTATCCCTTACTGGAACAAAGGCCCGCGCCACCAACTGCAAAACCTGGTCAGCGCGCTTCTGGTGCTGGCGGTGGTCTTGCAGACCTTGACCCTGCTGGCTCCGATGCCGGTTATCGCAGGTCAACCGGCTGTACTGTTCAGCCTGGTGACCGCGGCGATCGCCGTTCTTCTGCACCTGGCCGTCAGCTTCTACAAATCGTCCCCCTCGGCCAACACGTCGCAAACCTACGACATGAGCAATCGCGATACCGGTACCGTCAAGTGGTTCAACACTTCGAAGGGTTTCGGCTTCATCTCTCGCGACTCCGGCGATGACATCTTCGTGCACTTCCGCGCCATCCGTGGCGAAGGTCACCGCGTCCTGGTGGAAGGCCAGCGCGTAGAGTTCTCCGTCATGAATCGCGACAAGGGCCTGCAAGCCGAAGACGTGATTGCGGCATTGCCGCGTCGCTGATTCACGCCCATAAAAAAACCGCGACGCAGCCAGGCTGCTCGCGGTTTTTTATTGCCTGAACGGCAAGCCGTCCGGCGCTCAGTAATGTGGCGGCGGAGCCTCTTCTTCGAATGACTCGAACTGCCCCACCATTTCTTCCTGACGCTTGAGCAAGGCGGCCATCTGCAACTGCAGGCGCTCGACCACCCGCTGCTGCCCTACCAGCACGTCGTTCAGGGCTTGAATGGTGTCATCCTGAAAAGCCAATCGGCTTTCCAGGTCGGTTACCCGCTCTTCCAGGCTCATGACTCAGCCCTCCAGAAACTTGAAATCATCGGTCAGGACCAGTCGTAACCGCTCACGAATCGCAGCCACCTGTTCGGCACTGTAAGGTTTGGCAGGCAGCTTGCCCCATACCGGAGCAGGCCAGGCCCCATCGTCGCGCTTGCGAACGATAACGTGCATATGCAACTGGCTGACGACATTACCCAGAGTCGCCACATTCAACTTGTCCGCATCGAAAGAGTCTTTAAGCAACTCCGCCAGCGCCGTGGTTTCTCGCCATAGTTGCTGCTGGTCCGCGTCATCCAATTGAAACAACTCACTGATATCTTCCCGGCGCGGCACCAGGATGAACCACGGGTAATTGGAGTCGTTGGACAACAGCAGCCGGCAAAGGGGGAAATCCCCAATGGGCAAGGTGTCTTGTTGAAGTCGTGGATCTAAAGCGAACACCGCGCGCACTCCCGCTCAGCTCATCAAGTTTCAGCTTAGCGAACGCCATGACCGGCTGCCCGCCAAGCGACAGAGCGGCAGCATACCTGCGAAAGCTCTTCCGTTCATCGCCCTGCTGCGCAGATCCCGCCTCAACATTCATCCTCGATACCACACGTCAGAGCGCCCCGGCCTGGAACATTTTCCAGCGGACTGCACCACGACTGAACGAAGCCCATAAAAAACAAGGAAAAAACCGCGAAAGAGCGCCTTCCTTGCGCATTCCTCAGCGCCCGACGCCGGATGATGATTGAGCTGCATCAAGAAACTTTTGCACCAAAACCTCACAGTGCGTCTACGCTCAGTGCGTTAACCATCCGCGATCTACTCACCCAGCAGGGTGAACCGGTAACGTTTTGGAATGTCGTGCGTTTTTTTTCAGGGAGCAACACCAGGAGGACAGGGAACGTCAAGCCCAAACAAAACGACCTTAAAACCACTGTTTTATGCGGTTTTTACAGCCTGAAGGGCCATCGCCGAAAAAAACTCGGTGCCTTTGCGTTTTGTGCACGCTTGTTGCATTCACACCCACATTGTCCCAGGAGAAGCCATCGGAAAAAGGCTTCTCCTGAGACTAATAACAATAGTGGCAAGGCTGCCCCATGGAGATTTGACTGCTTGACCAAAGTTCTTTTTGTTCCAGGTTCAAGCCTTCGAAAACAGCGCTGAAGTTGTCAGTCCGGGTACATGCGGACTGCGGATTTGCGACATTGATCGAGCATTTTGCGACAGGGTCGTAAAGAAGCTGAAAGGACTGATACGCAAGTATCGCCAACATTGTCGGCGTGATATAAGTTTGCGCCGACACAAAAAGAAAGAGCCGCCCAGATAATAAAACAGGTGGGACGGCAGTACTCTTCTAAAAACCAAAGGAGCAAATCACGATGCGCGTGATGAAGTGGAGCATGATCGCACTGGCAGTTGCAGCAGCCGCCAGTACTCAAGTGGCTACGGCCGCACCTTTTGTAAGTGACCAATCTGAAGCCAAGGGCTTTGTTGAAGACGCAAAATTCGACGTACTGTTGCGTAACTATTACTTCAACCGTGACAACAAAGACCACAGCAACGATCAGAAAGACTGGACCCAGGGCATCTGGGGCAACTTCAGCTCCGGTTACACCCAGGGTACCGTAGGCGTCGGCGTCGATGCGTTCGGTTATCTGGCGATCAAACTGGACGGCGGCGACGGCACTGGCGGTACCGGCAACATGAGCCGCGACTCCGATGGCGACGTCAACGATAGCCAGGGCAAAGCAGGCGCGGCCATCAAATTTCGCGTCTCCAAAACCGAGTTGAAAGCCGGCGACATGCAGCCAAGCACCTCCCCGGTGTTCGCGGTCGGCGGTTCCCGTATCCTTCCTCAAACTGCCAGCGGTTTCCAACTGCAGAGCAGTGAGATCAAAAACCTTGATCTGGAAGCCGGTCACTTCTATTCGTCCACCAGCCAGGACCGAAATGCCCGTGATGGTGGCCTGTACGCCAACTACGCTGGCGTGGAAGCCAACACCATCGACTATTTCGGCGGCAAATACGGCATCACCGACAATCTGAGCGCATCGCTGTACGGCTCCAAGCTGGAAGATATCTGGAACCAGTACTACGCCAACCTGAACTACACCATCCCGATGGGTGGCGATCAGTCGCTGAACCTGGACGGTAACATTTACCGCACCACTGACTCCGGCAGCGCCAAGGCTGGTGACATCAGCAACACCACGTTCTCCCTGGCAGCCGCTTACTCGTTCCTGAAAGCGCATACCATCACCGTCGGGTTCCAGAAGGTCAACGGCGATACCCCGTTCGACTACATCGGCGTGGGCAAGAACAACCGCGGCGGCGACTCGATCTTCCTCGCCAACTCCATCCAGTACTCTGACTTCAACGGCCCGAACGAGAAGTCCGCACAGATCCGTTACGATCTGAAGATGGCTGAGTACGGCATTCCTGGTCTGAGCTTCATGACCCGCTATGTCAAAGGCTGGGATATCGATGGCACCGGTCTGGCTGCCAACAGCATGTACCGTAATAAAGACACCGGTGCTCCGCTGTACGGTGCCGATGGCAAACACAACGAGACCAACTTCGAAGCCAAGTACGTTGTTCAGTCTGGCCCGGCAAAAGATCTCTCCTTCCGCGTTCGCCAGGCTTGGCACTTCGCTAACGCCGACCAGGGTGAAGGCGATATCAAAGAGTTCCGCCTGATCGTCGACTACCCACTGTCGATCTTGTAATAGCGGCTACTTAGCAAGTAATAAAAAAGGCCCATCATTCGATGGGCCTTTTTTGTTGGGGCTGGCGACTCGCTGAAGCTCCGGTTATCGACAGTTCATTGTTACAACCAGGTTTCAAACTCTCCCCAGCGAGTAGGGCATTAAAAGCCTGACCATTCGATCAGACTCTTAACCCCTATCCCCGTTACTTACTCAAACAGCCGCTTCCTGAACCACACGAATCACTCGCTGTGGAAACGGAATATCGATACCCGCTTCCTTCAAGCGATCACGGGACAACTCGTTGAAGCGGAACATCACGTCCCAGTAATCCGCAGTCTTCACCCAGACACGCAGGGAAAGGGTAATGGCGCTGTCACCCAGCATGGAAACCACCGCCACAGGTTCCGGATCGGCCAGTACGCGTTCGTCCTTGGCCAGATCCAGCAGGACCTCACGGGCCTTTTGCAGGTCAGCCTCGTAGTTCACGCCGACATCGAAGATCACTTTGCGGGTCAGCTGGCGGTTGTGGTTGGTGATGATGCCGTTGGACAGGTTGCCGTTAGGCACGATGACGGTCTTGTTGTCACCGGTACGCAGCACCGTGTGGAAGATCTGGATGCTGTCGACCGTACCGCTGATGCCCTGGGCCTCGATCACGTCACCGATACGGAAAGGACGGAACAGCAGGATCAGTACGCCACCGGCGAAGTTGGCCAGGCTGCCTTGCAAGGCCAGGCCGATGGCCAGACCCGCCGCACCGATCGCGGCAACGAACGAAGTGGTTTCGACACCGATCATCGAGGCCACGCTGACAATCAGCAGCACCTTGAGAATGACGTTCGCCAGGCTGCTGATAAAACCCTGCAAGGCCTGGTCGGCATTACGCAGCGCCAGCAACTTGCCGACTTTTTGCGTCAAATTGTTGATCAGCCACCAGCCGATGGCCAGTGTGATGACGGCCAGCAGTACCCGACTGCCGTATTCCATGATCATCGGAATCCAGGCTTGGGAAGCCTTGACCAGGTTGTCCACTTCAGCATTCAAATCCATCTATCTCTCCTGATTCCCGGCTGCCGGGCACACAAAAAACAAGGGCAGAACGAGTAGCCTTATACAGGCTCAATCGTTTCTGCCCACTACTCGGGCCTCGGACGTCAATAAGCTCGCGAGGTTCCCGAAAAAAAACATCAGTCGCGGAAGTTGTTGAACTGCAGCGGCATGCCGAACTCTTTCGCGCGCAGGGCGGCGATGGCTTCCTGCAGATCGTCGCGCTTCTTGCCGGTAACCCGTACCTGCTCGCCCTGGATCGCAGCCTGGACCTTCAGCTTGGCGTCCTTGATGTGGGCAACGATCTTTTTCGCCAGCTCTTTGTCGATGCCTTCCTTGAGGGTCGCTTCCTGCTTCATCACCTTGCCCGAAGCGTAAGCGTCCTTGACCTCAAGGCACTGCACATCGATCTTGCGCTTGACCAGGGCCAGCTTGAGGATCTCGATCATCGCTTCCAGCTGGAATTCGGCTTCAGCGGTCAGGTTGACGGTCAGTTCCTTTTCTTTGAACTCGAAGCTGCCCTTGCCCTTCAAGTCATAGCGGCGGTCCAGCTCCTTGACGGCGTTTTCCACGGCGTTGGTGACTTCGTGCTTGTCCAGTTCGGATACCACGTCAAACGACGGCATGTAATTTCTCCAATAAAAAAAGGGGCGCAGCTCGATAAAGATGGAGCACGCCCGGTTTGCGGTTAAAATCCGGGCTCATTATAACGGGTCTTTCCCCTCCTTCACTGCGAGCCGCGCATGCGCCTGCCAAACCGAGCACCACGCTGATGTCGACTACCTGGCACATTCTGGGCGCGGGCAGCCTCGGCACCCTGTGGGCGACACGCCTGGCCCGGGCTGGCTTGCCGGTACGCCTGATCCTGCGCAATCAGGCCCGCCTGGAGGCCTACCAGGCCGTGGGTGGGCTGACGCTGGTGGAACAAGGGCAGGCCAGTTTCCATGCCATTCCCGGCGAAACCCTCGACAACCCTGAACCCATTACCCGCCTGCTGGTGGCCTGCAAGGCCTATGACGCGCAACAGGCCGTCAGCCAGCTGGCCGCGCGCCTGACGCCCGACGCCGAACTGGTCCTGCTGCAGAACGGCCTGGGCAGCCAGGACGCCGTGGCCGCCCAGGTGCCGCAGGCCCGCTGCATTTATGCCTCGAGCACCGAAGGCGCCTTTCGCGATGGCGACTGGCGCGTGGTGTTCGCCGGTCATGGCTACACCTGGCTGGGGGACGCCAGCCACCCCACCGCGCCCTTCTGGCTCGACGACCTGAGCGTCAGCGGCATCCCCCATGAATGGAGCGCGGACATCCTGACCCGCCTCTGGCGCAAGCTGGCGCTCAACTGCGCGATCAATCCCCTGACGGTCCTGCATGACTGCCGCAACGGCGGCCTGCTGCAGCATCATTGCGAAGTGGCGATGCTGTGCGTCGAGCTGAGCGAACTGCTGGAACGTTGCGGCCAGCCCGCCGCGGCCGAGAACCTGCAGCAGGAGGTGGAGCGGGTGATCCAGGCGACCGCCGCCAACTACTCCTCCATGTACCAGGACGTCGCCAGCCGGCGCAGAACCGAAATCAGCTATTTACTGGGGCATGCCTGCGACGTTGCTGCCAGGCACCAGTTGCACCTGCCCAACCTCAGCCGCCTGCGCCGGCTATTGGTGGAACACCTGCAACAGCGCGGATTGCCCAGTGACTGAGCAGCGGCTACGCTGCCCACGTGTTCCTTTCTAGCGACGTCCCCGATGCCATTGCGCCAGCGCCTTGAAAACCTGCCGGTCGGCCAAAAGCTGCTGGCCGCCTTGCTCGTCCTGCTGATTACCGTACTGCTGGTCGCCAACCTGACCTTTATCAGCGCCGCCTACTGGATCTCCCAGGAAAGCATGGCGCCGCAAGCCTTGCAGACCATCGGCCGGCTGGTGTCCAACCCGACCCTGTCCGCGCAAGCGCTGGATTCGCCGCAAAACGCCGAGAAGCTGCTCAGCGAACTCAACAGCTACTCCCCCCTGCGCGCCGCAGCGATCTATGACGGCAAGGGCACGCGCCTGGCCCAGTTGCAGCATGGCGAACGCCTGAGTCTGCCGGAGCGCTATCGGCATATCGAAGCCTGGCAACTGACCGAGTTTCGCAGCAACCAGATCATCGCCCTGCCCCGCGCCGGCCAGCCTCCCGGCCACCTGTTGCTGGTGGCCAGCAGCGAGCTGCCGATGGCCTTCTACACCGGCACCCTGACCGCGAGCCTGGGCATCCTGATCTTCAGCGTGCTGCTGTGGCTGGTGATTGCCCGGCAGATCAAACGGCTGATCACTCGCCCCATTCATCAGTTGGAAGAACTGTCCCGGCAAGTGACCCGCGAGGAAAACTATTCCCTGCGCGCCGCCCGCGGCAACCACGATGAAATCGGCAGCCTGGCCGAGGCCTTCAACACCATGCTGTCGCGCATCGAAGCCCGAGAGCAGCAACTCAAGCGGGCCCGCGACGACTCTCAGGCGGCCTATGACCAGGCCCAGGGCCTGGCCGAAGAAACCCGCCACACCAACCGCAAACTGGAGCTGGAAGTCCAGGTGCGCAGCAAGATCGAAAAGAAACTCACCGGCTTTCAGAACTACCTCAACAGCATCATCGACTCCATGCCCTCGGCCCTGATCGCCCTGGACGAGCAGCTCTACGTCACTCAATGGAACCAGGAGGCCAGCGCCCTCTCCGGCACACGCCTGGATGAAGCGCTGAATCAGCCGATCTTCCTCGCCTTCGAACCGCTCAAGCCGTTCCTGCCACAGCTCAAGGAAACCGTGGAGCAGCATACGGTCACCAAGGTCGAGCGGGTCACCTGGGTCAAGGATGATGAAGCCCGGCATTACGCCCTGACCTTCTACCCGCTGATGGGCGGCGCCGGGCGCGGCGTGGTGATCCGGATCGACGACATCACCCAGCGCCTGTCCCTGGAAGAAATGATGGTGCAGTCGGAAAAAATGCTCTCCGTGGGTGGCTTGGCCGCCGGCATGGCCCACGAAATCAACAACCCGCTGGGGGCCATCCTGCATAACGTGCAGAACATCCGCCGGCGCCTGTCCCCCGAGCTGCCGAAGAATCAGGAACATGCCGAGCAGATCGGTATCGAGCTGGAAACCGTCAACCATTACCTGCAGAGCCGCGAAGTGCCACAGCTGCTCGATGGCATCCAGCAGGCTGGCGCCCGGGCGGCGAAGATCGTGACCCATATGCTCAGTTTCAGCCGGCGCAGCAACCGGCAGATGGCGCCTTGCGACCTGCCGGCACTGATCGACCAGGCCGTGGAGATCGCCGGCAACGACTTCGACCTGGCCATAGGCTTCGACTTCAAGGGCCAGGCCATCATCCGCCAGTTCGACCCGCAACTGGGCCCGGTGCCCGGTACCGCCAACGAACTGGAGCAGGTCCTGCTCAACCTGCTGAAAAACGCCGCCCAGGCCATTCACCAGCGGGTAGACGACAGCGAACCCGGGCGCATTATCCTGCGTACCCGGCTGAACCCGCCCTGGGCGGAAATCCAGGTCGAGGACAACGGCATCGGCATGAGCGAAAACGTGCGCAAACGGACCTTCGAGCCGTTCTTCACCACCAAGGAAATCGGCCAGGGCACCGGCCTTGGGCTGTCGGTTTCGTACTTCATCATCACCAACAATCACAAGGGCCAGATGGAAGTGCAGTCGACGCAGGGTCAGGGCACTTGCTTCACCTTGCGTTTGCCATTGGCGGGCAGTCAGCCGCCACCACTGGAACACCCCCCATTGGAGAGGTAAGCATGGGCTTTCGCTTGTCGAAGATTTACACCCGCACCGGCGACAAAGGCGAAACCGGGCTGGGTGATGGGCGCCGGGTTCCCAAGGACCATCCGCGGGTCGAGGCCATCGGCGAAGTCGATACGCTGAACAGCCAACTGGGGCTGCTCCTGGCCGGGCTGATCGAACAGCGCATCGAGCATCCGGGCCTACAGGAGCTGATCGACGTCCTGGCGCCCTGCCAGCATCGCCTCTTCGACCTCGGGGGCGAGTTGGCCATGCCGGTGTATCAGGCACTGAATACCGCGGAAGTCGAACGACTGGAAGCAGCCATCGATGTCTGGAACGAAGAGTTGGGGCCGCTGGAGAATTTCATTTTGCCGGGCGGTTCGGCCTTGATCGCCCAGGCCCATGTTTGCCGCAGCCTGGCGCGCAGTGCCGAGCGACGTTGCCAGCATCTGAATGCCGTGGAACCGCTGGAGGGGGTCGGCCTGGCCTACATCAATCGCCTGTCCGACTTGCTGTTCGTGGCGGCGCGCCTGATTGCCAAGCGCCAGGGGATTGCCGAGATTCTCTGGCAAGCGGCGGCGAAACCCGAATAACGTCCCCTCTGATCACCAGCAAGCCCGCTCCTGCAACTTATGCGGGAGCGAACCGGCTGGTGACTGGCCTCAGGGCCAGAACGCGCGAATCCCCGCCACCCCTTGCGCCCCGGCTGCCCAGGCCTGCTCGCGCTGGTCCGGACCGACGCCGCCGAGCAGGTACACCGGCTTGTTGAAACCGCTGATCAGTCGGGTGGCCTGCTCCCAGCCCAGAGGCTGCGCATCAGGGTGGGTCTGGGTCGGCTGGACCGGCGACAGCGTCACGAAGTCCACATCCATCTGCTGCGCCAGGGACAGCTCTTCAGCGTCATGGCAGGACGCCGCCAGCCAGCGCTCCTTGCCAAAGGGACGCCCGGCGCTGGCGTATTTGCGTAGCTGCGCCGCGGTGATATGCCAGCCCGCCGAGGGGAAATCCCCCAGCCATTCGAACGGTCCCTTGAGCATCAATTGCGCCTTGCCCGCGCACAGGCCGACCGCATCCACCGCCAGGTCGCGGTATTGCGGGTCGTAGCCGTTGGGCGCGCGTAGCTGGATCAGCTTGATGCCGCCGGCAATGGCCTTCTGCATACCCCGCAACAGCGCCGGTGTTTCCAGGTCTTCCGGGGTGATCAGGTATTCGCTCGGCAAACGCGCTGCCGCCACGATCGGCTGGTTGGCCGCCGGGAACTCGTAGTTCTCCAGTTCACGGGCCGTGACCCAGGCCAAAGGCTGGCCCTCGGCGCCATGGGGTTCGCCGGTAAAAGCGGAAACTTCCCAGACATCCAGCAACACCTGCTTGTCCGGGTAGTCATGCTGCACCTTGATCAACGGCCGCGCCTGGGACACCAGAATACCCAGTTCCTCCTGCAGCTCACGGGTCAACGCCGCTTCCACCGCCTCGTCCGCTTCGACCTTGCCGCCGGGAAACTCCCAGAGGCCGCCCTGATGCTGGGTATCGGCACGTCGGGCAATCAGGATCCTGCCGTCGGCATCACGGATAACGGCCGCCGCCACATGTACTCGTTTCACCGTACAACTTCCTCTAAACCGGCTTTCTGCCAGGCCTTGAAGGCTGGCCATTGATAGATCGTTTCAACATAGGCGGCATCGACGGCCGGCAGCGCCACCCGATAGGTACGCAAGCGCACGGCGATCGGTGCAAAAAAGGCGTCCGCCAGACTGACCCGGCCAAACAGGAAAGGCCCTGGTTCGGTCGCAGCCGCGCGGCACTCGGCCCACAAGGCCAGCATCCGCTCGATGTCGGCCTGGGCCTCGGGTGGCATGGGCGAAAGCGCGGCATCGCGGCTCAGGTCAAACGGCAGGTTGCCGCGCAGGCCGAAGAAGCCGCTGTGCATCTGCGCACAGGCGGAGCGGGCCTGGGCCCGGGAGGCCACATCGCGCGGCCAGAGCTCGGCTTCGGGAAAACGCTCGACCAGGTATTCGGCAATCGCCAGGGAGTCGGCGATGGTGCCGTGCTCGGTCTTCAGCAACGGGACTTTGCCGGTCGGCGAATGCTTGAGGATCCGCTCGCGGGTATCGGGCTGGTTCAGCTTGATCAGTTCTTCGGTGTAAGTCGCGCCGGCCAGCTCGAGCGCCAGGGCGGCGCGCAGCGACCAGGAAGAATAGAGTTTGTCGCCGATGATCAGGTGAAGATTCATGTCAGGCACCTTTCAGCAGGGGGCCTCATCGCGAGCAAGCTC